>JBARXP010000455.1:0-40050 GCA_049647405.1 Elainellaceae cyanobacterium | reverse complement strand
GGCAATGCCCGCCCCACCTCTCACAAATCATTGAGAATCGCGATAGAAACTCAAAAAATCACTACGATGTAGCGCTGAGATCAAGCCCCTTGACGCTGTTGTCGCAAATAATCAAAGACGCTCTTATCGCCGATGTCTGGAGGAATGGCCTGCACGGCCTTTCGCACTGCAAAGACGGCCATCAACACAGCCCAAATGCCGAGAGCCACCTGCTCAACGTGAAGTGGAATCAGTGCAGCGAGGTGCCCCAGTAAAAGGAAAGGGACGATAGGTGTCAGGAGCTTAGTTTCGGCTCTGTTAAAGCAAAATGCTTCTTTGAAGAAAATGCCCGTCAGCGCTACAAAGAGAAACCCAATGCCCAGTAAGGTCGTGGCGTGAGTATAAATTGCGACGACTAGAGGCTCAGGATACATCCAGGCTACAGCTAGGCTTGATACAACACCAACCCCCCAAAAAATCTGGAGTGCCCGATGGAGGGCGGCCATATAGATGTGAATCATCCACAGGCTCACACCAAGGGCGATCGCCATACCCCAGTAAAGATAAGTGAGACTTGCTTGCACTACGGGAAGCTGTGGGTTCCATAAGACTAAGCATGTGCCAATGCAAAAGCAGAGAGCAACAACGCCCAACGCTGCACGATAGATGACCACACTGCGGCGATCGGATGGAGTAATGAAGAAAGAGCCAAACTGTCCTTCATATTTCTCAAGATTGGACGGTTCAGCATTGGAAGACATTGGTGTCGATGAAGAAGACTGCACAAAACCACCTCTAGATTGCCTGTCCACACCCAACATCCTACAACCGAATGTCAGCTTCTAACATTTATTCAATGTCTTGAGTTCACTGAACTCATCGAGCCATCTCTAGGGTGTGAAACACCTGAAGTTCTTAAGGCATAAGGAAATATAGGACGAGCTTTCTCTAAGAAAAAATACGCTTTTCATCCATACTCGTTTTTTATATGAGACGATGAATTAAAGTCTTAAGGAAAAAAACAGATTCATTTTGTACAATATGGTAAGCCTACTCACATATTTCTGAGTAATCGCTAATTTAAGACCCTAATTTGAAGTCTGTTGAGCATCTTGTCGAGGTGATAACTCAGAAAAATCGAGATTTTGACGAGATTATGAAAAATTACATTCGATGCATTTTTTATTCAACGAGGTACTGACTAACGGTTTAACGATTGTTCAACGCTACTTATCGCTCTTTATCCCGTTAGAATTGCGGAAGAAAATTTCATGGAGGCTGTCCCAGCACATTTTGTCCATTCAGAATCGTCCATCCACCTCTTGCTGTTTGTGGACAAGCGTCCCAGCGCACGAGAAAACACTCGCCAAATTCGTCAATATTTGAACCAAAAGTCGGATACTCACACCTGTGAGCTTCGGGTTATTGATATCGTTGAGCAACCTTATCTGGCAGAACATTTTCGCTTGGTTGCCACACCCGCTCTGATTAAAATCCATCCTGAACCGCAACAGGTTTTGGCTGGTGATAACATCACAGCCCAGATGGAAAATTGGTGGCAGCGATGGCAGCGCTCTATGGATGAGTATCTCTCGACTGCCAAAAGTATGGTTAGTCTGCCGCCCGAGGAGCCAGCACAGCTGTCTCAGCGAAATGTCTCCTCTGTTGCTCATGAAGCAGAACTCATCCGCTTGTCTGATGAGCTTTTTCAAGTGAAGCAAGAAAAAGTAGCGCTCGAAGCCCAACTTCAGTTCAAAGATCGACTCATTGCAATGCTTGCCCATGACCTGCGCAATCCGCTAACGGCACTTTCTATTGCAGTTGAGACTCTTGAAATGGGGAATAACCAAGAAGTGAGAGGGGAGCCCTCAAAAATCTCACTCGCGCTGAAAAGTCAACTCATCAAGCATGCACGCACTCAATCGAAAGCCATCGATCGAATGATCACCGATATCTTGCAGGCCGCTCGCGGTAGCACGGCTCAATTTCAAATTCATCCCGTTCCGTTGGACTTAAAAGAACTCTGTATAGATATTTTGGGGCGATTTGGCCAGCAATTTGATGCTAAGTCTCAACATCTCAAAACAGATATTCCCCAAGACTTACCCCAGGTCTATGCCGATCCAGACCGCGTGCAGCAACTGATGATGAATTTACTAGACAACGCAATTAAGTACACCCCACCGGGAGGGGGAATTCAGATTGCGGCACTCCATCGCACAACCCAAAAGGTGCAGATCAGTATTTCAGATGATGGCCCTGGCATTCCTTATGACAATCAGGAAAACATCTTCAAAGATCGCTTTCGTTTAGAACGAGATGAAGCGAAAGATGGTTATGGTATTGGTCTATCGCTATGCGAGCGCATTGTGCTGGCCCACTACGGCAAAATTTGGGTTGATTCGGCTCCTGGCCAAGGCAGTAGTTTTCACTTCACGTTGCCTGTTTATCGTTAGGCTGAGGCATCTTAGATCGAAGCCCCTTCCTGATGCCCCCCCCCCCCACAACCCAGATGAGGCCATGAAATCGCCGCCCCCACAGTTTTCTAGCGATAACTGGTTATCGATCTTCATTGGAGTTATCTTGGCAATTATTACTGGGGCTTTCTTTTCTCAGTTGCCCTCGTCGATTGGGTTTAGTGGATTGGCGATCGCCGTTTTCTATGCCGAAATGGTGTGTCGATTTCAAAAACGTGCGATTTGGGTCGCGACTGGGGTGGCGGCGTTGCTGGCGATCGTTTATTCCAGCCAAGACTCGATGCTTTACGGCTATATCGTCGGCATGACCCTCGCGATCAATGCTTGGATTTTTGGAACCCTGGGGATCAAGCTATTGAGCATGATGAATCACCAACAGACCTTGATGAGATTAGCCGGACTGCTGGCCGGGTCATTGGGTAGCGGCTGGGCAATAGCAGCTTTTTCAGAATAAAATCGATGGCGGCCTGATGCTTCAGTGCGGGGCGCTGTCAATTACCCGCCAACCCTAATGTTCTTCAATCTCATATAAACTAAAGACAGTAGCGTCGTGCAGCTGAACTGTAAGAACCATGCGGATTCTGCTGGTAGATGACGAAGTTGAACTGACTGACCCGCTGAGCTTAATGCTACGGCGTCAGGGCTACATTGTAGATGTGGCTGATGAAGGCTCAACGGGTGAAACCCTAGCCAATCAACAGCCCTATGACTTGCTGATTTTGGACTGGATGCTGCCCAACCGCAGCGGCATTGAAATTTGTCAGGCGCTGCGATCGCACGGCAACACCACGCCCGTGCTCTTTCTCACGGCTAAAGACACCGTAGACGATCGCGTCAGCGGCCTTGATGCCGGAGCCGATGACTATCTGGTCAAACCCTTTGAACTCAAGGAGCTGTTGGCACGAGTGCGGGCGCTGTTGCGTCGTCCGCCGACTCTCAGTGAGAGCGATCGCCCGTCTCGGCTCGTGTTGGGTGATTTGATATTAGATGAAGAAAATCAGCTTGCGTTTCGGGGCGATCGCCCCATCGAGCTATCTGAGAAAGAAAATCAGTTGCTGGCGTATTTGATTCGCCATCCGAACCAAGTGCTCGTTCACGACGAGCTGCATCAAGCCTTATGGAAGCCCGGAACACAGCCCAGCAGCAATGCTTTAGTGGCGCAGATTCGTCTGTTGCGGCGTAAGATTGAGGCGGAGGGTGAAGCGCCGCTCATTCATACAATTTATGGCAAGGGCTATCGGTTTGGCTCTCTCTAGAAGGTTGTGGAACAGAAGGTTGTGGAACAGAAGGTTGTGAAACCAGGGTTATGTGATTCAAACTTCGCGTTCGCTCTGCCCTCTGAATATCTACACTTTTGCATGATTCAATTCACACGCTCCGTTACAATTCAGGCTCCGGTGCAAATTGTTTGGAACCTGCATGAGCGCCCCGACGTTCTCGATATTTTGACGCCTCCTTGGCAACCCGTAGAGGTGTTGCGCCGAGAAGGGGGGCTTGGGCCAGGAGCCGAAACTGAGTTTCGGCTCTACATTGGGTCTTTGCCGATTCGGTGGCTGGCGAGACATACCGACGAGTACGAACCCTACAGCCAGTTCACTGATATTCAGGTCGAAGGGCCATTTGAACAGTGGACTCATCGCCATCAGTTTACATCAGCAGGCGATCGCACAATTTTGACAGACCGCGTGGTCTGCTCTCTCCCTATCGCTTGGCTGAGTGACCCCTTACTCGGCAATATGGTGCGATCGCAGCTAGACGACTTGTTCGAGTTTCGCCACCGCGTCACCCAGCATGAATGCGAACAACTCGCTCACATCGCATCGCAAAGATCGTGAATCATCGCTCTGCCCATGTGGCTGATTCTAGCGAGAGGTAGAACTGCTACGATGCTGCAACCACAACGTTGTGGCAAATCCCATGCCAAATCCGGTAATCACAACCATCATCACCACCGCAACGATTCCCCATCCCCTGAAGGCAGGAGCTGAAACCGATGTTTTGCCTTGCGGATTGCTAGAATGCGACACCTGAGATTGTGTCGTGCCCAGCGGTCGCGGGTGAGAGGGCATTTTGATCGACCCTATTTTAGCTCCAGGCTTGATCAGCAAAGCATCGGCTAGGGTCGAAGCATCACTCGAAGTCGAACTTGATGTCGTTGTCCCAGGCGGCATCATATCCGATTGCTGGGTAATCGCCGCCGCGAGGGCATCTTCCAAGGATTGTTTCTGAGATTTGGCGGAGGTGGCAGCAGAAGGTGGAGAAGTAGAGGTCGGCTGATAGGGAAAATTAGGATTTTCTGACGGGTTTCTGGGTTGGCTCAAAGCCGCATCAAGCTCAGGCATGATGGGTGCGTCGGGTTGCAGAGTATTCGCAGCATACCGAGCCTGAAGCACAGCCTTCACCAATTGAGAAATCTCTGCCCGCAGCTGCTGGTTTTGCTGCGTCATGGTTTCGTGGCGATCGCTCATGACTCTGAGCTGTTCTTGGGTGTACTGTAGCTCAGCCGTGAGTTCTCGATATAAACTGATGGGAATCGACGCGCCAGATTGACCATTGCCGCTTGACTGCCCATTTTTTCCGGGCTGCCCGTTGGGGGGGGTGCCAGAGGAAGATGCCGTATTCGTCTGTGTGGAAGACCGAAGTGAAGAGCCATGACCCGACATCGCGGGGCTAGACGAAGATGAGCCAGAATTTGCCGCAGGGGCAATTGTTCCCCCGTTTAGATTTGGGTTCATGGATAAAAACTCGATAATACAGTCACTCTCATTCGACTAAGCCACAGAATAAATGAAACTGCAAATTTCTGCACGTTTGCTCAAGGATTTGTATCGTTTCATACTGCGATGCATCAGCCAGTTCTGCGGCCATTCTATTCAACATTTCCTCAGCAACTCTTAACCCTAAAACTTTAGGACTGAGAGTGTTCAGCTTTTGCGGTTTCGTCTAGGATCAGTGAAACAGGTGATGGCGATACGGGCTACGCCCAGGCAAGCCAACGCCACGATGGTATAGCAGGAGTAGCAATGGCGCAGAAAAGGCAAGGCTCTGTCCAATCGTTCAAAAAGTTTATAGCCAATTTCAGCACCCAATGGAATCAGTGGCGATACGGGCTATTGGCGGGGCTGTTTTTGGTGGGGGCGATCGCCCTCGGCAGCTGTAGCCTCAACCTCTATCGCACTGAGGCTGCCGAGGTGCCGCGATTGGTCTATAGCGAAATCAGTGAGCCAAAGACCTTTAATCCCGTCACGAGTCAAGAGGCGACCATTGTCTTTGGGCTGCTCTACGAAGGGCTGCTGAGCGAAAATGCTATTACCAATGAGCTAGAGCCTGCCCTGGCCGAGTCTTGGGAAATGTCTGAAGACAAAAAGCGCATTGTCTTCACCCTGCGCGAAGAGCTGAAATGGTCAGACGGCGAGCCGTTCACCGCAGACGATATTCTCTTTACCTACAACGATATCTACTTCAATCCTGCGATTCCTAGTGGTGAGCGCGACATTTTGCGGATTGGCGATACGGGGGCGTTTCCTACGGTCAGCAAAATCGACGATCGTCATGTTGAATTCACGGTGCCTGAGCCGTTTGCGCCGTTCCTCCGCTACGCAGGAGGGCTAGCCATTTTGCCCAAACATGCCCTAGAAGAATATGTCACAGACACCGACGCTGAGGGCAACCCCAAGTTTCTCTCAATCTGGGGCACAGACACCGACCCTACAGATATCATTGCCAGTGGCCCTTATCGCATGGTGAGCTACAACACCTTGCAGCGCATTACCTTTGAGCGCAATCCCAACTACTGGAAAGAGAGCGATGCCGGAGAACCGCAGCCCTTCATTCAAGAGTTCATTGTTCAAATCGTTGAGTCTACCGACTCTGCCATGCTCCAGTTTCGCTCGGGCGGGCTTGATGTAATTAGTGTCTCCTCTGAAAATTTTGCCCTGCTGAAGCGAGAAGAAGACCGGGCTGACTTCACGATTTACAATGGTGGCCCCCAGGCAGGCACAAACTTTATTTCGTTCAACCTCAATACGGGCTCCCGTGAGGGTGAGCCGCTAGTTGATCCGGTGCGATCGCGCTGGTTTAACATGCAAGAGTTTCGGCAGGCGGTTGCCTATGCGATCGATCGCCAGACGATGATTAACAACATCTTTCAGGGGCTGGGGCAGCCTCAAAATTCGCCGATTTCGATTCAAAGCCCTTACTTCAAAGCTGAGGGGTTGAAGAGTTACGATTACGATCCCGACCAGGCGAAGGAACTTTTGCAAAACGCCGGATTCCGCTATCAAGATGACGGTCAACTAGTCGATTGGGACGACAACCCGGTGCGATTTACCCTAATTACCAATGCAGGCAACAAAATCCGCGAATCGATGGGAGCCCAAATCAAGCGGGATCTCGACAATATTGGCATTCAAGTCGATTTTCAACCCATTGCTTTCAACACATTGGTCGAGAAAATGACCAAATACCTCGATTGGGAATGCTTTTTGCTAGGCTTGACGGGAGGGGTTGAGCCCAATGGTGGGGCAAACGTATGGCGAGTGGATGGAAGTCTCCATGCGTTTAATCAAAAACCTGCGGACGGAGAAGAACCTTTAGAAGGCCAAGAGATTGCGGAGTGGGAGGCTGAGATTTCGCGTCTCTATGTCGATGCGGCAAAAGAGTTAGACGAAGAAGCCCGCAAAGAACTCTATGGCGAAACTCAACGCCTCACGCAAGAATATCTGC
This sequence comes from Elainellaceae cyanobacterium, assembly GCA_049647405.1. GTDB lineage: Bacteria > Cyanobacteriota > Cyanobacteriia > CAKZMO01 > CAKZMO01 > CAKZMO01. The sequence goes on along the minus strand of JBARXP010000455.1, from coordinate 32,869 downwards.
CGTTTATTTATCTGGTGAATCCTCTATCTTTGGGCGCGGTGCGAAACCGGGTCGAGGGGGTGCAATATTCTGCCCTGGGCGGTAGCTTATGGAATATTGATGATCTCCAGCTAGATCAGCAGCTCACACCATAACTCAATCTTTCTGTAACTCAATCTTCGCTATTCAGTTTTGGCAGATCAGTTTTGACAGAGATGAATTAAGCCTGTGACTACTCCCGATGCATTACGTGATTTGCTGAGTGCCGTCGCTTCAGGACGAGTAACCCCTGAAGTTGCCTTTGACAAGCTAAAGTACTTTGACTTTGAGCCCGTTGACGACTTCGCCCGCGTCGATCATCATCGAGCCCTGCGAACGGGATTTCCAGAAGTGATCTGGGGGCCAGGAAAAACCCCCGAACATATTGTCAAAATTATCAATACGATGCGCGATCGCACGCCTGTGGTGATGGCGACGCGCATTGAGCCTGAAGTTTATGAAATTCTGCGATCGCATCTGCCTGAGCTGCGCTACTCGCCCTTAGCACGAATTTGTGCGATCGCCCCCAGCCATTTAGAGCCGCAGTATCCAGGAACGATCACCCTCATTTCTGCGGGCACGGCTGATCTGTCTGTGGCCGAAGAAGCTGCCGTAACGGCTGAGCTGTGCGGGTTTCGAGTCAAACGCCTGTGGGATGTCGGAGTGTCAGGCATCCATCGCTTACTCGACAATCGAGAACTGATCGCCCAAGCCGATGTGCTGATTGTCGTCGCAGGCATGGAGGGAGCACTGCCCAGTGTTGTAGCAGGGTTAGCCAACTGCCCGGTGATTGCAGTACCCACCAGTGTCGGCTATGGCGCACATTTGAACGGGCTTGCACCTCTGCTAACGATGCTCAACTCTTGCGCCGCAGGAATTGGCGTGGTGAACATCGATAATGGCTTTGGGGCAGCCATGCTTGCTGGGCAGATTATCCGCACGGCAACACGCCTAGGAGAACATACGCCATAATTTGCGGCGGTTTGGCTAAATGGCGTTCTCAGAAGGCTAAGCCTGAAGGTCAGCCCAGACAGTTAAACTAGATAATCAAAAAGGGGGAGTGCCCGAGCAGAACACTTCCCCCTTTTCAATTTGAATCAATGGCTCTACGCGTTATAGCGTTCTTCTAGCCAAACCATTACTTCTTGTTGTGTCGCACCGTGGAGCACGCGACCAGTACGAGGGTCTCGAACATTAAACAGACCTTCTGATTGACCTGCTTTCCAGATACGGGGCTCAGATGAGTCAGAAAACTGTAGAGCTAAAGATTGCAACCAATTTCTGACTTTAATCCCTAATCTCGAAGGTTGGTCTGATAGGCTCAGGTCTGCATCCATTCCTGAACGCCACCCAAATTCATACCAGCTTGTCGCATTATCTGGGTGATTCGACGATTGAGAAGATTTGGTATTTGAACCAGACTGCCATCCAAACGTATACCAATCATGTAATGCTTTCATCGCTTTCACCTCCGTTCCTATATTTCAATCATAGGTTTCTGTATTGAAATATACAAAAACTAATTTTCATCTCTCTTATGAACAACTTTCATAGAAACAGAGCAGCAAAAGTGGGATTAAGTAGGGTGAGAGGCTCTCTTCCCAAGACATCACGACTTTGAGATCAAGATTGCGTAAGATTAACTCTGTGGTGTCAGAGCAGAGTGCATGAGTCGGTTAACTGAATCCAATCCTTCCCCTACGTCAAACACATCGGGCTATCGAGCATTTTTTCATCGCTACACGGCTTGGCTTTATGCTCTGTGGAAATTTTCTCGACCTCATACCATTATTGGTACGACTCTGAGCATGGTCAGCTTATATACGATTGCGATCGCCCTGGCATCTACTAGCCTTGCGCAGGCGTTTAGCACGACCGTGCCCGATCTTTTTATTGCTTGGCTAGCCTGCCTTTGCGGCAACATTTACATCGTGGGGCTCAATCAAACTCAGGATGTGGAGATTGATCGCATCAACAAACCCCACTTACCGATCGCCTCAGGAGAGTTTTCACTCCGAACCGGATGGCTCATCGTTCTCATCACGGGGGCGATCGCGCTTGTCATTCCTCCGTTTCAGAGCGTTGCCCTTACCGCCACGGTGTGGATCAGCTTGGCCATCGGGACTGCTTACTCTCTACCGCCTATCCGGCTGAAGCGACATCCTCTGTGGGCATCGCTCTGCATCTTCACGGTTCGAGGGGTCGTGGTTAATTTAGGACTATTCGCCCATTTCTATGCTCGTCTGGGCGAGCCCTTTGCAGTTCCAACGGCAATTTGGATTCTCACCCTGTTTGTTTTGGTATTTACGTTTGCGATCGCCATCTTCAAAGACATTCCCGATTTGGAGGGCGATCGCCGCTACAACATTACGACGTTTACCGTTCAACTTGGGCCGCAAGCCGTTTTCAATTTAACGCTTTGGGTTTTGACAGCCTGCTACAGCGGCATGATGTTAACCAGCCTAGTTTTACCGACCCTAAATCTTGGCGTTATTCTCATTAGCCACAGCTTCATTCTCGTTTTGTTATGGGTTAAAAGCACCAAGGTTGATTTGAGTAATACAGTGGCGATCGCCCAGTTCTATCAGTTCATCTGGAAGCTGTTTTTTCTGGAGTACCTGCTTTTTCCGATCGCTTGTTTCACTGCATCTTCAAGCTAAAAATACATCACAGCAGTCCTATATACGTCAGCTCACTCTACTACGTGGATAGTTCTCAAAATGATTGACCAGAGATGCCTAGAAACTATCCTCGTAATCTAATTGAATTAAAATATCTCTCAGTCCATCATTTAGTTGCTCAATCGTTTCTACCTTAAGTTTTCGAATATGGTCACCAGGCAAAACTTGCCTCTTATGGTGGTTAATATTTTCAGGTATATTTACTCTAGAAAATTCATCCTTATATTTTCAACCAAGTGTTTGTGTAGTGTATTTTTGGAGTCACTTTTCAGCAAGTCAGAAGTTCTATCATCTATATAAGAATCATGCTTGCAAAGACAAGAATCTAAAAAGCTTTCCAACCATTTAGCATAATCAGTAACCATATCCTCGTACTTAAGTAGTGTCACATTATTAAGTAGAAGGAGTTTGTCTATGAGTAATAAGTAGCGCTCTTTAAAGTTATCAAGATATTCAACGACAAATAAATCAATCCCATCTTGTTGCCATTGCTGTCTTTGAACTTCCTGGACATTAAAGCCTTTACCTCTTGTATGACTATAGGTATATGAAAAGAAAAGAGAAACCAGCACATCTCTGGGATCGCGCAGATGCAGAATAACTGAATATTCATTAATCTTTTCCGGGAAAATAGGCATGGCCTCTCGTGACCGAATAGGACCAAAGTATCCATGGCCGGGTTTGGATTCGATAAATTTTTTCCAGCTACTATTGTTAATAGTGTCCTGAAATTCAGGTTTATTGATGGAGTAGTAAGGAACATTGGTTTCAGTCGAAATATCTAGCATTAATCGATACAAGAACATCGAAGCAGCTTTATGAACCGTATACACTAAACATCGTGAATTCATAGGACTAGAATTTAGGAGAGGCATCATGATTCTATAGTATTAATTTGTTCAAATACATTGACGATTAATACTTGGTAAAGTCACAGACTAAGTCTAGGTTACAGGGTTCTGCAAATGCCCGTTGACGTTGCATGAATCTTGGTGCCGTAAGAGGTGACGTGCTTGCCCAAGCATTGCCAATCAGTACTCTTACTCAATCGGTACTTTTACAAAGTAAAAAAATGCCCTCAACGTTGATGTTGAGGGCATTTTCTATAACTATCTCGCGAGACCCAACTCGTTAACCGTATCGACTCGCCGTCGAGGCTATGAGGAAGGCCGCATAAGTCAGAATGTATCCCACCGTAAAGTGAGCCAAACCAACCAAACGTGCTTGAACGATAGACAGAGCAACGGGCTTGTCCTTCCAACGAACGAGGTTCGCTAGAGGAGTGCGCTCGTGCGCCCATACAATCGTCTCGATCAGCTCTTGCCAATATCCACGCCAAGAGATCAGGAACATAAAGCCCGTTGCCCAGACCAGGTGCCCAAAGAGGAACATCCAAGCCCAAACAGAGAGGTTGTTCATGCCATACGGGTTGTACCCGTTGATCAACTGGGACGAATTTAGCCAGAGGTAGTCGCGCAGCCAGCCCATCAAATATGTCGATGACTCATTGAATTGGGCGACGTTGCCTTGCCAGATGCCTAAGTGTTTCCAGTGCCAATAGAAGGTCACCCAACCGAGGGTGTTTAGCATCCAGAACATCGCCAGGTAGAACGAATCCCACGCTGAGATGTCACAGGTGCCACCCCGACCAGGGCCATCGCAAGGGAAGCTGTAGCCAAAGTCTTTTTTGTCTGGCATCAGCTTAGAGCCACGTGCATCCAACGCACCTTTGACCAAAATCAAGGTGGTGGTGTGCAGACCTAGGGCGATCGCATGGTGAACTAGGAAGTCGCCAGGGCCGATGGTCAAGAACAGAGAGTTATCTCCACTATTGATTGCGGTCAACCAGCCATCTAGCCACACGTTACCGTTGTTAGGCCATGCCGTAGAAGCAAGGCTGTCGGGATTAGACAGCAGAGTATCAAATCCGTAAAGCAGCTTACCGTGAGCCGCCTGAATCCACTGAGCAAACACAGGCTCAACTAGGATTTGTTTTTCAGGCGTTGCAAAGGCTTGCATCACGTCGTTGTGGACGTACAGACCCAAGGTGTGGAAGCCCAAGAATAGGGAAACCCAGCTCAAGTGAGAGATGATCGCCTCTTTGTGCTCCAACATCCGGTAAAGGACGTTGTTCTTATTGGCCTCAGGGTCGTAATCTCTGACGAAGAAGATTGCACCGTGGGCAAAGGCTCCAACCATCAAGAATCCAGCAATGTACTGGTGATGGGTATAGAGAGCCGCCTGAGTCGTGTAGTCCCGTGCAATAAACGCATAGGACGGCAACGAGTACATGTGCTGAGCCACCAAAGAGGTGACCACGCCCAAGGAAGCAAGCGCCAAGCCAAGCTGGAAGTGAAGGGAGTTGTTAATGGTGTCGTAAAGACCCTTATGTCCCTCACCCAGCATTCCACCAAAAGGAGTTCCCTTGGGAGGGTTATGAGCGCCGAGAATCTCACGGATGTTGTGGCCAATACCGAAGTTGGTTCGGTACATGTGACCCGCAACGATGAAGAGAACGGCGATCGCCAAATGGTGGTGAGCAATATCAGTGAGCCACAGAGCCTCAGTTTGAGGATGGAAGCCACCGAGGAACGTCAAAATTGCAGTTCCTGCACCGTCAGCACTATTGAAGATATGTCCAGCAGTATCAGGATTCTCAGCATAGACTCCCCAGTTTCCGGTGAAAAAGGGAGCTAAACCCGCCGGGTGAGGCGGAGTCGTCAAGAAGTTATCCCAACCAACATGCTGGCCACGGGCTTCAGGAATAGCGACATGAACTAGGTGCCCTGTCCAAGCGAGAGAACTGACCCCAAACAAACCAGCCAAGTGGTGGTTGAGGCGAGACTCAGCATTCTTAAACCAAGACAAGCTAGGACGGAACTTAGGCTGCAAGTGTAGCCAACCTGCAAACAAGAATACAGCCGACATAATCAGAAGGAAGACTGCACCTGAATACAGGTCATTGTTCGTCCGCATTCCGATGGTGTACCACCAGTGGTATACCCCGGAGTAGGCAATGTTGACAGGGCCAGAAGCGCCTGCCTGAGTGAATGCGTCAACCGCAGGTTGACCAAAGTGGGGATCCCAAATCGCATGGGCGATGGGACGAATGTTGAGCGGATCGGTGATCCACTTCTCGAAGTTGCCTTGCCAGGCGACGTGGAACAGGTGCCCGGAAGTCCACAAAAAGATGATTGCTAGATGACCAAAGTGAGAGGCGAAGATCTTTTGGTAAAGATTCTCCTCCGTCATGCCATCGTGGCTTTCAAAGTCGTGGGCTGTGGCAATCCCGTACCAGATCCGACGTGTAGTCGGATCCTGAGCCAGATCCTGGCTAAATTTTGGGAATTTGGTTGCCATAAGTCCTAAAGAGTCCTCCTCATGCTCAACCGGACACTGCAATAATTCGGGCCAGGAAGAATGCCCAGGTCGTCACAATTCCTCCGAGGAGGTAGTGAGCGACTCCCACAGCACGCCCCTGGATAATGCTCAAGGCACGAGGTTGAATTGCAGGAGCAACCTTCAGCTTATTGTGAGCCCATACGATAGACTCAATCAGCTCTTGCCAGTAACCACGGCCACTAAACAAGAACATCAGGCTGAATGCCCAAACAAAGTGAGCGCCCAAGAACAACAAGCCATAGGCAGACAGTGCAGAACCGTACGAGCCAATGACATTCACTGCTTGTGCCCAGAGGAAATCGCGCAGCCAACCATTAATGGTGATCGCACTCTGAGCAAAGTTTCCAGCTGTGATATGGGAGACAGAGCCATCCGCATTCACAGTGCCCCATACGTCAGACTGCATTTTCCAACTGAAGTGGAAGATGACAATCGACAGGGAGTTGTACATCCAGAATAGGCCAAGGAAAACGTGATCCCAACCAGAAACCTGGCAGGTGCCACCTCGACCTGGACCGTCGCAAGGGAAGCGGAAACCCAGTTCACTCTTGTCTGGAATCAAACGAGAATTGCGGGCATAGAGCACGCCTTTCAGCAAAATCAGCACGGTGACGTGGATTGTGAAGGCATGAATGTGGTGAACCATAAAGTCAGCCGTGCCCAGGGCAATCGGCATCATGGCCACTTTTCCGCCTACGGCTACTACATCACCACCAAATGCAACGCTCGCTGTGGAGAGCGCATTTGGAGCCGTGTTGCCCGGTGCCATGGTGTGCAGGTTTTGCACCCACTGAGCAAAGATAGGCTGCAGCTGAATCGCTGTATCTGAGAACATATCTTGGGGACGACCCAACGCACGCATGGTGTCGTTGTGGATATACAGACCAAAGCTGTGGAAGCCCAAGAAGATGCAGACCCAGTTTAAGTGGGAAATGATGGCATCCCGCACTCGAAGAACGCGATCTAGAACGTTATCAACGTTTTTAGCAGGATCGTAGTCTCGCACCATGAAGATGGCACCGTGTGCCCCTGCACCAACAATCAAGAAACCACCGATCCACATATGGTGAGTGAATAGTGACAGCTGAGTTGGGTAGTCAGTGGCAATGTAAGGATACGGCGGCATCGCGTACATATGATGCGCCACGATAATCGTCAGTGAACCGAGCAAGGCCAAGTTCAAAGCCAATTGAGCATGCCAAGAGGTCGTCAGGATCTCATAGAGACCGTCATGACCCTTGCCGCCAAAGAGTAGGGGATCACCCTTATGCCCTTCAAGGATTTCCTTCATACTGTGGCCGATGCCCCAGTTGGTGCGGTACATGTGGCCAGCGATGATAAACAAGACTGCGATCGCCAAATGATGATGCGCCGTGTCTGAAAGCCACAAGCCTCCCGTTACCGGGTTTAGGCCACCTTTGAAGGTCAAGAAGTCAGCATACTCACCCCAGTTCAGCGTAAAGAAAGGCGTCAGTCCCTTTGCAAAACTAGGATAGAGCTCTGCCATCAAACTCTTATCGAGAATGAACTCATGGGGCAGGGGAATATCACCAGGGGCAACACCTGCGTCCAGAAGCTTATTGATAGGCAAAGAAACGTGAATCTGGTGACCAGCCCAGCCCAGCGAACCCAAACCTAGCAAACCTGCCAAGTGGTGATTCATCATGGACTCTACATTTTGGAACCACTCAAGCTTGGGAGCTTTTTTGTGATAGTGGAACCAACCTGCAAACAGCATTAGACCAGCCATTACAAGGCCACCAATTGCTGTGCAGTAGAGCTGAAATTCGTTTGTAATACCAGATGCACGCCATAGCTGGAAGAAGCCAGAGGTAATTTGAATCCCCTGAAATCCGCCGCCGACATCTGCATTCAAAATTTCTTGTCCAAAAATTGGCCAGACCACTTGGGCACTGGGTTTGATACCAGTCGGGTCTGTCAACCATGCTTCGTAATTGGAAAACTTCGCGCCATGGAAATACATGCCGCTCAGCCAAATGAACACAACGGCCAAGTGGCCAAAGTGAGCACTAAAAATCTTCCGCGATATATCTTCTAAGTCACTGGTATGACTATCAAAATCGTGAGCGTCAGCGTGCAGGTTCCAAATCCAAGTTGTGGTTTTTGGTCCCTTCGCTAAGGTGCGGTCAAAGTGACCTGGCTTGCCCCACTTCTCAAAAGAAGTAGGAACCGGATCAGTATCAACCGTAACCTTAACTTTCGCGTCTCGCTCCCGTGGTGTAGTTGTCATTAGAGACTCTCCTCTCTCTAGACAAGGAACGAATCGACCGACCCAATATTTCAAGCTTAGAGACAAGTGCCAGCGTGCATACATGCCGAAGCATGTCCCTCCGAAGCGATCTTGGTTACCTTCTTAATGAAAATCAGGTTACGCGTTCGGAGAAAGTCGATCACCTCACAGCCCGAGATATAAGCCAGAACAGAGTTTTACCTCTTTTGGGTAGCGGTCTTCTGTGCATTATAGTGCTGTGTCTCATCCGGTCTGGGCCAAGGTTAACAATAATTCAAAGAGTGAAAACCAATGATCCGGCTATGTTTGCGCCCTAAATCGATGAGCAGATTTTAGGCACACTGTAGACGCAAGTTTACAAAGCGCAATATCCTGAAACCCTACCTCAAAGGCTGAAAACGTTTACAGACAGTGCAATCGCCCGATCAGCAAGCCTCTGTTTTTTGACGATCTATGACGTTGAATGAACGAATATTGCCGCAGAAAAGCATCTACACCGGGGTAAAGGTAATGGAGATCATGCAGCTTCTGAAGCCACAACATTGATAAATTTCTATATTAAGCAAGAGTAATATTAAATATTATTTGGCGAGAATTATTTGGGGCCTGTATGTGCATCCTGTCAATGCATGTAGACCCGATCGTGTCGTAACGGGTTATGTGTTGGAGGCAATCTAGCCGAAATGAGCCGCTGACGAATCTGGATTCGTCAGCAGTTTTGCCATGCCAAAAGCTTCTCAGACAGCATCCTAATAGACAGGGCTAGCGCGGGTAGGCGATCGCCATCGTCCCAAATCACCATCCCAAATCACCGTCCCAAATCACCGCCCAATCAGCCAGTTCAGGTTCACGCCCACACTCGCGCCAGATTCGCCGACCAAACTGCCCAGCCCATTGCGGCCAATCGAGTTCGTCACATACACATCCACGCCCAGATTGGTATCGGGGTGATGGTAGCGGGCTCCAGCACTCCAAACCGTGGGTTCTCCGTCAATCACAGGCGTCACCTCGCCGATGAGCTGGAAGCCGTGAGGCAGGGCGTAGTTGATGCCTAATCCCAAACCGATGCGCGACTGGTCAGCGAAGAAGGCTGCCTTAGGCGTTGCAAATAAGGCCAGATGCTCAGTGGCTTCATAGAGTACAGGCAGTTCTGTGAAAAGAACGCCGACTTGGTTGTTTGCACCCGTGTCGCGTCCGCCCATGAGTCGGGCGCTGAGGGTCACCGGGTCGCCCCGGCGCTGGTCGAGCAGCCGCACTCGTGCGCCCAGCATATATTTCAGGTCAGTTCCACCCGAGTCGTCGCTGCTGACATTATCTTCTGCCCCAAACTCATCGAGGCTGGCTTCAATCTGAAAATCTTCATCGGGGCTGTAGGCCAAGTCTACGTTGAAGCGATCGCCAAATCCTGCCCCAACGCCAACACTCACCATGCCTGGTTGCAAGGTGTTGGCCGTGGTCAGGGTCAGTCCATCCACCAGGAGCTGCGTATCTCGGTCTGATAGGGGAGGAGCGTCTCCCTCGCGGAAGCTCGACCCGTAGCCGAGTCCGGTTTCTGGCGTGTAGGTGAGGGCCACGCCAACGGTGGTTTGGTTGCCGTCAGGAATGAAGCTCAGCAGTCCGGTGGTGGGAGTCGTGCCAAAGGCGTTGGTGCCATACAGATCCACGCCGACCCGAGGCGTAACGGCATAGCGCGCGCCCACAGCCCATACGAGCTGCCGCACGATATCGCCATCATCGCTATCGACGGTGTTGCCCCCCGGCCCCAGCGGTGCGTTGAGGGTTCCGTAAAGACTAACGCGATCAGAAGGTTGCCAACTGATGCCTGTGCCGATGTTGAAGAAAGTGCCGTAAAAGTCGCCACCGTTGACCTCTCCGGGAGTAAACGCGATGCCTGGGGTGAAGTGGAGCTGTATATCTGGAGAGGCATTGAACGTCAGCGGAGCTTGCAGAGTTCCTGCCACCACAGAGGCAAATTCGTCATCTCTGGTGTCGTTAAATAAGCCCGGTTCAGCCTCGATTAGGAGAAATTCCACCGCGCCGTGGAGGGCGATCGCCAACCGTTCTTGATCCACGATCTGATATTTCACATGGGGCGCGATAGAAAACAGTCGCACATTCGGAAGCTCGCCATCGACGGCTCGATTAGGCGGATCATCAAAGAAATTGGCCGTGATGCCAATCTGAAGATCATCAAAAACGCCATAGTCAATCGAGCCGTCGTAGACTTCATCGCCTGTACCCGAGTCGGGGCGATCGCCCATGAAGGTTTGATGGGCTCCGACTCTTAGCTGCAACGCTCCTTCTTCAAGAAAATTGGCCGTTTCTAGGTTAAACAGGCGAGGCTGAGGCCGCTGAATGGGCGATCGCCCATCGGGACGGTGGTCTGCGATTTCTAGATCAAAACCGTCGTCGGTCAAATCAACCCGAACCGGAGGCGCTGACTCTGCTGATTCATGGGTCTGATCAGATGGTTCCGAATCAGAGGTAACTTCGGCTTCGCGATCTGCGGCATTTTCAGCATTGCCCTCTTCCGATAGGTCAATTTGAATCGAAGGTTCTGAGTCACGAACAGAATCAGCCTGAGCCGGAGATAGATCTGGCTCCTCGTCTGGTTCATCCGACAGCTCATCAGAAAAATTCACGCGCACGGGAGAATCTGACGCGGCATCCTCCTCTTCACAATCATCCGATCCCAATGGTGCATCAAACTGAATCCGAATCGGAGGTGCAGAAGATTCATCGAAGGGGCGATCGCTCTCAGGTTCACCGTCATCGTCATCTTGCTCAAGACAAGCTGAGGCGCTAAAGAATACGGTGGGTCTCGCTTCTGGGTTTACTCCAGAGGGGTGGCCTACGATGGCGGAACTTTCCCTGTCGAAGCGAGTGTGGGCATCGGCATTCTCGTCGGGTGCGGCGGCATCTAGATCAGGCTCTGCCTCTGCCACGCGAGAAAATTCGCTCACGGTCAGGGTACTCAATGTGCAGAGGGCAATCAAGGAAACGCGCATAGGTAAAAGTCTGTTGAAGAAGGAAGACAGAGGCTTTTACGAAGCACGGAGGTTGAGTGGATTGATCCGGATGAAACATGAAATTGGCGATCGCACTGAGGCGCTAAAGAATTGTTAATTTGTGACATTCGCAGAATTTCCTCTTGTCTAGTTGTGCAATGTAGGTTTGTAGAATGCAATCATGGCTTCTATCAATCACAACTGCTCGATCCAGATTTGCACTCTGCTCTGCAATGTTCCGATGGGTTCTGGATGAAAGCTTCGGAAGGGAACGGGTTGGTGGGTAACCCAGCCGATGTGTAAAAAATCGGTGAGTTGATTGAGCAGACTGACGAGATTTGGATGGGGTTCGCAGTCATAGAATACGATGGCTAATTTCTGAACTTGTAGTTGGTTCTGAAGCTGAAGTAGTAGTCGCTCTAAATCGCCAATATCTTCGATTTTTGGAATTTCTTTTTCATCGGGAAATGCTTGAGGAAAGATACGATTCCAGAGGCGTTTGGCGATCGCATTCTCAGTTTGATTTTCAAGTGTTTGAATAGCAATAATAAAGATATATTTACTCTCATTTTGAAGTTTATTCAATGACTCAAAAAAGCCTTTACTGTCAAGCTTGAGGTTTTTGAGTGTTTTTTTTGGATCAGAGGCAACAATATTATCAATATTGGTTGATGCATGAATTTCATTTATTGCTTCTTCCCAAACTTTGCAAAATACTGAATAATCTACATCTCGAGCAAATTGCGATAATGCAGAACAGCAAAAACGAAATAGGAAAAAATCAAATGGAATATCGAAAATTCCTAGACTATCTGAATCAATAGAAGATTTTGCTTTAGTAGAAGATACCTTTGAACATGGGCTACTATTAGTTGATTTAGTTGATATTGTGAATAAATGGATTATAACTAATTTCAATAAAACATTGAGATACTTTCTTCCTAAAATTAAGAAACATGCGATAGAAACGCTATCTTCACGAAAAACCATGTCGTTCTTGGCAGATCTCGATAGGGAGAAGACTACCTTAAAGTGATTCATTAGAGCATCGAGTGCATTCTTATGATAAGGATCAATAGTTAGAATATCGAAAGCAATACTTATCTGGTCGAAGAGTGGTGTTTGTGACAGAAGGTTATCAAGAATCTTGATAGCAGTTTCAGAGCCAGACCGTATTTCACCAACAATTTCACATATCCTTCTACGATCGCTATTATTAACTAATCTCAAAGAGGATATTATCTTTTCCTCTTCTACTAGATACTTTTTTCTCTGTGATAGTCGGTGAATAATTTCGATAGATGTTGAATCTAGCGGCACGCTCTTATCATTCAAAAAATCATCTATTATTTTTCCGATTTTTACATTTTCTTGAAAGTCAGAAAGAGATATGATTATCTGGTTTTTGAAAAATTCATTTTGGATTTCAATGAATTTGAAATATTTCAAGAGAGGGTCTAGTTCTGAATTTAATTTCAATTCGAAGAGTTTTGCTACTCTCAAGAAAAGTAAGTATTCTGGTAAACTTGCATCTTCTATAAAGCTGTGAATCATACTGTGTAGCTTCACCTCTTCATTTCTAAGATTGGATAGAGAAATTTCCACAAACAACTTTGTTTCTCTTGCTTCTAATTCAGATAAGATATTTCTCATTGACTGACTTAAAGTTTTCTTATGGTTCTCCTTATTTATTTGGGACAAAGCGGAATAAAGCTGCGTAAAAATGTATCCCCAAAAGGCTAAATACTTTTCACCATTCTTATCTTCAATCAAATTTGATTCGAATGAAATTGAAAAATCAGTAGTTACATCTTCTAATGCTTGAAGTAATTTTGAGTATTCCTCAAAGAATTCATTGCATCTGTCTTTGATTCTGGCAAGATACAAAACTACTTTTAGATGAAAAAATATCTTTGCTTCTTTCGAAATTTTATTGCGATGAGAGAGCTTGGGGATTCGATGTCGATATTGATTTAGAGCATTTACCAGATGTCCTTTTAACAAAGCCTTACAAGAGCTTGATGAAATTATCTCTATCGTTTCTTCAAACTCATTCTCAAATTCTTCATTTACATGAGCTGCTTCAGAAGTGATCCTCTCATTATTTTTAGTTATGCATCCTAGTTTGAGTGTGAGTAGCGTTTTAATGACATCAGATTTTGATTCGTACTCTGGAAATTCAAGAATACCTAAGCTTGCTAATACTAATGCTCGCGAATAAAAAAATATGTTTCCACATTGATTATTGAAATAGTGCAGCTCATCTATGAGATCTTTTTTCTGATTATTTGATATTTGATTGTAAGGTCTTCCGAGCCAAAACAAAAGGACTTCTTTCCAACCAGTCTCAAAAACCCGAAATCTATTAACCTCACCAAGGCTTCTATTCGTATCAATAAAATATAAGTAATTTTCTATTATCGATGCTGCAAAATATTCTTGAAATGTTGCATGAAAAAATGCATAAACAGCTTCATCTGTTTCTGAATCGCGATCAATCACATTTAGCCAACCCAAATTTTCTGCCAATCCGAACCATTCATCACTCATGATTTGACGGGCAGAATCTTCTGGCAGCCTAAATTGCTGTAAGCCATCTTGGTTATCTAGTGCTGTTAAAGCTAGCTTACCTAAAGCTTTATTTAGCTCTTGTCGTTGGGCTTTTGTCGTCGCATATAGTTCTTCTTTCCATTCATAAAAATAGTTCACAAACTTCTGATAGAGTCCTGCTTTTGTCTTAGGTAACTGTGCTTCAGGGTTGGTATAGAAAATTTGGCAGAGTAATGATAATCGTAATGGGTTCCTGGCTAATTCTCGAATACGATCGCGCTGAGGTTCCTGTAACTTTTGCCAAAGGCGTTCGCCACGTTGATGTTCTTCAGCTTGCTCAAACCACCGAGTCATGAATTCTTGAACTTGTCTTGGTTCAAACTCTTGAGTTTTATAGGTATCAAACCCCACCAAAGGATTGCTAATGCTTGCATCCCAAACATTTAGCCGACAGGTTAAAGCTACCCGCACCTGTCCTACCCAATCCGTCAGTTGCGATTGGATGGTGCTAAATGCTTGAGTTGGAGACATTGCCCCCATTTCATCTACAGCATCCAGTAAAAACCAAGCAGGGTTCTGATACATCCATTGTTGGAACGAGTCATGCAACTCAGAAATATTGGCAATCGCCGGATTCACCAGTCTCACAGCTTCTGGTAACCATTCTTGAAGGATGTAATCTTTGAGGGTTCGGTTCTGTACTCCTGACAAAGCAATGAAAATGGGAACAGCATCAAATTCTGACTGACTAAGATGTTGGGCGATTGCAACGAGCAATGTTGTCTTTCCGGCTCCTGGTTCACCTACAATTGCCAGATGCTTATTTTTACCGAGGGGCGATCGCCCAATCACATCGTTCAAAAACTGATTATGGTTATAACTTTTGCCTCTCGCATGGCGATCGGTGAGTTCATAAAGGTCTAAACGATCAGCTTTATTGCGACGCTGTTGTTGCTTTCGTTCAACCAACCCTAGACCGACATGCACATCAACCTCAAAGCCATGTTCGGTTGCGTTTCGTCGTAAGCGACAATCTTCAAGCTGCTTTTCTAGCTTTTTCTGGCAAGCTAAAGCCCACGGAAAATCAGACAATTGATGTTCATTAGGCAACTGCTGAGAGACAAAATGACTGTATTGAAGCTCTAGCCAATCACATAATCTTTTAGCTTTTTGAGAGCCAGCATTCTTCAAAGTCTCACAGCCGTCTGGATTATGCCTATCATTCCATTCAAACTTGCGGAATATTTCACTCTTGCGCTTTTTATATGCCTCGCTGTCGAGTTGCAACAGATCCTCTAAAAGCTTTCGAACTTCAGAATCACGTCGCTGCTTATTTTCCTCACTGAAGCGGAATAGGAAAACATCGGTTTGTGCTGGTGTCAGCTCAAAATCATCAGCTATTTTTCTCAGAAACGCTTCCCAGGGCATAAATGGCAGCCTCACTGGATAACACTTGAAATGGCAAATCAGAGATTTCGCTCAAAAAGTGGCGATTTTCAGAGATCAGATATTGAACTCCCGCAATCTCCAGCGATGCAGTAATCACGGCATCACCCTTCTTAGCACCTCTCGACTTCCATTTTGCAACCACCTTCGCATCTGGGAGCGTGTAATCCCACTGAATTGACTTTGCTTGCCGTAAAAGCAGAAATATTCGGCGCATATCCTGAGCAATCAGATTGCGTTGCAACTCAGCCAAAACCTGAAAAGGCATGTAGAGATTTAGCTCAGGAAGCTTGCTGAAAACCAGGATTTTGCTGAAGGGATGTGGAGGCTTGTCTCGTAGAGCAAAAATGAACTCATTGGTGTCAATCGCCACCCTCTCAGCCTGGATGGAACTCATTCGCCACCTGCTCTCGAATCACTGCTAGATCTTCCAGCACCTCTTCTGTGCTTTGGTTCAACTTTCCTGATTGCGCGAGGCGATCGCGATAAGCTTCCGCCATCTTCTCCCAAAGTTGCTCCGCATCATAGGCTTGAAGTCCTTCATCAATGATGTCAGTCAACAACGCCTCTACAGGACAGTGGCGATCGTCCGCAGTCTGCATTGCCCGGTCACAAATTTCCTTGGGCAACTCCAGCGTGATATGAACCGTTGAGCTTGACGTATTCATGGTATCGACCTCAGCAATGGCTTTGAGCTAAGTGTAACGTTTCTTCCACTTAGATTAAGCCCATGGGGAAGCAACTGGGGACTGATTATCGGGGGCAAAATTCCTACGATGAAATCAATACGAATTTCAACATTTCCACGATTCAGCAAACTTCTCAACTCACTAACCCATGACCAACGACTACGTTCTCTATCCCGGTTGCAATTCTGCTGATGCCTACATCAGCGAACCCACTATTCCCACCATCACAGACGTTCTAGATTTCGCACACAGCATTGGTATCCCTGAGATTTCCATCAAACCTGGTTATGAAAAATGGTGGAACATTCTCCATGAAATTGGTCATTTCGCTGTCAAACCCGATAGCTATCTTCAACTATGGCGAGAACACGGTTCTCCAGATGCCATCCCCAATCTCAACTGGCTGAGCGGTAACGGCATTATCAAACCCCAAGATCCAACACCCGATGAATGGGGCGTACGTGCCTGGTGTCTATCCGTCTTGCAGCACCAAGGATGGCTGAATCCTCTGCGATGTCCCGATTACCCCATGACTCAGGACTGGGAAGGGCGCAGTTTCAATAATCCCTACCAGTGGCAAAAGAACCAAATCACTAGCAAATCCCATCCCCTTTATAAAGATGGGTTCCGCCAATTGGAAATTATGGGCATTGACATCAGCCAGGAAATTTTTCGTCCGACTGTTGAGATTTGCATTCAAGGATGGCAACCCATTGTGAGTTGGCAGTTCTCCCAAAGTGCATGACAGTCGGGCACGATCGCCACACTCAACCCAGACATCGCATCGTCTTCCCCACACAAACCCGCACTCTCTCCTGGTTTAGATGGCAAAATGTGAAGTAACATTTAACCGTTCTATTCTGCGTTCTTACTCCTGAGCCTGTCTCCATGACTGCAACCGTTCCCACTCTTCCCTCCCAATACGATCCCTCCACCACCGAAGCCAAGTGGCAGCAATATTGGGAAGAACACAACGTCTTCAAGGCAAATCCTGACCACGAAGGCGAGCCCTTTTGTGTCGTGATTCCGCCGCCCAATGTGACGGGTCGTTTGCACATGGGCCATGCCTTTGAGAACGCCCTCATCGACGTGCTGGTGCGCTATCACCGAATGCGCGGACGCAACACCCTCTGGCTCCCCGGCACCGACCACGCCAGCATTGCCGTGCAGACCATTTTGGAACGACAGCTCCGCGACGAAGGCAAGACCCGCTATGACATTGGCCGCGAAGCTTTTCTAGAGCGAGCCTGGGTATGGAAAGAAGAATCGGGCGGCACCATCGTCGGCCAGCTTCGTCGATTGGGCGTGTCGGTAGACTGGAGCCGAGAACGATTCACCATGGACGCGGGGCTGTCGAAAGCGGTGCTAGAAGCCTTTAACCGTCTCTACTCGGAAGGGCTGATCTACCGAGGCAAATACATGGTGAACTGGTGTCCGGCGAGCCAGTCGGCAGTATCTGACCTAGAGGTGGAAAATAAAGATGTGAACGGCCATCTGTGGCACTTCCGCTATCCGCTCACGGATGGGTCGGGCTATATGGAAGTGGCCACCACCCGCCCCGAAACGATGCTGGGCGACACGGCAGTTGCAGTGAATCCGACGGATGAGCGCTACACCCATCTGATTGGCAAGACGGTGATGCTG
The DNA here is from genome assembly GCA_049647405.1 of Elainellaceae cyanobacterium. Lineage (GTDB taxonomy): Bacteria > Cyanobacteriota > Cyanobacteriia > CAKZMO01 > CAKZMO01 > CAKZMO01. The sequence goes on along the minus strand of JBARXP010000455.1, from coordinate 15,180 downwards.
CCGATTATGAATCGGGAAATCCCGATTATTGCGGATGAATATGTAGATGCGGAATTTGGGACGGGCTGCGTCAAGATTACCCCAGCCCATGACCCCAATGACTTTGAGATGGGCAAGCGTCACAATTTGCCGTTTATCAACATCATGAATAAGGACGGCACCCTGAATGAAAATGGAGGCGATTTCCAGGGACAAGATCGCTTCGACGCTCGCAAAGCAGTGGTGCAGCGGCTGGATGATGGCGGCTTTTTAGTCAAAGTAGAAGATTACAGCCACGCCGTGCCCTACAGCGATCGCGGCAAGGTGCCTGTGGAGCCGCTGCTTTCGACTCAGTGGTTTGTCAAAATTCGTCCAATGGCCGATCGCGCCCTAGATTTTCTCGACAATCAGGATGATCCGGTCTTTGTGCCTGAGCGATGGACGAAGGTCTACCGTGACTGGCTGGTCAACCTGAAAGACTGGTGTATTTCTCGACAGCTCTGGTGGGGACACCAAATTCCGGCCTGGTATGCGGTCAGCGAAACTGGGGGCGAGATTACGGACGAGACGCCCTTTGTGGTCGCAGCAGACGAAAAAGAGGCGATCGCCCAGCTTAAGGCTCAATACGGCGAGGCAGTCCGGGTTGAACAAGATCCCGATGTGCTCGACACTTGGTTTTCTTCGGGACTGTGGCCTTTTTCGACCATGGGCTGGCCTGAGCAAACGAAGGATCTGGAGACGTACTATCCCACCACCACTCTGGTAACAGGGTTTGACATCATCTTTTTCTGGGTGGCTCGCATGACCCTCATGGCAGGGCACTTCACCGGAAAAATGCCCTTCAGCACCGTTTATATTCACGGTCTGGTGCGGGATGAGAACAACAAAAAAATGTCGAAGTCAGCCAACAACGGCATCGATCCGCTACTGCTGATCAATAAGTACGGCACCGACGCGCTGCGCTATGCTCTGATTCGTGAGGTGGCAGGTGCAGGCCAAGACATTCGGCTAGAATATGACCGCAAAACCGATGAGTCTGTCTCGGTAGAAGCGTCTCGCAACTTCACCAACAAGCTGTGGAATGCGGCTCGCTTCGTGATGATGAACCTCGATGGCCAGACGCCTGAGCAGTTGGGCGAGCCTGATGCTGAGGCAGTGGAATTGTGCGATCGCTGGATTCTCTCTCGATTTCATCGGGTTTCTCGTGACGTTAACCGTTCTCTTGAACAACACGGCATGGGTGAAGCAACAAAAGAGCTGTATGAGTTCATCTGGGGCGACTTTTGCGACTGGTATATCGAGTTAGTCAAGTCAAGGCTGCACCAGGATGATGCATCTTCTCGCCGAGCGGCTCAACAAACACTCGCCTACGTTCTCGACGGCATTTTGCGGCTCCTGCATCCATTCACGCCCCACATCACCGAAGAAATTTGGCAGACACTCAACCAGATTAGCGATGGCAGAGTCTTGGCAGTACAAGCCTATCCCCAAGCCGAAAACGCGCTGATTCAGCCAGAGCTAGAGGCTCAGTTCAACATGCTGATTGGCGTCATTCGCACAATTCGCAACCTCCGGGCTGAGGCCGGGGTCAAGCCGTCGATCAAAATCACCGCGATTTTGCAAAGTGAGAGCGCCACTGAGCGGCAAATTCTCACCGAGGGCGACACCTACATTCAAGATTTGGCGAAGGTCAGTGATTTAGTGATTTCCGAAACGGCTCCCCAAGAAAAAATGTTTGCTGGGGTGTTTGGTACTGTGCAGGTCTTGATGCCATTGGCTGGGGTGGTCGATGTCGATGCGCTCAAGGCAAAGCTGGAGAAAGATCTGGGCAAAGTAGAGTCTGAAATCAAATCTCTCAGCGGTCGGCTCAGTAATCCTGGTTTTGTCAACAAGGCTCCTGATGAGGTGGTGCAGGGAGCCCGAGATGCGCTGGCGGAAGCGGAGAAACAGGCGGAAATCTTGAGAAATCGTCTAGCTCAGCTTTGAGTTTCAAGACATGAGCCCAGGAAAGGTGTCAACCTACAGAGAGTGTCAAACAAAAATCGAAATCAACATGAAATTTTTGTATTTGATCGCCATATCTTGATGCGAACCCAACATTAACCTTCCCATTTCTTTAAGGAGATAGAGATATACTGGCATCAAGACGCGATGTAAAACCTTATTCAACTGTCGTAATGATCTATCTCGCAAGGATCTGTCGGCACGGAGAGGCAGACAAACTTTTTCTCCATCTGCTTGCACAACAAAAATCTGAACACTTCTGGTCTCTGTTTGAGCAAGACGATGCTTTGATCGAGGCACCTGTCTCTCTCTCCGTCAGTGAAGGGGTTTTTGTACTGGTCGAACTATCAGAAAATGAAATTATTTCTATTCAAGACGCATCAGAATGGATTCTTGAGTTAGTGCAAAAGTACCTAACGATGGGTCTAACACCGGAGGTTCTCCAGCAAGAGGCAGAACGGGTTGAGGCTTGGAGACAGGAGCTTACGCTTCAAAATCAAGACATCGCACGCCGATCGTTAGAAATCGAAACGCGCCGCGACCAGATCCAAGAGCTTGAAAAAAAGCTAGAGCTAGAGCGCAAACATCTTGAGTCAACGAAGGAACATGATGGCGATCGCCCAGAAGCCGCCCAAGAAAGCCTTGAGTCTGTGCATGCTGTAGACGAAAGCTCAGTGCAGGCGACAACAAACTAAAGAATATCTAAATCCCCAGAATATCTAAATCCCCATAAAAACTCCTGCGCCGATCTCTTCGCAGGAGTTTTTGGTTTCTATATAGAAATCACCATTTCAACAAACTGCGTAAGTCCTGAATGTGTGATTTCAGTTCACGCTGTCTTCAGGAGACGATGACTGTGTAGATTTGCCGTTTTTAGACCGATGCTCAGTTTTTTCGTCATGCTCTTCAAGCTGTTGCCCAATTAACTCAGACATGCCTTCTGACATGGCTCGTGGGTCCATAAACAAAATCTTAGCGTTGTCGCTCTGCCCCAGGCGAAAATTTGCATCTACATATTGGCTGGCGATGAGATACTTCAGCACATCCTGAGGGCGCACGTCTTTTCCAAGCACTTCAGCAATCATTCGGGCCGACTGCACGGTTCCTTCTGCTTCAGAGATAGCCGCCTGTCTTTTACCTTCTGCGGAAGTCACAGCGGCTCTTTTTTCACTCTCTGCCGCTCGCTCTCGTTCTAGAGACTCTTGCACCCGCTGAGGCAAGATAATGTTTTGAACTTCGACTCGGGTGACTTTTACACCCCAGGTTGCCGTCGCTTCATCAAGCTGCTGCAACAGGGACTTGTTGATTTCGTCTCTCGATGAGTACGTCTCTTCCAGCTTCATCTTACCCACGAGCGATCGCAAGCTCGTGATCACCAGGGCTTTCAGTGCCTCTTCGACATCCTCAATGGTGTAATAGGTTTGCTCGATTTCAAGAATTCGCCAGTAGACGATCGCGTCAATCTTAAGGTTGATGTTGTCGGAGGTGATCGCATCCTGGGGGGGGAAATCGAGCAACTGCTCACGAGTCGTCTGCACCCATACAATCTGGTCGAGCAGCGGCACGATGAAGTTGAGACCCGGTGTGAGTTTGCCCTGATATCGCCCGAGGCGTTCTACGACGGCTTCAAATCCTTGGTTAATGATTTTGACCGAGCCAACAATGTAACCAATAATGAGAAAAGTAAGAATAGCAAGGGTTTGAGCCATCGTGTTTCTGTCTCCCTCGACATTAGAGCGATGTAGGCCAATGTTGGCTAGAACCGTCAAAAGCCGTCAAGAATTATCAAAGACTGCGCCAAAGACTGCGCTAAAGAGCCATTAAAAAAGCGGAATCAGCATCAATATCAATACGCTATCAATACGCCTCGCATTGGCGTCTTATCTCCACCATTGTAATTTTGTTCACGAGGCTGCGGGTGCCCTTATGTGCAATCGTTACGTGGCTTGCGTCACTGTGCCTTAAATCATAAGCCAAAAAAAAGGGAAAAGAGGCAATCCTCCTTTCCCTTCTGCATGAACCTACAGCTTGACCCGACCTTCTACAACAGAAGACTGGAACAGAAGACTGGCTCTCACTGGCGAGCTAGACCATCCACTCTTCAACGGCTTCCGCCTTTGTATTGGTGCGACGCTCTGGGGTCTCGCGCTCGAACTTCATGTGGATCGCGCGGTTTTGCTCACCATCAGCAGCAACAGCCATGATCGGGAAGTCGATGAGGCCGTCTTGGAACGACATCTGGAACCGGAAGGTGCCATCGGGGTTGAGCTTAATGGGGCGGCCTCCAATGGTGACCGTGGCATCAGGCTCTGTAGCACCGTAAACAATCAGCTCTGCATCCGCAACGAGCCAGAACTGGCGAGGCTTAATCGGAGGCATTGAAGCTCCCATGCCAATGCCTGACATGCCAATGCCCGACATGCCAATGCCCGACATATTGAGGCCCATGCCTGCACCCATGCCAACGCCGGAGCCCATTGCCATCATGCCTGCACCCGATGCAGACCACATGCCCATCCCTGAGGGGAAGACATAAGAACTAACCGCTTGCTCAGGCACCTGATGCATAGAGCCAAACAACGAACCTGCGACTCGCTGGGCTTCCATCGATTGAGCCATGCCAAAGACCTGGTCGTAGATAGGATTGGCTTCGGCAGCCATGCGTTGCTCAGGAGGAACCAACTCCAACACGGTCTTGCCGCGCAGATCGTCATCCCACTCTACGGCGACAAACTGATCCTCAACCCAATCGGAAGGGTAAACGGGAGGAATACGGACAGGCGCTGAGGTAGCTAGAACCAGCCAACGCCCATCAGTAGCGAGATATCCAATCTCAACGGCATAGTCGCGATCGCTCACCGGAATGGGCAGATACCATTCTCTAGCCAACTCGTCACACTCATATTGCTGAACGCTATGAGGGCGCTGAGAATCAAGTTTGATATCGGTCACATCGTAAAAGCGCAATGCTAAACGAGAACCGCCCTGGCGACGCAACTCTTCTTTGTGAGCGTTAGGCAAATCCCAGTAGACATAGGCCCACTGAGGATCACGAGGCAACAAAACGATTCGGCTTTCGCCGTAGCCTTCTGGGAGTTTTTCTAGACCTTCATCGACATCAGCCAATTCACCACCTGTCATATCAGTTTGTCCAACATCAAATTTTGCAGCTTCGACCACTTCTTGAGTATCTTGCTTGACCTGAGATGGCATGGCGGAGGGCTGAGTCACCACAGAAGCTTTCTGAATCGACTGGATCGCCGCGATCAGCTGCTCTTTCCGCATTCGGCTATAGCGAGATACTCCATATTCGCTGGCAACTCTTCGCAGCTGCCGCAGAGTCATTTCTTCTAACGGAATTGGAGCTTGTGACATGGTAAAGACCTCCTAATTAATAAGTTGACAAATGTGCTGCTGAAACTTTTTCTACTGAAACTTTTGTGCTGAAGCTTTTGTTATGGGTCTGGTCTGCCCACAGGGGCGCTCTGGCCTAATCTAAAACCGCATCTCATCAAAATTGCATCTGAACAATCACATGGCGGAGAGTCAAAAATGCGGGGCGATCGCTCAAATCTAGTTTTGCGCTTCCCGATATTTGCCAGGATGAACCTGGGCATTTCTTTTGATCTCGCAACTGAGTTTGCTCCGAATTGATTTTGAGTTGATCTCGAAAAGATGACTGATCCCCAAAAAATTTAGGCGTGGGGATCATCGTTGAGCTTATATTGCAAAAAACAACAGAAAAGATCAAGAGGCTCCAACACTCAATAATCAAAGGATTGACGATTTTATAGGGATAACCGGGATCAAATTGTCATGATCTTATAACAAATTGATCCCGACGGGGATCGCATCAGGGATCGTAATGGGGATCAAGTACGTTACGATTTCATGACTCTTGTTTTAAGTCGTAAAAATAAGTATTTATGCTCAATCCTTTGTGCTGAAGGCGATCGCCCCTGATGTCGGCACACGCTTCAGTCTTCAGATCAGGTCTTCAAAGCAAACGATCAAAAATTGTCAGCCCGAAATCTGAATGCCAGCGAATGAAAATGGAGGTGTAATATTTTTGAGTATCGTCAAGCCATGGAGCCTGTGCTGTGTCAAAGTCTCGTCTGAGCCCTGAAGACCATTCAGAGTCGTCTGGGAGTCATGTCATTCAGAGCGTGTTGACTCCAGCAATTCGCTTTTGGCTCGGCACCCAGGTTGACCATGCTGAAGAGTTGAAGATTGAGATTCAAAGCCGCGATCGCCAGATTCTCAAAGGCCATATTCCTGCGATACAGCTTGCGGCTGACCACATTTGCTATCAGGGGCTGTACCTGGGTCGCCTAGAAGTATCGGCAACAAATATTCGCGTCAACTGGTGGGGAATCGCCCGAGGCCAATCCCTACAATTGCTGGCACCGTTTCCTGTTGAAGCAACGATGCACCTCAGCGAGGCAGAACTCAATCGTTCTTTGCAGGTTGACCTGATGGCCGAGGCACTGACTGAGCTAATGGCCCAAGACCTATTCCCGCTCTTTGATGATGATCGAGAGAATGCGGAGCGCGAGCCCGTTGATTCAGGAAATACTCTTGATTCAGGTGATTTAGGCACGATAGATCCAATAGATCCAAAACATTTAGATTCAAAGAATGCAGATTCAAAAAATTCAGATCAAAAGAACTCCACAACCCATGGAGATCAAGAAAAAGTCATGCTTTCAGATCCATCAACTCCACGCATTATCCAGATTGCACTGCGGACTGATGCGCTCATGATGACCGTTGCTCGCACAGAGGGCGATCGCACCCTTTATCGTTATCTGTTGACAGGACTGAACTTACACAATGGTCACACGCTCAGCTTTCATCAGCCTCAACTCTTAGACCATGCAGAAGCAGTCGAGGGGCGATCGCTCCCTCACCTTGCAGAACGGGTGATCGATTTTGGAGAAACGGTCGAACTGACGGATCTCCACATTTCTCCCAATCTACTCAGATGCCACGGCACGATTTTGGCGCAACCCTAAGTCACCTCATGCATCGGTTTCAAACGACTCTCATCGTCTAAACCAATTTTGACCACGGTATTCGCACAGACTAGCTCAAGCACTTGCTCTGCCGAAATGAGACGCTTGAGCACGACTTGCCCAATGGCGCTCTGTGAAATATCTGACGCATTAAAAAGCTGGGGTTTGACCTCCACCATTAGTACGGCGTTTTCAACGCTGTAAAGCCAAAGCTTTTCCTGCTGGTTTTCTTGGATATAAAGATCCATCCGTTGAATGTCGGGCTGCCGTCGCCAAGCAACGTCATTCCACAATCCTCCGAGTTCCCAGACTCGTCCGATCATCCAACCCTCGGTCAAGAAAAAGTATTTCACGAAATGCCTGCTCTACTTTTTTTGAATGAGCTGTGCTTATTGTTGCACTCTGCCGCAATTCTTCACGTGCTGGCCAGTGCTTTATCGTAATTAAAACCTACAGCCCATGATTGAAAACTACAAGCCATGATTCTCAAACCAGGGCATTAATCCCTAAGAGATATGGATCATGAGCCGATCGTCACATTCAAGCGCTACATTCAAACAGTTAAGAATTAACGGTTAGAGCGATCGCTGCCATGCCAGCTTTGCCGCCCCGACGGTGCCTGCCTGGTTGCCTAACCGTGCGGGCAAAATCTGCATGTTTTCACGAGAGCTAGGGAGAACCCGCCGTTCAATCTCGGCTTTCATAGAAGGAAAGAAAAAGTCTGCACTCGCGCTGACCCCGCCGCCGATAATGACCGCTTCGGGAGTTAATACATAAATGAGACTGGCGAGGCCAGCCCCCAGTTCTCGACCATATTGCTGCCAAAAGGCGATCGCCTCAAGCTCGCCTGCTGTCGCCCGTGCCCCCAGTTCTCCAGGTTCTAACCCAGTCTGCCGCCGAATCGCCTGCACCGAAGCATGTTGTTCGAGGGAGCCTTGATTGCCGCTATTGCAGGGTGGCCCATCGGGGTTGAGGGTAATCAAGCCCAACTCCCCTGCGGCTCCGTGCTGCCCGACAAACAGTTGGCCGTTGAGAATGACAGCCCCTCCGACCCCTGTGCCGAGGGTCAATAAAATCAGATTTTGGAACTCTTTTCCGGCTCCGAGCCAATATTCGCCCAAGCCTGCACAGTTTGCATCGTTCGCCAGCACAACCCTGCGGCCTGTCTTGGTTTCCAGCCAATCTGCTAGGGGAACGTCGTTCCATCCCGCTAGATTAATGGCAACCCGAGCAATGCGTCCGTCTCGATCGGCAGGGCCAGGAGTGCCCACCCCAATCGCACTACAGCAACAATCAGGATCAAGCGCTGCGGCAGCCGTGGCGATCGCCTCTACCACAGCATCGGGCGTCGAAGGCTGCGGCGTTGGAACGACAGCAGACTGGATGCAGTTGCCATCTCGGTCATAGCGACCCAGCTTGATCTGCGTGCCGCCTAAATCGACTCCAATAACCTGTTGAACCTGCGCTGCTCCCATGCTGACGATCTCTTAGTCTTTAACTTTTGAACAACAATACGACGTTGAAAACGACGTTGAAAAGCTTAGGGCAATGGATGAATGGCGATCGCTTCATCATTACTGCACCATTGCTGCATCAGAGTTCCACGATATACGAATGCAGCCATGCCATGTCGCGCTTCATCATACCCCGTCTACTTTGCCTTTCAGCATTCTAGTTTTGAGAACTCGATTTTTCCTACAGCCCAAATCTTGAGATTAGAATACGAACTCAATTGATCCCGTTGTTGATCTTGTGCATAACGGAAAGAAGCTCGACGATGAGTACATACTGCAAAGTAATTTCATAGTCTCCAGAGCGATATCTGCCTAACGCAGATACAGCTTATGAATTCTGAGGTGAAAGCATGGCTAGCTTCGCCTCAACGTAATGGAACTGCTCTGTTAAAAGCAAAATGTAGAGGCTGGCATTCTGTGAGGTGCCCGCCTCTTTTAGTTTGTATTGCTTCCTAATGCATTTGCGTCCCGAATAAGCGCCTGAATGATCAGAACTCAGCAACGTGATGTGAGCGATCGCCATCTGTGATGGGTTGAAGGGCGATACGGGCTACGCCCGGGCAAACCAACGCTTCATGAAAACCGAGGATGTGGAGCATCGAGTTAAGGTTGGCTAGAATTGGTTAAGTTTTGCACAAACCATTGAGTTGACCTTGAGGCAGATGCAGCCATGACGACTCCAAACCCGACAGATGTGCTGGCACTGATTGATCAGGCCGCAGCGGAAGGTCGGACAGAGCTTAATCTTGTCGGGGCGAGAGCTGACAGAGTTGCCAAAAGAGATCGGCAAGCTTACTCTGCTCAAAACGCTGATTTTGGGGAAGGTGGAAAATTGAGAATCGAGTATTAATGAATATGGCTCAGAGCTGGAGAAAAATGAACTGAGGATTTTGCCCGATAAGTTAAGTAGATCGAGATTGAAATAGTCAACTACGTTTTCTTTTGTAAATTCTATCAAAACTATTGGTGTCCAAAGGATTTGGCAGAATTTATCTTTTGAAAGCTAGATGAGCCTTTCTGGTCTTACCTTACTTCGCAAACTTTTAAGATTTCAGTCGTCGAATTCGGTAGCAACACACTACAAAGTATCTCGTGGTTAGAATGGAACATCATCGTCATCTTTCAATCGTTCGTCCGTAGAAGAGGGTAATGCCAGCCACGATGAAAGAGAATCTACTGAAGACGATGAAGCATCAGTACTTTTAGATATTTTACGTGAGCGTGAGTTGTTTTGAAGTTTTGAATCTTCGAAGTCGAGTTTGAAAGATTTACCCATTACTTCTATGACAGCGCATTGAATATCTTTTTCTTTTGACTGAACCCTTTGCATATGAGGTTCAGACTTTACATGTATGAGAATTTTATCGCATGTGATGTCCTCTAAGTATGCTTGTTGCTTGAGCAAAGCTTTTGTAGCTGGTTGTTTTATTGCAAGTATAATATTTTCCCATATTATCTCTAGCTCTTCTCTAGAAAGCTTTGAAGCAAGATTCTTTTGATTTAGCTTTGACAACTTTGTTTTTTTTAGAAGTGACTCATAAAAGCATTTTTCAGAACTTCCAAAGGGAGAATTTCCTAAAATGAAATCAAACGACTTCAATCTGTTTAATCTCTGATTAAGAGCTTGGAGAGAACCTAAAAAGGGAACTAGTCCTCCTATATATAACAGAGAATCTAGAGAAATCCGAAATTTTCCGTCTTGATTCTCCAATTGAGATACTAAAAATGTAGGAATAAACCCAGCAGAAACGATGTTGTACTCTGATTGTGCTTCGCTAACTGCTTCTGTAATAAGAAAACAAACTATGACGTCATTGAGTTCTAGTTCATCACGGTCAACAACCCATTCAACTTTCTCAGGTTGACCGTTTCGAGCTTTGACTTGAATACATATGTTGGGATCTTCTGACCATTTGAAGTCAATTTTCCCGTCTCCTTTCTTCTTTAGTTCGTAGTCTACAGCTGTGCTCTTGTTCCCTAAGATTTTTGAGAACGCTTCCTCTCCAAGCTTTCCTTTCAAGAAGTTAATAAAAACTGTTTTAACTGGAGAGTTATTCTTGAACTTATCTGCCATATCCCAGCAGAACTTTCGAAGCTGGGTTGTTGTGTCATGCGAAATCTTTGTAAGTTCGGTGCAAACTTCAGAAATATTAGACTCTAAAAGATCAGTATCATGACCTTCAACAAGCCTCTTTATAAAGTCTCTCTGTTGAGATACAAGAATGCTTTTCCAACTCCAAAGTAATATCTCTAGTTGTTTTTGCATGCATCTCTCTTCGTCGTCGAGAGAGGAACTATTCTCCTGAGATGAGAATAGTTCCTCTCTCCAATTCGGCAAGGCCTGAATATTTTTGGCTAGGTTTATAAATTTTTTGGGAAGATAAAAATATTTTCTAGGTAGTGCAGCCTCGATTGCTTTTGTTACCGATTTTGCAAAAGGTTGATCAGATTCATTAAGCAGTTCAAACACATATCTAGGACTTCTTATCTCTATTTTCAGAGACGTTAAATGCTCTTCACCATAATCATAATCATACACTTCTTCAGTCGTTAGATAACAATCTCTGAGAAGGTTTGCAAAACTTCGTTCATCTTCGTCTCCTTCAAGTAGAAAATTTACTGCACTAGCAAGTATTTTTTCATCTAACGTTGAACATTGAGGTTTACTGTGCCTCCAACTTTCATCAAGATCAATAATCTTCGGAACATGCGAAATGCTAATGATTGTATGCTGCTCTGCTGCTGCTATCTGGGTAAAAGCTCTATACACAGCTTGTGCAGCTACATTATCTTGATCTCTCAAGATTACGTAAGCGTCTCTAGGAGCTACGATTTTTATATGCCACCCCCCCTCTTCTCCTTCATCTAGCTGCAAATCACATTGTCTCAAAATCTGAGCAGCTTCCTCGCTTTCTACTTCGACGAGGTAGGCGACATTACCGAGAATCTTTTCATCGTATGAGTGCATTGTTCAAAATAATTAAAGTTTAGAAATTATCTAAAATTTAGATTTGCCCCACATGGAGAGAACGTCCCAAAACTTTTTGTCGGAAAAATATAGCTTCTTAGGCTATTTTTCAACTCGTTTTCCTGGCTTACTATTTTATTCAATTTGCGGCATAAATTCAACAATTCAAGAATTATCAAGATATAAGTAAAGGCTTTATGGAGGCAGAATAAGTCTCGTGCAATTTCAGCCGAGCAACACCTTCAAGACAAACATCTGATTCAGTGCCAGTCTGATTCAATCCCAATATATTTCACAGAGCAGAACTTGGGACTTTAGCGATCGCCTTGCATATAGTCTTTGCGGAGCAAGGGATTGACAAACTCATTCAGCCCTTCACCGAAAAGAGACAGACCCACGACCAGCGTCGTCAATGCCAATCCTGGAAAGAAAGCCGTCCACCAAATTCCAGTGGGCAATGCATCGAGGGCATACCGCATATCTTGCCCCCATTCGGGAGTCTGGTCAGGCAAGCCCAGCCCGAGAAATCCTAAGCCCCCCAGCACCAGCACCGCATCGGCGGCATTGAGGGTAAACAGCACGGGCACACTCTGAATCACATTAAGAAACAGATAGCGAGACAGCACCACCCAAGTCGAGGCTCCCATCGCCTGAGCCGCCTCAATAAATAGCTCTGTTTTAATGCTGACCGTATGGTTGCGCACGACTCGATAATATTGCGGCACATAGGCAATGCTAAGGGCGATCGCCGCATTGATCACGCCACGCCCCACCACAAACGCCAGCGTCACCGACAGGAGCAACCCTGGCAAGGTATAGATCGTATCCATGAAAAACAGCAGCACTCGATCCAGCCGCCCGCCGAGATAACCACTCAGCATCCCCAGCGGCACCCCCACCACCACACTCATAATGGTCGCCAAAAACACCACTTTCAGAGCCGCTTGCGTGCCAAACCAGGTGCGTGAAAATACGTCATAGCCTTGGCGCGTGGTGCCAAACCAGTGCTGAGCTGACGGAGGCTCATGAATCGGATTGCTCAACGATTCGAGGGGGTCTTGGAGAATGCCCCACGACTGGAGCAACGGCGCAATCAGGGCGATCGCCACAAACAGCAGCGTGATGGTCAACCCCGTCCACATCAGACGCATCGACAAGCTAGGTCGCTTCGCTGAGGGTCGTGATGGCAGAGAGGGAGCCGAAGTATCTGTCATGGCAACTTTTCTAAGGGAACGATTCTAAGGAAACAGTCATGCATTGGGGCAATGGCAAGAGCCGGGGCCGTGCAAGGCACATCATGCAAAAGCATAACGCGAAAAAAGAGCCGTCTCCAAAGACGGCTCTTTCAATCAACAGGGAAGGAATCACCAAGAAGAGATTCCACGACTAACCAGTAGGATCATTTTAGACGTTACCTTTGCTTCGGCAATGCGGGGTCGCAGGTCTACTCGCCACAGCGGCCCCGAAAAACCGAACCTGATTTCATCGTCGAATCAGCAGACTCTTCAAATTAAAGAAGCCCATTCAAAGGAAGTCTATTCAAAGGAAGTCCATTCAATCGCATCTTGCACGTCAGGTCTAACCTTGTGCTGTCCCGGTTTCTGCTGCGGGCGCTTCTTCTGCTTCTTCGACAACAGTTCCCTCTGCACCGACGCAGTTGAGCATTCTCAACGTCGCGGCGGCTGCATAGTTGCGCTGGCTAACGCCATCAGGAGAGAAGTTGTTTCCAACCTCATTTAGCGGAGAAGCCACACCACAGTATGACGACATTTGATCGATGACTCGGTTAGCCCAGTGGGTCTCAGTGTCAGCAAAGCTGAAGGCTTCTTGCTGAGGCATCAGAGTCGAGTCGAGCTGGCGCAGGGTCTTGCCATATTCAGCCGCACGACGGAGCACTGCCATCATCTCAGCACGGGTAACAGGCTGATTGGGGCGGAAGCGACCATCTTGATAGCCACTGACAATATTGTTGTCGCGGGCAAACTTAATCTTCGCCGCACTCCAGCGGGAGGCTTGCACGTCAGGATAAGGGCTAGACGCAACATTAGCAGCGATGTCGATATCAACATCGGGCAATCGATCTAGAGACTCTAGCACCATAGATACGAGCTGTTCACGGGTCAGAGATTCGCGCGGACGGAAGGTGTTGTCTTCGAAGAATCCGGCGACGAAGCCGAGGGAAACCGCTTCTTCAATCTCCATGGCGTAGATGTCACCACGGGTATCAGGGAAGGTTACGGTGTTGCCGGGTTGACCACCAGAGTCGGGCGTTTCAATGCCTGGAATGGTGCTGTTGTAGCTGAGATAGACATGCCCCAGGGTGGAATCGTTGTAGGTGCGTTTGGTAAACTGCCAGCCGGAGTTGAGGTTAAGCTTCACGAAGTCGTCACTCATGCCATCGGCCTGACCGATCTCCAAGGTAGGCAATGTCGGATCGTCAGGTGCGCCCAGCAAGACCAGCTTGTCACCTTGCTCTACGACTCGCAGGCGATATCTCAGACCTAAATCTTCACCATCGACACGAACTGAGTAACCATTGCTATCGGTGCTGCGGCTACAGATTCCGGTGAAGTTAAAGTTTACGAGCAACGGATCGATCTGCACCGGAGCGTTGCCAAACTCGCGCCAGCAGGCTTGAGTATTCGCAACTTGTTCTAGAATCAGCAGTTGATGAGAATCGACACCATAGGGTGCGGCAACAGCGACAAATTTGTTTTGGTCAACGATTTTTTCACCGAAGGTGGCGGCGATCGCCGGAGAAAAGGCTGTGACAGCGCCCATTGCTGCAAAAGAAGTAGTGGCGATCGCGCCCAGGAAACGACGAATAGAGAGAGTCATCTTAAAGCCTCAGCAAACTCAAAGGTAGGTGGATTATCCGATTCACCCAAACCAAGACAGCATCATGTCAGAGATCGTAAGAGCCATCGACAATGTCCTGTAGCGATTAGCATCAATGATTCAATAGTGATGAATGGTGATTGATTGATGATTTGCAGCACAGGATGGACTGCGGTGACTCCTGACTTAACTCAGTGAAGTTGCAGGTCTGGAGTGATTTCATTGTTGATGAAAACCCTTGAGATAATGATGAGATTCGTTGTAGTTCCTCAATTGTCATGCGATCGGCAACAATTTTGTTCCCCCAGCAGTCTGCGCAAATACACGTAAAAGTACGGGTTTTGGGCGTTTTGAAGGTCGATTTAGGGTCAAACGGCTGAGCGTAATTTAGTCCACTTGCAGAACTGTCAATCATGCTCTCAGACTTGCGCCGTTGCTGTATTGACTGCTCTAGCCTCAATGCTCGTAGCAGACTCAGACGTTTTGCGGCACGTCAGCAGTGAATATGAGCCAGTGCGTTGGCGATCGCGCTTCATTCCAGATCGCGACGAAAAACCCCCACAAGAATGACATTCTCGTGGGGGCTTAATATCTATATCAGGCATTGATTCCAGCAAGACCTACCAGAATTCCGCTAGTGCTCCGCCTATAGCGAAGCTTAGGGGGTGGTGAAAGCGTCTAGGTTTCCTGGAACCTTTGTATATCAAGGGTTTTACTCGCTGCAAAAGTGATAGAATAGACCACGCACAGGATGGCGATCCATGCAGGATATCCATAACCGGACTCCGAGGGCAGAAACGCACCAGGGAAGTTGTGCTCCCTTTCAAACCGTCAGCGGCAGGGCGTGTCGTGGACGTTAAGC
>JBARXP010000454.1:0-15268 GCA_049647405.1 Elainellaceae cyanobacterium | reverse complement strand
GCAGAGGGAGTTTTCCGAAGATCGGGAGAGGGGCGAGAAATCTGAATTTGCCGAATGACTCGCTTTCTTCCCTCTAGGGCAGAGCTAAAATCAGATCGAACCTTTAAGGCTTGGTCATAAGATTCGAGCGCACGTTCATATTGATGAATCGTTTCATAGGCTCGCCCCTGATCACTCCAGGCCCAACAGTTTTCCGGCTGAAGCTTGGTAACCTGACGATAAGACTTAGCAGCATCTGCATAGAGTCCAAGTTTTTCGAGCAAGGTTCCTCGCTTAAACCAAGCCAAATGGTCGTCAGGCTGAATGCGCAGCAACCGATTATAAGACTTGATAGCAAGTTTATATTGCCCTGAGTTTTCTAGCGCCATGCCCTTCATCAGCCAAGCTAACGCATCTTCAGGATTTTCCTTAATGATCTCGTCGCAGGAGGCGATCGCCTCCTCATAGTGCTGCAAGTGATAAAGCCGATCAATTTGCTTTAGCTCTTGCAGGAGCCGTTTACGACTGTCAACCGCAAGCTGAAAGTCAGCCTTCAGTTGAACCGCACGGTCATAAGCCTTAATTGCGTCTTCGTAAAGCTCAGCCAGCTCTAGCACATGCCCTTTGTCGTGCCACGCCCAATAATTATCGGGCTGGATCTGAATCACTTTGTTGTATGACTCAATGGTGTCTTGGTAACGATGTAGAGTTTCTAAAACCTTTGCTCTTCTGAACCAGGCGAGATAATCTTGGTCGTTGATTTCAACAACGCGAGTATATGCGTCTAAGGCATCGTTGTATTTTTGACAGTTTTCAAGCGATATTGCGTACTTAAACCAAACCACGTAGTCGTTTGATTTAATTTGAAGCACAGATTTATAAGATTCAGCAGCCTTTTGATATCGCTGCTGCTGAAAGAGTTCATCGGCCCGTTCGTACCAGATGAGGTAGCCACTCGTACTTTCAAAAGACGCTTGTGATGACGAAGATATCGGACTTTCTGAAGATGTCGGGCTCTCCGATGGTGGATCGCATGGTTGCGCAGCAGAATATGGTTGCCCAGAAGAGTGAGGATTGCGAGTTGAGGGGATTTCCTCGACAATCGTATCCTCCATCTCGGCAGAAGTATTGAGCACGAGATCTAAAGATGCTTGAGATTCCAACGCTTGAGATTCCGGCGCTTGAGACTTTTCAGAAATTTTTCCAGAGATAGGAGATTCAGATTGTCTCGAAGATTGTGAAGGAAAACCTTCACGGGAAGATGAAAGCGGTGCTGGAGGTGCATGAAAATGGGAAGTGTCGTCAAGGGGAGCATTAATTCCTAAGGTGTGCAGCCCCTGATTCGGTTGTGGTTGCTGATGCGATGTATGGGCAGTTTGTGGCGGGACACCTGTTGAAACGCCAGGTGAGTCGTGAGTCAGGGTGTGGAGTGCTTCCCAAGTTTCGGTAGCAGACTGATAGCGTTGCCGAAAGTCGTAACGGATCATTTTGTCGAGGACGCCAGCTAGGCGATCGCTCACATGAGGAGCGCGATCGCGCCATAGAATTTCACCCGTCCGTAAGTCTTCCGGTAACTGAGAGGGGTAGTTGCCAGTCAACGCCTGAATAGCAACCATCCCAACAGCATAGATATCGCTGCTGAAGCGAGGCTTCCCCGCAAGCTGCTCATTGGGCATATAACCGGAAGAGCCAATAGCGACCGTCACCGTACTGGCTTCTGAGTTAACCGTATCGACGCCGATCTGTTTGACTCCCCCAAAATCAATCATGACAATGGCATCGTCGCTTTTGCGTTGAATTAAATTAGACGGCTTGATATCGCGATGGATAACCTGCTGGTTATGAACAAACGTCAGGACTTCCAATATGTGGCAAATCAACTCAATGATCTGCCTTTCAGTGAGGGCATGACCTGGCTTCAGAGCCTTATTGAGAACGATACCTTCAACATACTGTTGAACCAGATAAAACTGACGATCTTCTTCGAAGTGGGCAAAAAGTCGAGGAATTTGATCGTGATTTCCAAGGGTATATAGCACCTCTGCTTCGCGGTTGAATAAGCGCCGCGCAACTTCAAACGCCCGTGGATCATTAACCCGTGGCATGAGTTTTTTCACAACACATTGGGGTTGTCCGGGGAGGTGTTGATCTTCTGATAAGTACGTTTGGCCGAAACCGCCGCCGCCCAGATTACGAACGATGCGATAACGCCCTCCAATCACTTCTCCCAACATAGGCAGATGCTAACGCTTCAAACGTGCAGAAAGGGTAAATGAGGTTCTCAATGAGCTGTATGCTTGCAGCTCTCAGCATGGGGGCAACACACTAAGACAATTTCTAAAATGAACACACTTTGTGTCGAGACTTAGATTCTGAGCTGTCTATCTCATCAGTTTTCCAGCGACATGGTTCCACCGATACAGTTCTATGAATGCCTGCTCTGTGAGTACCTGCTCTGTGAATGTCTAGATTCTCGACGTTGAAAACTGGGAAAAGGTGCAACACTGAAAACCAGCTTGGCGATCGCTCACCGAATTAAGGTGCAGGTGCTCACAATAACCATTCAGCGTAACGAGGGGCTTGTCTATCGAATGCGTGTTATTACGTAATTAGCTCAGCAAAATCCACTATCTTAAGTGGGCTTTATGTATCTAAGTTTACTTAAGGAGAGGAACACACAACTATTGAAACACATCTCCAACTTAGACAACCACTGCAATCTTGCGGATAATGCCCTAAAGGCGTTTGAGGAATATCTAGTGGATAAAAGAAGCCCTCAATCAAGATTGGCTCAGCTTTCTTTGTCTAATCATAAAGGCATAAACTGAGGTAAATATTTTGACATGACAGTTTTTTTCGTGCAGATCAAAATCTCAAAAAACTAAGGTTTAGTCAATCACTCACGATAACTCAACCTAGCGAAAGATCGTCTGCTCTATAAAGTCCACAGCTGTAAGCCCTTCTCTTGGAGCTACCAACCTATGGAGAAATGCCAAAACTTGAAATGCTTTCCCTGATACCCTATTCTCTCTAAGATTCTGCATTTTGTGTACAACATTATCGAGAACAGCCTAGTCTATCCGTTGCTTTCAAACATCAATATTGGCGAGTCGAGGCGTCCCTATTGCGTTGTCTATGTCGTCGCTACACGTCTTCTTAATGACACAAAAACATGCAAGCTTCGAAAATTTTCCTCCTTGTTCCTGTAATGCTGCTGCCCAAAGTATTCCCTACAGAATGGGTAAACCCTCTCAGGTGTTAATCAAGATTAAATAAACTTTCTGTCTAGCTTCTGCAAATACTGACAGTCAGGAAAGACGCGTTGTAATCTGTTGCTCAGATTGATCAGAATGTGTTGACGAGTCGTTCTAAAACGTCGCACCTCAGTCTCTATCCCTGAGGGATGCAGCACTGATTGGTTATCGTTGGAGGCTGCACAAAGCAGTGCGGTATGAGATATGGCGAGATAACAACTCAAAAGATAAAGTGGCTTCGTCTCCTGTCTGTCCCTTGTGGTAGTGGGGCGATCGCCATCCCACGTTGCCCACCCACATGAAAAGTCTTAATTAGCTTCACCTACTAAAAAGTTGTAAGTAACCGGGCTAAACCACTCAATCGACACCGCAGTGAGGTCTAGTTCACCATCACAAGCAGAGCGGTATGACGATGTGGTCTAATCTGTTAAGGTTGATGTCGCAAAATGGTTACACTTAAGATCATTAAGATAAGAAGAGCCACAAATTCAATTTTAGACAGAACTCAAGTTCAACATGCAGCCAACTGACCCTAGCAAGTTTACAGACGATGCGTGGGAAGCCATCGTAGAGTCTCAAGATGTCACTCGTCGCTTTAAGCAGCAGCAGCTAGAGGTCGAGCACCTAGTCATCGCGCTTTTGGAGCAGGATGGTAGTTTGAGTGCCCTCATTTTAGAGAAAGCCGAGATTGATGGAGAAGCCCTCAAGCAGCAACTAGAAGCTTTTGCCAAACGTCAACCGAAGGTCTCCAATAGCGAGCAGCTTTATTTGGGGCGCAGTTTAGACATCCTCCTCGATCGCGCAGAAGAAGTCCGTCATGCTGAGAAGAACTCTTATATTTCAGCAGGGCATATCCTCTTAGCATTCACGCGAGACGAGCGCATCGGGCGACGAATCTGCCGAGCCCTTAAAGTTGACCCCGATCGACTTAACACCGCCATTAAAACGACTCGCAAGAGCCGTAAACCGACGACTCCGCAAGCTCAAGAGCAGGCCGAAGAGAGTGCTCTCGAACGCTATGGGCGAGATCTGACAGAGCAGGCCAAAGAAGGGAAGCTTGATCCTGTCATTGGTCGAGACGAAGAAATTCGACGCGTCGTTCAAGTGCTGTCGCGGCGCACCAAAAATAATCCTGTGCTGATCGGAGAACCCGGTGTCGGAAAAACGGCGATCGCCGAAGGGTTGGCCCAGCGCATGGTGAATGGAGACGTGCCCGAATCGCTCAAAAATCGTACCCTGATTTCCCTCGACATGGGCTCTATCGTAGCCGGAGCTAAGTATCGGGGTGAATTTGAAGATCGTCTGCGCTCCGTTTTGCGAGAAGTCACCGATTCTCAAGGACAAATTGTTCTATTTATTGACGAACTCCACACCGTAGTGGGGAGCGGCGCAGGTCAGGGCAACATGGATGCGGGCAATCTGCTGAAGCCCATGCTGGCTAGGGGGGAGCTGCGCTGCATCGGAGCCAGCACCCTAGACGAATACCGTAAACGCATTGAAAAAGATGCGGCTCTAGAGCGACGGTTTCAGCAAATTTACGTTGGGCAGCCCAGCGTAGAAGCTACAATTTCCATCCTTCGGGGTCTCAAAGAACGGTATGAAGTGCATCACGGGGTTCAGATTACCGATGCTGCCTTGGTCGCAGCCGCGACACTATCTGATCGCTACATCACCGATCGCTTCCTCCCAGACAAAGCGATTGATCTAGTAGATGAAGCAGCGGCAAAACTCAAGACCGAAAGCACCTCCAAGCCTGAGGAGCTAGAAAACGTCGATCGGCGGCTGATGCAGCTCGAAATGGAGCAAATCTCATTAGAAGGCGAAGGAGGACGGACTACAAATTTCTCGGGAGGCTATCGTCTGCCTCAAGATAAGCTTGACCGCATCACCCAAGAAATTATTCAGCTGCGCGATGAGCAACATCGCCTGAAATCTCAGTGGGACAACGAGAAAGGAATGCTGGACGCGGTTAAAGCGCTGCGCGAGGAGGAAGAAAAGCTAAGGCAGCAAATCAAGCAGGCTGAACGAGACTATGATCTCAACACAGCAGCTCAGCTTAAATATGGCCGACTAGAAGTGGTGCAGCAAGAGCGAGAAGAAAAAGAGGCCACGCTGATCGATTTACAGACCCGAGGAGCCGCCCTGCTCAGAGAGCAGGTAATGGAAGAAGACATTGCCGAAATCGTCGCCAAATGGACGGGAATTCCGGTCAATCGCCTCTTAGAGTCAGAACGTCAAAAACTACTTCAGCTTGAAGCATTTTTACACCAGCGCGTGGTGGGTCAAACCGAGGCAGTAGCGAGTGTCGCTGCTGCGATTCGGCGGGCACGGGCTGGCATGAAAGATCCGGGTCGTCCGATTGGCTCGTTTTTATTCATGGGGCCAACCGGAGTTGGAAAAACCGAGCTAGCGCGAACGCTAGCCGAGTCGCTGTTTGACTCAGAAGATGCGTTAATTCGCATCGATATGTCGGAGTATATGGAGAAACACGCGGTCTCACGTCTCGTGGGCGCACCTCCAGGATATGTCGGCTACGAGGAGGGTGGTCAACTCTCCGAAGCAGTGCGTCGTCGCCCTTATTCTGTCCTATTGCTAGATGAGGTAGAAAAGGCTCACCCCGATGTCTTCAATATTTTGCTTCAGGTGCTTGACGATGGCCAGGTGACGGATTCGCAGGGGCACGTCATTGACTTTCGCAACATTGTGATTGTGATGACAAGCAATATTGGCAGTGACCATATTCTAGATGTCGCAGGGGATGACTCACGCTATGAAGAGATGCGCGATCGCGTCATGATCGCGTTGCGATCGCACTTCCGGCCTGAGTTTCTCAATCGAGTAGACGATACGATTTTGTTCCATCCTCTCGGGAAGGCAGAACTCTGCAAAATTGTAGGCATTCAGCTTAAGCGGGTTCATCGCCTGTTGGCCGATCAAGACATAGGGATGGAGATATCGCCAGCGGCTCAGAAGTATATTGCAGACGCCGGGTATGACCCTGTTTTTGGGGCACGTCCCTTGAAGCGAGCCATCCAGCGTGAAATCGAGAATCCGCTCGCCACTTATATTTTGGAGAATGCCTTTGTCGGAGGCGACACCATTGTTATTGAGGTGCAGGACGGAACGTTAACCTTCGAAAAACCATCAAAAACGACTCATCAGGCTCAGCAAACACAGGAAATGACGGCAGTGGGTTTAGATATCGACTCGCCACAGCCTTCCCTGAAGACCGCTGATGGTGATGATCATGCCGATTCTTTTTCCAAGACGGATAATACCGATCTTGATGCGCAGACCAACGGAAGCTCGCTCTATCAGGCTGTGCCTGTAGAATCGAAGTCTGAATCGAAGTCAGAGGCGATCGCCCCTGCACCTGCTGATGAAAAGACCGAACCGATCAGAGACTCTCGATCGACCGTGTCTGAACAGGCTGCCCCAAATACCCAATTCAGTTCTCAAGAAGCTTCTGCATCGCCCGACCCAGCGCTTGACGATCCCTGGATTAGTGAGTTTGATGAGTCTGAGTCAGGATACGAATCGCATCCTCCAACGATGCGCTGACGGATAAGTGTGTGGTCAAAGCTAAGAGAAACGGTGTGTGCCTCCCGAGGGACACACACTCAGATCGTATTGGTTAATGATGGCGACCTACTGACGCTGATTGGCATCAGTTAGGAATTCAGGTTCAGATTGGGGCTAATCTTTGGGAAAACCCTGGGCAAATGCAGCGCGGTGCCTGATGTAGACTGAGAAAAATTGTGGGTTGACGACAGGCAAAGCAATGACAAACCTCCCTTTGACTCAGCGTATTCAGTCAGAATCTTCCTGGTGCGAAGTATCACAAGCTGCGATTCAAGCCAATGTGAATCTCTTGAGGCAGCGAGTTGGAGATGCAGTGACGTTGGGAGTCGTGGTTAAGGCTGATGCCTTCGGTCACGGCATAGCTCAGACCGCGAGAGAGTTTGTCAAGGCAGGAGCCGATTGGCTGATTGTCAATTTTGCGTATGAAGCGGTCAATCTGCGAGAAGCAGGCATTCAGGCTCCGATCTACATTTGCGGGAACGTTCCTGCGACCCAAGCTCAACGCATCGCCCAAACCCAGGCTCGGATGGTGCTATATGACGCTGAGACGGCCCAGGCGATCGCCCACGCTGGCCGAGCCGCCGGACACTCCGTCAGAGTGCACCTCAAGATTGAAACCGGAACACATCGTCAGGGCATCCCGTTGAAGGAAGCCTTGGCTCTCGCCAAACTGATTCAAACGCTAGAAGGCATCGAACTAGAAGGCATCACCACCCACTATGCAGACATTGAAGACACCACCAATCATCAGTTTGCGCGTCAGCAGTTAACCCTCCTACAAGAGGCCGATCGCGCGTTTCGTCAGGCTGGATACACGGTGTCGATGGTTCATTCGGCAAACTCAGCCGCAACCTTGCTCTGGACAGAAGCTCACGGTTCAATGGTGCGCGTAGGTCTTGCTGCCTATGGTCTGTGGCCTTCGACAGAGACCTATGCAACGCTGCTGCAAACCTCATCCAATCAGTCTCCTGCGGTTATTCCAAGCCTTTCGCCCGTGCTCTCGTGGCGGGCTCGCATCGCCCAAGTAAAAGGGGTTCCTCCCGGTGGATTTATTAGTTACGGGCGCACCTACCGAGCAACTCATCCGATGAAAATTGCGATTCTGCCGCTGGGGTATCACGAAGGCTATGATCGTCGCCTCTCCAATCTAGGCTACGTCTTGATTCACGGGATGCGTGCCCCCATTTGCGGACGGATTTGTATGAACATGTTTATGGTCGATGTGACTCACATTCCGTCAGCCCATGTCGGGGCGATCGCCACCCTGCTTGGCACCGATGGCGATGAACGAATTAGCGCCGAACAGCTTGCGTCTTGGATGGGAACCATTAACTACGAAGTGGTGTCGCGCATCCATCCCTCTCAGCCTCGTTTGGTGGCAAACGTCGGCGATCGTGACAGTCAGGCAGCAATGTCAGCTGCGCCCGTAGCTTTCTCAAACAGCAGCGGCAAAACTACTCTTTGAGCAGGCAACTCCTGCTTGCAGCCGTTTTGCAGCCTTTATTTAGCCGTTGTGCAGCGGTTACGAGCTTGAATGTTGACTATTCGTTTGGGGATAATATTTCTGCCAGAATATACGAAGACTTATCGATTGTGAACTCTGATGAACGCTGTCAAGGTTGGCTGTTAAGATCAAGTTCCGATCACTTCTATCGTAATATTTGTACAATTGGCTGAAGAATTTCTTCAGAGTACGAAGTTTGAGTGCCATGTGTCTTAAATCATTCAGCGTTCTCAAGCTCCAGCAAGACGACGAGAATCGTGAGTTTGATCGCCCATGCAACCTTCAAACTCAGGCTGTGAAGTCAGTCTGAGGGAGATCGATGGGTCAAGACACTGAGGCAACCCAAACAGAAACATCCTTTACACTGATCAGTTAATGACACATGGGTTCATCATGCATCCATGCTCAGCTCCACTAGAGCATCGACCAGCAGTTGTATATTCACCGGGAAACGAAATTCGTGACTCACGGCGATTTGGGAGCAGACACTCAAAACATGCAGGGCTTTGAGCGCGACAGATCGTTCGACGGTGCGTTGCACATTGATGTTGAGCGCTCCCATTTGCCCTCTTCGAGTAATGGAAGCACCCACGATGAGCCGGAAGCTGCTGAAGAGGGTACTACTCTCGATTGGAGCGCGATCGCCCTCCGACTTTCTGCTTCGCTGAATACCCAAGACATTTTGAATGCGGTGGTCGAGACGGCTCTCAATGGCCTCAATGCAGATCGAGTTGTCCTCTATTGCATCGAAGCTCCAGCTCTAGAGTGGAACGACAATGCCAGTCATGCACGGATTGCAGCTGAGGCGATCGCCCTCACAATACCTTCCAGACTAGATGAGGAAGTTTTATTTTTACCCAGCCTGTCTGATGTGCTGCCGCTGGTTCAACCGTCTGCAACTCTCGTTGCAGACGATCCAGTGTGCCAGGTGCTGTCTTTGTCTGACGTTGCGTCTACGCTGGCTCAAGAATGGTCGCGTTATGGAGTTCAATCGACGATTGCGATTCCGCTGGTGTGCGGTCGATTTTGGGTTGGAGCCTTGGTCGTGCAACAGTGTCATCAAACTCGACTATGGACGGGGGGCGATCGCAGGCTGCTAAGGCAAATTGTGCTGCATGCCCAAACCATGTTGGGTCATGCAGCCACCCACTGGCAGACGCAGCAGTTGACGACTTCTCTGATGCGAGAGGTACGTAAAAACACGGATCAAATCAATATCGCGATTGAGTTTGAGTCAGCCCTAAAGCGGATCACCGACAGCGTTCGAGATTCTCTCAATGAAGAAGAAATTTTGCAGACCGCAGTTCGCGAACTGACTGAGCTGCTTGGGTTGGGAGGCTGCAATGCCGCTCTCTACAACCTCCAGCAGGGCACATCGACGATTTGCTACGAATACACCAACTTCATTCCAGCATCGCGGGGCAGAGTCGCTCAAATGAACGACTTTCCAGAAATTTACAATCAGCTGAAACAAGGTATTCACTTTCAGTTTTGCTCACTCATTCCTAACCCCAAGCGAGGGCGTGTGGCGCTGCTTGCCTGTCCAGTCTTTGTTGACTCTGAGCGCGATCCCGAAAATCCTCATCAAGTGTTGGGTGATCTGTGGCTCGTTCATCACAAAGACTATATCTTTAAAGACTTGGAAGTTCGACTTGTGCAGCAAGTCGCCAATCAATGTGCGATCGCCATTCGCCAAGCCCGCCTCTATCAGGCCGTGCAGTCCCAGGTACAAGAGCTAGAGCGATTAAATAGTCTGAAAGACGAGTTTCTCAGCACCGTCTCCCACGAACTGCGGACGCCTATTTCAAATGTCAAGATGGCAATCCATATGCTGAGATGTTCGACTGACGAGGCAAAGCAAAAGCGGTACCTCGACATTTTAGAAACAGAGTCTCAGCGAGAAGCCGATTTAATCAATGATTTGCTCGATCTGCAAAAATTAGAATCTGCCAATGTTCCGGTTCATGTTCAAACGATGGCTCTGCAAAGCTGGCTGCCCAAGCTGATTGAACCCTTTGACTCGCGCTTTATCTCACGCAATCAGCAATTCATCATGTCCTGTTCTCAACAGGTCTCTCAGCTCAGCACTGATTTCGACATCTTGCAGCGCATCTTGTCTGAACTCCTAAACAACGCCTGCAAATATACCGCCACAGAACATGCGATAAAACTGCACGTGATGCCTTTGCAAGAGAGCATCGACCATGGCCCACAACCTGTTGATGCGCCCGAAGTGGGAGTAACGTTTAAGGTACTCAATCAAGTCGAAATCCCCCAAGCCGAACTGCCCCATCTCTTTGATAAGTTTTATCGAGTCCCCCATTCTGACCTCTGGAATCAAGGTGGAACAGGTCTAGGGCTGGCATTGGTGCAAAAACTCGTACACCAAATCGGCGGCACCATTGGGGTCGAAAGTAGCCAAGGATGGACAACCTTTACGATTTCAGTGCCCCAGCACAATCCTTCAGAGCCTTAGCACAAGACTCGTTCCAGCCCCTCCCCGTAACTTGAGCTTGGCCTGCCCATAACGCTCAACCTATCCTGATTAACCTGTCCTGATTAACCTGATTTATGCCTACCGACGCTGCCTCTAACGTTTCACGTCATGACTCCACCACTCCGTCTGCCGTGAAAAACGTCGTCATCATCGGGTGCGGCATCATCGGAGCAACGATCGCCTATGAGCTGAGCCATATTCCAGGACTGCACATTACCGTACTCGATCGACAGCGGCCTGCAACCGAGAGTACAGGCGCTGCATTAGGGGTGCTGATGGGAGCCATTAGCCAGAAAAAAAAGGGACGAGCCTGGGCCATGCGAGATGCCAGTCTACGTCGATATGCCACATTGATTCCTGAGTTGGAGTCAACGCTAGGGCGATCGCTCCCGGTCAATCGCGATGGCATCGTGCTGATTCAGTTTGATGAGTCTGGCGCTGAAGAAACCCCACATGAGACCGATGCCGTTGCTGAACGTCCAGCACTCTGGAATAATCGCTGGCAACCATTGGTAGAGCTTCGGCAGTCTCAGGGGTGGACGCTGGAATGCTGGGATCAGGAACAATTGCGATCGCGCTGCCCGCAGATTGGAGATTGTCTGGGCGATCGCCCCATAGTCGGTGCCGTGTATTCGCCGCAAGATCTTCAAATTAATCCAGTGGCGCTGACTGAGGCTCTAGTTGAAGCTGCACAGATCAACGGAGTGCAGTTTGATTTTGCTGCACCTGTGACAGCCTTAGCCACCCATGATCCCCGCGATCAACCGGAGATTAGTGTAGTGGGCGATTTAGTGGGCGATCGCCAGTCCAGTATCAATCTATCTGAGCAAAAATCTCCAAGTTCAGCCTCAAACTCAGCCTCAAACGATAGTGCGTTGCAGTCTCCGCCCTATCTCGTCCACACCCCTGAGCAGCAATATGATGCCGACTGGGTCATCATGTCAGCCGGACTAGGCTCAGCCCAGCTGACTCAATCTATTCACAAACCCTTAGACGTGCGCCCGGTGTTAGGACAGGCGGTGCGGCTTCACGTTCCTACGCCGATGGGGCAACCAGAGTTTCAGCCCGTGATTTCTGGTCATGATATTCATATCGTGCCGTTGGGAGCTGAAGAATATTGGGTTGGAGCCACCGTCGAGTTTCCTGATGATGCAGGCGAAGTCTGCGCCGACGAAACTCTGCTGCAAGAGGTGCTGACTGGGGCGATCGCCCTCTGCCCTGCATTGGCCGAGGCCACAATCATTGAGCACTGGTCGGGCCAACGGCCCCGCCCCTGGAACCAGGCCGCTCCTGTAATCGAGCCTGTCGAGGGGTATCCGCAGGTGTGGCTCGCGACAGCTCACTACCGCAATGGCGTGCTGTTGGCTCCAGCAACCGCACAGATCATTCGCTCCGTATTGGAAAGCGCCTAATCGTGCAGCTTGTCATGACCGCCATTCGCTCGGCAAACGTCACAGGGTGATGTCCATTCCAGAAAACGATCCCGTCGTCAACTTCAGTACAGCCATGCCCAGTGCGATCATTATTGCCGCTCGGCGATCGCCCATCGGACGAGTCGGGGGATCGCTTAAAGCGTTGCCTGTCGAAGCACTGATGGCTCCTGTGCTGCGATCGCTCTTGGCCGATACAGGTCTCGCCGCCGATCGGGTCGATGAGGTCATTCTTGGCAACGCCATTGGGCCAGGAGGCAACCCCGCCCGAGTCGCCCTACTAGAAGCCAAATTTCCAGTCTCAGTCCCCGGACTCACCGTTGACCGCCAGTGTGGCTCTGGATTAGCCGCGATCAACCAGGCCGCTCGCCTGATTCAGTCGGGCAGCGCCGATATTGTGATTGCAGGGGGCGTAGAAAGCTGTAGCACAGCCCCTTGGCGACTCGAAAAACCTGCCAGCCTGTATCAACTGCCTCAGTTTTCTCATCGGGCTCGATTTGCCCCTGACGCATTGGGTGATCCCGACATGGGCCGCGCCGCAGAAACCATTGCCCAGCACTACAGCATCAGCCGCGATCGCCAAGACGCCTATGCCCTTCACAGTCATCAAAAGGCGATCGCCGCGATCCAATCTGGACGCTTTCACTCAGAATTGTGTCCGATCCCCATTTCGTCGGTCACGGTAATTGATCACGATGAATGCCCCCGAGAGTCCCTGACACTGAAGCGGCTAGCACGGCTACCTCCAGCTTTCGAGCCTGGAGGCACCGTTACCGTAGGAAACGCCTGCCCCATCAACGATGGAGCTGCCGCTGTCTTAATGGTCTCATCGCGCCTGATCTCAACGTTGCCCCTCCCTGCAAACCTCAGGCATGGGCTGCGCTTTGTAGATGCGATCGCCACAGGAGTAGACCCAACAATGCCAGGAATGGGGCCTGTCGCAGCCATCACCCGACTCTTGCAGCGCCATCCAAGCCTCAGCCTAGATGACATCGATTGGGTCGAGTTCAACGAAGCATTTGCAGCCCAAGTGTTGGCCTGTCTCGATGCTCTCGCGATTCCAGTTGAAAAAGTGAACCCAGGCGGAGGGGCGATCGCTCTTGGGCACCCCTACGGCGCGTCAGGTGCAATCTTAGTTACCAGACTGTTTACCGACATGCTACAGAAGCCTCAGTTATCTGGCACGCAGCCACCTCAACTAGGCCAACCTTCAGCAGGTCGCGCCCTAGGTCTAGCGACCCTTGGCATTGGTGGAGGCTTGGGAATCGCCACATTATTTGAATCGATTGACTTACGAGTTAATTTTCAGCCTATGGATAGACAAGCGTGACAAAAGCTAGCGCCGAGTCACAGATGAGGGAAAATAAAATTTACTGATGAGCAACATCAGCAGAAGTCCTGCCTTCAAAAACCAGGGCAGCAAAATTAAGCTCAGAAGCCCAGAAATTAAACAGGCAATCAATGCTAAAACGATAATCCCTTCTGCTTCATCACCGAGATGAATGCCAATTTCATACGAAGCAAGGGCTATTCCAAACGTTACTAAACACGCTAAGGTCATCATCACACCCCGGAGAAGCAGACACCTATCATCTACCCCTCCTTATCATTTTGAATACCGCAGGAATAGGTATTCCTCAGCCTAACTGGGTACAGTATTGCTTAAATCTGCGTAGTCGCTGTTCAGGTTGTGCAGCATGAGACAGTGTCATGCACCGAGTCATGCGCCGATGGGTTGAAACCAACTTCGTCTCATTCGTTGACAGGACTTACGCAGTTTATTCAAGATTTAGACAAGTGAAACGGATTAAAATTCGTCTCGGTGTCGTAGAAGTCTTCTTGTTCTTGCTGCTTAAGCCATCCTGTCAGCCAGTATGTGATCGGAGTAAACATGATCTCAACCGCACATTTGAAGACATAGTTTGAAACGATTAAAGTCAGAAGCAAGCTGTTTGGCACCACTCCCGTAAATGCAACAAGGACAAAAATAGCAGTGTCTACGGCTTGACCCATCAATGTAGAGCTGATGGTGCGAGTCCAAAGCCAGCGTCCTTGAGTTGCGATTTTGAGCTTTGCAAGGATGACCGCATTAGAAAATTCTCCTGCAAAATAGGCGATTAGACTCGCGGAAACAATGCGGGGCGTTAGACCTAGAATTTGCTGATAGGCTTCCTGGTAAGGCCATTCATCTGCCGGAGGCAGAGCGCCCACAAGCATCAGAGTCAGCGACATGAGCAATGCAGAGGTGAATCCTAGCCAGATAACTTTGCGCGATCGCCCATAGCCATAGACTTCCGTCAAAATATCGCCAAAGACATAGCTCAGAGGAAAGAGTAGAGTCCCTCCATCAAAGGTAAAGAGACCCAAATCTAAAATCTTTGTAGACGTGACATTAGAAATGAGCAACACCGCAACGAACAGCGCTGTAATCGTGTCAAGATGACGATAAGATTTAACGTACATATATACCAACAAAGCCTCGGAGACTGCCTTCGAAGATAATCTTGTGATGTTGTGTGGCCTTAATCAAGATATTTGTCTACTTACCATTGTTGTCTAACAGGACTTACGCACAACTCGCTTAAGCCTGAATAAACTCGTTGAAAGGGTGGGCGCGACGCGCCACCCTTTCAACAAACTGCGTAAGTCCTGTCTAAGATCTATAGCAGTGCTGAGGTTAGCAGACTTGTTCCATGTTTTGGTGAACAGTAGCGTAGCTGGTTCCCATTCCGACAGAGTCTTGCAGCGACCCTAGCACTCTGACTCCAAAGTACCTAGCAACCGTCAAGACTTCACTAGCGACTTGCTCCAAAGTGTTCCGATGGACTATGACAGATGGAGTAGGTTAGATGTGTAATCTGTAGGTGGGTATTTTGAGGAAGGGGATTTGAGATGTTCAGTTCTACTCACTACCCCGTGCAACCTGCTCAGCGAGCAAACCAGAACAGCCCAAAGTTGAGGAATAGCGATTTATGAAAGCCATGATTTTGGCCGCCGGTAAGGGAACGCGTGTGCGCCCTAT
>JBARXP010000453.1:0-2201 GCA_049647405.1 Elainellaceae cyanobacterium | reverse complement strand
GACTGCCGAGCTTTCCGATCTGAGCGGTCCGGAGGGCGGCGTGTTCACCACGACGCTGAGCTTCAACGAGCCTGTGACCGGGCTCGAGGTCGCGGATCTGACGCTGGTCAACGCCACGGCAAGCCTCACAGGCAGCGGCGCGGTCTACGAGATCACGCTGACGCCTGCCGGGGACGGCACGCTGAGCGTGACGGTCTCTGCCGGTGCCGCCCTCGATGCGGCGGGCAACGGCAATGCCGCGTCGAACACGGCGAGTGCGGTCTTCGACGGGACGGGTCCGGGTGTCATCATCGATCCGCTGTCGGGTCCGGATGCGGGCACGTTCAGCGCTGTGATCAGCCTTTCCGAGGTCAGCACCGACTTTACCGTCGAGGATCTGACCCTGACCAACGCCACCGCGACGCTGAGCGGGTCCGGCAGCAGCTACATTGCGACGCTGACGCCCCTCGCCGACGGCCAGATTGCGCTGTCGGTTGCGGC
The DNA here is from genome assembly GCA_049647405.1 of Elainellaceae cyanobacterium. GTDB lineage: Bacteria > Cyanobacteriota > Cyanobacteriia > CAKZMO01 > CAKZMO01 > CAKZMO01. The sequence continues at coordinate 1,721 of JBARXP010000453.1, read as the reverse complement.
AGGGCAGTTCACGGATGCGGCGGGCAATGCGAACCTCGCATCGAACGAGGTCACGGCGGCGTTCGACGGGACGGGGCCCACGGCCGAGCTTTCCGATCTGAGCGGTCCGGATGCCGGCGTGTTCACGACGACGCTGAGCTTCAACGAGCCTGTGACCGGGCTCGAGGTTGCGGATCTGACGCTGGTCAACGCCACGGCAAGCCTCACGGGCAGCGGCGCGGTCTACGAGATCACGCTGACGCCTGCCGGGGACGGGACGCTGAGCGTGACGGTCCCTGCGGATGCGGCCCTCGATGCGGCGGGCAACGGCAACACCGCGTCGAACACGGCGAGTGCGGTCTTCGACGGCACGGGGCCGAGTGTCAGCATTGCTGATGCACCGGAAATAGTGGATGCAATGTCTTCGTTCACTGTGACAATTACCTTCTCCGAAGAAGTCACAGGCTTCGACAGTTCAGATATCAACGTAGCGAATGCAGACGTCACCAATCTTACCGGTAGCGGAGCGGTCTATCAGGCGAACCTGAGGGCGTCGGGTAGCGGTGATATCAGCATCTTCGTTCCGGGCAATGTCGCGGTTGATTCCGATAACAACGGGAACCTTGCGTCGGATGCCGTCAGCATTGCCGATGTCACCGTGGAGGAGACGCAGAGGCTGATTGCATCGTTCATGCAGAACCGTGCCAACCAACTGATCCGAAGCCAACCCGGCCTGTCAGCTTTCCTGTCGGGTCAGGCGATGGGAAAGTTCGACTTCAATGTCACGCGCGGTCAGGGGCAGTTCAGCTTCGCCAGCAAGCCGGGGTATCCAGTCTGGGCGAAGGCGCAAGGCGCGTGGACGTCGAATTCGGCCAGCGAGAGCCGGTATATGTTTGGCGCCTTGGGCAGCCATAGGAAAGTGAACGAAAACCTGCTGATCGGCGCCATGCTGCAATTCGATCACATGGAGGAAGAAACGGGCGTGGCATCGGTCAGCGGTACAGGCTGGATGGTCGGCCCCTATTTTGTTGCCAAGAAGGGAGATCAGCCACTTTATTTCGAAGGCCGGCTTCTCTACGGCGAAACGCGCAACACGATCTCGCCATTCGGAACTTACGAGGACGATTTCGACACCACACGCGCGCTTGCGCAATTCAAGGTGACGGGAGAGTACACCTACGATCCCGCCACCACGCTTTATCCATTTTTCGATGCGTCCTATGTGACGGATGAGCAGAAGAGCTATGTCGATAGTCTGGGCAACATGATCCCGGAGCAGGGCATCAGCCTTGGCCAGATCGAGATTGGTATGGATTTCAAGCGGTCCCTTCCTGTCATCACGGGAGAGCTTGAAGTCTCAGGAGGGGTCTCCGGTATCTGGTCGCAGACCGGCGGCAGCGGATTTGCTTCGACGATTGTCCCTGATTTTGAAGGGGGACGCGGGCGGGTCGAATTGGGGGTCAATCGGGTAATGTCAGCCAACCGGCAGTTAAGTGCTGCTACTTTCTATGACGGTATCGGCGCAAGTGACTTCGAAAGCTTCGGTCTGAGTCTGGGATATGAAATGAAGTTCTGAGGCATCATCAAGTTGTTCAGCCATGCTGACTTGGCTGCAGTGTGTTGAAGGTTCTGTCGCAGCTTTGGCGTGATGGTCTATCAGCCAGCGTGACTTGCCGATGAGGTCCGTCAGATCGTGTCGTTCAAAGGTGCTCAGTCCCCAAAGGACGTGATCCTGCATGCCG
>JBARXP010000452.1:0-52881 GCA_049647405.1 Elainellaceae cyanobacterium | reverse complement strand
GAAGAAGGCCACCAGGGGCATTGGCAGGTTTGGTTTCTCAGCGTGTTGACCGATGACGAGCGCTATCGCACCCTTACGGTCTTGCATGAGCAAAGCGAGTTTGAGTTTAAGCGGAAGCTTCAGCTTTATGCAGAAGAAAAACGCTGGCGTGAGTTTTGGGAACTCAAACTGCTATTTCACGACTTGCGCTACGCCTACTGTTTGACGATTCATAAATCTCAGGGCTCGACCTTTCAAAATGTGTTTGTCGATATGCCCAATATCCATGTCAATCGCAATATCTACGAGCGCAATCAGCTTCTCTACGTGGCGGTGACTCGGGCCGCGCAACGACTCTTTCTCTACTAAGGGCGCTGCTCAACGGGGGGCGCGTCGTGAATGAATCGAGTGTTTTGACGTGTGGATTGCAAGAGTTTTGGCTTTTAGATGAAAGCCGTCCTGACAAGTGACTGAAACAACTGAAAGATTGTAGATAGAAGATTGTGAGTTTATTCTAGACTCTAGTCGAGCTGGTTTTGTGATTGTCACGTCTTAAATTCTTGCAATGGGCACTCGAAAAAAAGCTGTATTTTTTAGTGATTAATCACTCGTATATTCTTCCGCTCAATCTCTATTGCCGAAGACAGGCTAGGGTAGATACTTTTGAATCTGTCTAGTCAGAAGAGCTAATCGGAAGAGATTTGAAACGCTTTGGAGAATCGACGGGCGATCGCCAAACCTTCTAGACTTCCCTTGAAAATCAAGGCTCGTGGCGCTCTCAGCCTCATCGATAAGCTCTATTTCTGGTCTGGTTTTCAGATACTGTGGAATTACAGTGCGATCGCCTAAAAAACTGGCATAGCAATGGAAGCGCGGGTTTCAACCCTTCCGATAAGGTCAAAACTAGGTTGTTGCCGATTGGATTTCAGTTCTTGATGAATTGCATCCTCTAAATTTGAAAACGCTCTCGGGCTCCCTTCATGTTTAGCGATTGGCATGAGCCTATTCACCCGCTGAAGACTATGTCTGAAAGGATCGCTCTCTTATGGTTCAGACTCTCCCGCATACTGCCATGCACTCTACCGAACCCATCATGCACTCCGCTGAAATCTTTGAATATGCCCGTGCTGGTGATGCAGGAGCGATCGCCAACCTTCTCAACCGAACGCTATCCAGTCACGGGGTCGGGGTTAAGGCATCGGTCGAGGGCCACCATCTCCATCTGATGTTGAGAGGGTCACAGATTCCTGATCAGAAAATCATCGCTCCGCTGATGCAGCGAGGCATGAAGCGGTTAGCCTGTCGCTCGCTTGAGTCAGTCAGCTTGCAGGCGCAACAGCTCGGCGACAGCCGCACCGCTTGGGAATATCGCTTTCGCCTTGCTCCCACTGCGGATGGGGTCAGGGTTCAGCAAGCCGAAGCTGAGTCTCTGGTGCGGGTTCATGTGCAGCCGCAAGCCTCTGTTGATCCGGTGGTGATGGGCGATCGCGCTCTGCACCCCACGGCTCATGGGGCGATCGTTTATCTGCGACAAGAGCCGACATTGCAGCCCAGCCGTCGCCACCGCCCCACGCCCGATCGTTACTGTGCGCCCTTTCGAGGGTTGCTCGATCGCCACCCTGAAACCCAGGAGGCGCTATCGGCTCTGCGGGTGGGGTTACCCGTTGAATTTCATGGAGATCAGGGGTTAGGCAAAAGCGCATTGTTGCGTCACCTGGCTCACTTGCCCCAGGTGAGCACCCAGTTTCCCGACGGAGTCGTGTATTGCCGGGTGCAAGACCAGCCATTAGAAGACTTGGCTCAGTTTCTGTTTGATGCCTTCTACGAATACAACACCTCTCTGCCGACCAAGCCAACGGAAGATGCCCTGTACGAAGCGCTGCTGCCGCTCCAGGCTCTTGCGGTGCTAGATGAGGTCGAGCTTGATGCCACTGCTATCGATCGCCTGATTGACGAAGACACTGGCCTTGCCCTGCTGATGGCATCTGTCGATGGCCCTCGCTGGAGTGAGGGCCGCACGATTCCTATGCGCGGGTTGCCGATTCCTGACGCTATCGAGCTGATCGAGCAGCATCTGGGGCAAACCTTATACGACGAAGACCGAACCCAGGCAGAATTGCTGTGTAGATTGCTGAAGGGGCATCCGCTGCAAATTATTCAAACGGTGTCTGCGGCTCGGGCTGCGACGGATGCTCAGCTCCAGCCCCAATCAAATCGCTGGCTTCAGGATCTCGTGCAGCAGTTACAGGCAGGCGAGTCTCCTGAGACGATTACCATTCGAGCGGCAACAAACCTGCCTGAGGTCGAGCGACGACTCTTGGCGGTGTTGGCCGTATTTGGCTCAACCCCGATTTCGGCTTCTCACCTCAAAGCGCTGACCGCTGCGGCTCATCTCGATTTAGCCTTCCAAATTCTCAAAGATCGAGGCTTAATCTGGACAGACGGCGTTCGCTACAAGCTGGCGGGCAACTTAATGGATCTGTTTCAGCAAATTTGGGACCTGTCGCCCTGGATTGAGCGATCGCTCGCCTACTTCAAAGACTGGGCCAAACAACATGCGGCACCCGTTACCTTTGCGCCTGCCCTAGAGGTGTTTTGGCGACTCACCTCTATTGCGGCTGAGCAAGGCCATTGGGAAGACGTATGGGAATTTACGCTGTTGATGGATCAGCCGCTCTGCGTCAACAAACGCTGGGGACGCTGGCAGCAAGTGTGGAATTTAGGACTAGAAGCGGCGCGATCGCTCGGTGATGGGGCGGCTGAGGCTTATGCCTTACACCAGCTAGGAACTCGCGCTCTAGCCGTTGATGATGTCTTTAGCGCCAACATTTATCTGACTGAGGCCATCCAAATTCGGACTCAGCTGAGCAATGCCATTGGGGCTGCTGTCTCGCAGCACAATCTAAATCTGCTGCTGCCGCCTGCATCGGCATCGGCATCGGCATCGGCATCGGCATCGGCATCTTCCTCGGTGGTTTCTCCTGCGGTCGAGGCTTTATCGAATACGGTTCCGGCACGGGCAACGTCCAACCTAAAGCCCAACACCGTTCAGGATAAGACACGAGCTGAGGCTCCACGCCCAAGCACTCAGACCTTACCATCGCGCCAGCCCGTGGCTCGTGACAGCCGTGCCGAATCGGTGCAGCTTCCGCCTCGGCCTGCATCAGCTCAAACGCCCACGGTTCAATCTCAAACCACTCAAGTGCAGTCGGTACCACCACCCGAAACAGAGTTAGAGCCAGAACAGCAGAGGCTCACGGGATCTGGGGCGTCTGCTGCTGCGACGAATGCTGGAAACTCTCTATCATCTCAACCCCGCACTCAACTTGCAGGCCCTGATGCGATCGCCCCTGACGAGACGGTCTATCGCCCACCCTCTACCTCCTCAGACAAGAAACGCACCTATGTCTGGGTCGGGGTCTCGATTGTGGCGGCGATCGCAGGGGGCGTAGGAGCATTTTTTGCCCTCCCCTTCAACAATGCGCCGTTTACGTTTAGCACCAACTCGATTGAGTTTCCACCCCAGTTGCTCAACGTCGAAAGCTCATCTCGCTCGGTTACCGTCACCAATGACAGTGCTGAAGCCATTACTCTCTCATCAGTCGCCTTCAGCAAAGACGATCGCCTCGATTTTTCCCTTGAGGAAGACTGCACCGATGCGCCTCTGCTGCCGGGAGATGACTGTACGGTCAGCGTCACGATGGCTCCTCGGGAAGAAGGGCCGCGCTCGACAAAACTACGCATTGCCGATCTCACAGGTGAATATGTGCGCACCATGTCTGTCAGAGGGATTGGGGCAACGGCTGAGATTAGCTTTAACCCTGAAGGGCTGGCGTTTGAACCTGCCCTAGCCGGACAAAACAACCAGGGGAGTCAGACTCTCAACATCACCAACGACAGTGCTGTGCCGTTCACCATGGGCGAAGCCACTCTGACTGGAACAGGGGCTTCAGGATTTGCGATCGCCAACAATAGCTGTGTGGGGCAACCTCTCGATCCGGGAGACACCTGTACGGTTGACGTTGCCTTTGACCCTCCTGGGGCAGGCAATTATCAGGCCAACCTTGTGATCGCTGATGCAACAGGCAAATATAGCTGGGCCAGCGCCCTCGCCGGAACAGGTCAACTTTCGGCACCGTCGATTTCTCCAGCTCGCATTGCCTTTGGCCAGAGCGTCATCGGCAGCCGCACCCGTCAGACGGTGACCCTCTCCAATACAGGATCAGCTCCCCTCAATATCGAGAATTTGAGACTCCAGGGCGATAGCGGAAACTTCTCTGTGGTGGGAGATGGCTGTAGTCGTAATCCTGTGCAGCCCGGTTCGAGCTGTCGGATTACGGTGAGTTTTACGCCTCAGTCTGAGCGCAACTATAGTGCAGTTCTTGTGATTACCGATAATGCCGTGAGCAGCCCTCGCCAAATCTCCATTACCGGACAGGGATCGCGAGTGCCTGCCCCTAGCCTCACCCCTGATCCCCTTGTGTTTGGAGAACTAGAGGTCAATGGCCAGCGTCAAGAATCGATCACGCTGACCAATCGCGGTAATAGCAGCTTGCGCGTGCGCGACGTGAGTTTAGCCGCCAGCGACGATTTTACCCTCGTGAGCAATGGCTGCGCCGATGAAACGCTGGCCTCTGGAGCCTCATGTCAAATTGGCATCCGCTTTTCTCCTGAGACCATTGGCGATCGCACCACAACTCTGACCATCAGCGACTCGGCGACGGGCAGCCCTCGCACTGTGTCTGTTAGCGGTGTCGGGGTCGCGATTCCGGCTCCACAAATTCTGTCGTTAGAAGCCTCTCCCCGCGAAGTCAACGCAGGTGAGCAATCAAATCTCTGCTATCGAGTCGCCAATGTCAGCCAGCTTTCTCTTCGCAACGATGCGACAGGCAGTATCTCTCGCTTAGAGCCATCGAGTAATTGCGTTTCCGTTGCTCCGGCGGAGTCGGCGACCTATACCCTGATTGCCCAGGGGCGCACCGGCCAGAGTGCGACCCGCCAAATCCGGGTGCGAGTCGCCGAAGCCGTAGCCGACACAACCCCCCCTGCCACCCCAGCGGCGATCGCCCCGGCAAACAATGAGTATGTGTTCTGTGGCAACAGCAGTGTCGCCCTCAGCTGGAACCCCGTATCAGATAATGGGGGGCCAGTGCGCTACATCGTGACCTTGCAATCTGGAGGCTCGACCGTCAACGAAACCACCCCATCAAACTGGACTCAGGTCACACGCCAAACCGTTGATGCTACGTCCCTAAATGTCACCTCGCAGGTCTCATCTGGACGAGTCAGTTACCGTTGGCAGGTGAGTGCGATCGATGCAGCAGGCAATGAAAGCCCTTCTTCGGGTTGGTCTTACTTCCGTACCTGTGCCGATGTAGAGCCTCTTTAAAGGCCAAATTAGGCGATTTCTAGGACATGGACATTGTTTGTGGGCGCGCGCCCACAAACAATGTCCGAAGGCTAATGGCTGTAGCTATAAGAAGACAAGGGCGATCGCCCCCCAGCTCAATTTTGCCAAGTCAGGGTTGACGGTAGCAATGGCGATCGATGACGAAAACACCACAGGCGGAATCATGGCTCGCCGGGTCAACCGCCGCACCCGCTGCATCGATAGGCGACGATGTATCAGCCGGAAATTGTTTGAAGCATAATACCAGAGCAGGGTTTTCATCAGCCCAGTCAGCGCCATGCACAGAGCATAGAACCCGACAGCACTGCCATAGGTGCCGTAGTTTTCTAACACTGAGGTGGCAAACGGTAGAAAGGCAATGCACATGAGCAGACCGATGTTAATGGTCACAAAGATGTAATCGTAGCGACGAATAAAGCAAAAGTAGTGGTGATGGCTAATCCAGTACAGACCAATGACTGCAAAACTCGTGACATAGCTTTGATATTTAGGCCACAAGTGGATTAAGTCATTGGAAATACCATCTTGCCCTGCGTTGACGGGTAATCTCAGATCGAGTGACAGTAGAGTAATTGCGATCGCAAAAACAGCGTCACTGAAAAAGATGATCCGATCTAGCCCGATTTTATATGGCTTCATAGAGTCCTAAGATTGCGACAAACAGACGTGCCCACTCGCAGTTCTCATGTTGAGAACTGTGCTTGTTGTATAGCTACAGCCATAGATCGGGAATGAACAGTTCGGGAATGAGCAGTTCGGGAATTTAAAGGGATCAACTCTACAGTTGAGCGATGTGCATTAAAGCGTCTTTAAGCCCTGATAAGCAATGCAAAGGTATCAGCATGAGAATTGCTTAGCGCCGACGGTCATGGGGATGACTCTAATCTGACGCTATGACAGGTAGATGACGAGAATGTTACGGTTTGGTTACGCTCTCTCAATACCAATGACACAAGTTCTCCATTTATTTGGCACATCAATACAGTAGGGTCTACATTCAACTGTATTTAGAGATGAAACAAGATTGCTGCTCCAGCCCTTCTCACTGTTTGTCAATGCCCTATGACTGCCAAACCCCCGTTGAAAAATCTGATCTCTAATCCGGTCGCTATTGTGATGGGGGGGCTAGCGGGTCTCTTGCTGCTGGGCATCTTGTTGCAGATTGGCATTGGGTTATGGATTGACGAAGCCTGGTTTGCCCATTTGGGCTACGGCCAAGTGTGGTGGCTCAATCGCGCTGCACCTTGGGGGTTAGGAATCGTCGTGTTTGTCGCAATGGCTCTATGGTTGGGGATGAACCTAAGATTGGCTTGGCCCCAAGCCCAACGCTATTGGCGGAGCGTCATCGTAGTGGCGGCTAGCGGTGCGGTCGCAGCGATCGCCATGAATCACTGGTTCACCTTTTTGGTGGCGCTGGTTCAGCAATCGGTCGATCAGACTGACCCGATTTTGCAATATGACATCGGCTTTTACCTGTTTCGGTTGCCCCTGTTGCTGTTGCTTCATACTGGGGGGATGTGGATCGGGCTGGGCACTGCGGGGCTGGTCGCTTTTTGCTATGGCATCCGGCTGAGACAGGTGTCAGGAGAAGCACAGTTTAAGCTGGCTCATCGGATGCAGCGGCATCTGGTCGGTCTAGTCGGGCTGTTGCTGTTGCTGCTAGGGGCAGGTCACTGGCTGGCTCGCTACACCTTGATGTATTCAAACCGAGGCTCTTTTGCGGGGGCTAACTATACAGACGTTCATACCCAGTTGCCTGTGAATGGTCTGTTAGCCGGAATTGCAGTTGTTGGGGCGATCGCCTTCTTATTCTTGGCGGTGGCAAATTTTGAACTGGGTTACTTCAAGTCATCGGCTCAAAGTGAACCTGCATGGCACTGGCACCCCAGATTATTTATCGGACTCCTAACCATTCTGACGGTGTATGGCATCGCGAGCTTTGGCCTGGGTATGATTTATCCCGACTTGGTGCAGAGAATTGCCGTCGTCCCCAATGAGCTAGAGCGCGATCGCCCCTACATTGAGTACAACATCGCCTTCACCCGTCAGGGCTACAACCTGAGCGATGTTGATGTGCAGTCTTTTCAGGTAAAAGACGATCTGACCCCAGCCAGTCTCACTCGCAACACCGCCACCCTCAAAAACATTCGCCTCTGGGATAACGAACCCCTCCTGGCCGCCTATCGTCAGCTCCAAGAAATTCGCCCTTACTATCAGTTTCCCAGCGTTGATGTCGATCGCTATACCATTGATGGCAATTTGCGCCAGGTGATGCACTCTGCCCGTGAGTTAGATTATGGCTTGATTCCTGAGCGGGCCCGCACTTGGGTCAATGATCATTTCTTCTACACCCATGGCTATGGCTTTGCCCTCAGCCCCGTGAATGTCGTGACACGGGTCGGGCTGCCAGACTTTTTTATTCAAGATATTCCCCCTCGCGCCACCCAGCCTGCAGCGGCAGAAGCATTTCCGATTGCAAACCCAGCCATTTACTTTGGCGAACTGACTGACATCGACGTGTTTGTCAACACCAACGCCCAAGAACTCGACTACCCCGAAGAAGACGCCAACATTTACGCCACCTATCAAGGCACAGGAGGGCTACCCATTGGGGCACTTTGGCAGCAACTGTTTTATGCGTGGCACTTTGGCGACTGGCAAATTCTTCTCAGTCAAGAATTTACCCCCGAAAGTCGTTTCCTGTTCCGTCGCCAGATTGTGCAGCGAGTCGAAACCCTCGCTCCATTTTTGCAATATGACAATGATCCTTATCTGGTCATTGCCGATGACGGTCTGTATTGGATGATTGATGCTTACACCATGAGCCGTTACTATCCATACAGTGAACCGACCCCCTCCGGCGAGTTTAACTATATTCGCAATGCTGTGAAAGTCGTCGTAGACGCCTACAACGGCAGCGTAGACTTCTATCTGGCTGATCCTGAAGACCCTATTATCGCAACCTATCAGAAAATTTATCCCAGTTTGTTTAAGCCGATGGAAGCAATGTCGCCCCAGCTGCGATCGCACATTCGCTATCCACCCGACTTATTTCAGATTCAGACTGAGCAATATGCCACGTACCACATGAGTGATGCCCAGGTGTTCTACAACAAAGAAGACCTGTGGCAAATCCCCGATCAGATTCGCCAGGTCGATAGCCCCGGTAGCGAAAGCAGCACCAGCGACTGGCTGCTCAATCCCACCTTGCCTCCATCGGCTCCGCAATCCCAACCCATGTCTCCCCATTACCTAATTTTGGAGCTGTCGTCTATCGATGCCAATGCCAACTCTAGCCTCAGTGCTGAGTTTGTTCTGCTATCTGCCTTTACTCCGGTCAACAAGCAAAACCTGATTGCCTGGATGGCGGCCCGATGTGATGAAGAAGAATATGGCAAGCTTTTGGTTTATCAGTTTTCGCGAGAGAGCCTTGTCTTTGGCCCTCAACAAGTAGAGGCTCGCATTAGTCAGAATCCGCTGATTTCAGAGCAAATTTCCCTGTGGAATCAGCAGGGTTCTCGGGTCAACCGAGGCAGCTTGCTAATCATTCCGGTAGAACAATCTCTCCTCTACGTGCAGCCTCTATATCTAGAGGCAGAAGACAGCAAATTACCTGAGCTGACCCGTGTGATTGTGGTCTTTCGAGATCAGGTTGTGATGGAACCCACCTTAGAAGAAGCCCTCGCAGCTCTGTTTGAGCCTTCTGCGACTGAGTAATCGTAATTCTGATTGGGCTAGTGAGCGCGGAGGAGCTTTAGCCCCTGGGTTTGGGGACTTGACGTTGGAGACTTGACGTTTGTTTTGTGACCATGAGGTCACAACAATGCCACAGGAATGGGATGTCGCCCTTCTAACGTAGAAACCATTCGACCTTTCTCACTATCACGAGGGCTAGAGATGAAATTTTTTACGTGGCTAGCAGAAACGATCGCTCTAGAAGGAGTGGTTTTATCCGTGGCTTTGTTGCTTGTTCTTTTGATTCTTCAGTCAAGCAGTAGTAGCGGCTGAACGAGTCATCCACGGCAATAATTGACAAATGCAAGTTACATCTGCCAGTTACAAATGTAAGTTACAAATGCAGATTACAAATGCAAGTTTTCTTGATCAATTAAGGTGCGAATATCATTGAGCGCACTTTCAGGAATGATGCCCTCCGATACGAGTCGTTCAAATACTTCTCCTTCGCTGATATGAGCCGCATGGCTAGCTACTTGGGTTTGAAGGGCGATCGCCAGCCCATGGCGATTTACGCCGATAACTGACAGTTGCCGAAATGCCCGCTCGCTTTTACTGCGATAAAACTCGATACAGTCTTCCGCAATGATCGGCTCGACGGCATGCTCCTCTTCCAAATGCTGGATTCGCTGAGCCACTTTGCGCCCCACATAAGCTGTTGCAGCATGATACTCATATCGCACCATTGAACGTCGATGCCGCCGCTGAACATACCAAGAGCGAGCCACGGCAAATCGTTGGATATGCTGTGCTGCAAAATGTTCTAGGGGTGTTTCAGACGCCCACATGGGAGGCATCTTCGGCGGAATGTTATTGGCCAGCACATCATCTCGTTTAGAGTCTAATAACTGGTTAAGCTTCCGCAGCACCAAATCTGACAGCAGCCCCTGATCATGGAGCGCTCGATACGTTCGCTGCTCAATCTCTAAGCCCTGTAGCCAAAAGACTTGCCGCCCTAGTCCAGGATTTTTCTTGAGTTCATCCCAAATCGCAGCGACCTCTTGTTCCGCATTGGCTAAGGCATTCTGATAGTCTTGCCGAAGCTGGCAAATCACGGCTTCATCAAACAGGCCGACCGTTCCTAGCTTATGCAAATATCGTAAAACCTCCCGCTTGGCGAGCACCGTAGCCTGGGCTTTACCAAGGGATTCTAAGATAGGTGGCTCATCCACCTTCAGATATTGAATCACTTTGCCCGTCGTGGTGCCGCTAAATAAGGTGGTAAACAGAGCAACTCCCAACGTCATCGCGATAATCAATTCCCGGTTAGGGAAATTGCTGGGTAAGCTCAAGGCTAGGGCTAGAGCCACAGCACCTCGCAACCCGCCCCAAAAAGCGATGACCTGAAAGCGCCAGCCGATGGGTTCTGTGTTGCGCTGCAACCGATTAGAAATTGGAGTGAGGCCAAACACCACAACCGCTCTAGCCACCACGGCCATCAAAATAGCCCAGCCAACCGACTGCCATAGAGCAACATTACTAGACTGAAGCTGGAAGATAAAACCAGACGTGGTAATGCCCACCAGCAAGAAAATTAGACTGTTGGCAATGAACGCAGCATATTCCCAAAACTCATGCAGGTAGCGGCGCACATCTGGCACGAGGCGATGATCAATATAACGACCTACGACGAGGCCAGCCATCATGACTGAAATAACACCGGAAACGTGGAAAAAATGGTCGGCAGCAATAAATGAAGCATAGGCCACAATGATAGTGACCGTGGTTTGAATCAGGGAGTTGTGGCGTGCTTGGGCAATAGAGTAGCCCATGATCGAGGCAACGACTGCACCTACGAGCAGACCGCCGCCCAACACAACAAAGATATTGACCGACGCTTGCTCTACGGTACCCACCCCAAATTCTCGGGCGGCGATCGCCCCCAATACCAGGTCAAATAAAACAATGGCAGTGGCGTCGTTGAGCATACTCTCGCCCTCGACCAGCATTGTTAATCGTTTGGGAACACCAAAATCTTTAAACAGGGCAATCACAGCGACTGGGTCAGTCGCTGAAATCAGTGCGCCAAACAGAAAAGCTCCCCCAAGAGATAAGGGCGTTAACCAGGCGAGGCTACTGCCGACAATTAACGCCGAGATCAGTAACCCTGGCCCTGCCAAAATCAGCGCTGGGGTTAATGTTTTAAGCAGTATTCGATTGTCTAAGTTCAGAGCTGATTCAAAAATCAGCGGCGGGACAAAAATATAAAGGATCAGATTGGGAGAGAGGGTGAGAGCATTAAGCGTTTCGAAGGGAAACCCGGTTTGCGTTAACAATCCCAACCCTAGCCCAATAATCACTAGCCCCACAGTGTAAGGAAAATTGAGGCGTTTTAGAGTGACTGCTCCCAAGCAAGCCACTAGAAGCAAAACCAGAATTTCAATCTGGGCAGTCAAGAGCGGATTGTGTAGGCTATCCATTGAATCAGTGCATTTTTATTCATGGTGTTAGTAATCTACTACGTTGCTGAGCTTATGAATGATTGAGGCTCACATCTTACATTAGACATTATTGTTAGATATCAGGGTCTCAACCGTGGGGTGGATACGCTCAACACACCAATGAACATCAGTTATAAAAGCGAGTGCTTTCTGAATAAGCACCCAGACCGCGATATTCCTAGATCCGGTGAGCCAAATCGATCCGCAAGCCCCAGAGCAAGTCGGTCAGCGACCCACACGGCTCCTGATTGATGAAATTGCCCCAGCGGCCAATGGCTTCAGTCAGCGGGTCATCGAATTTGTCGAAACAAGACGGTTTGGGGCTAGCGTCGCGCGAAAGCCTGATAAGAAAACAGACCAATGGCGATCGCGCTAAAGGAAAACAGAGTCGTCAAAGTCCCCAATGCATAAAGAGCCGGAGAGGTGACATTAGTGGTCATACCAAAGATTTCTAGTGGCAAGGTATTGTATTGACCCGACACCAACGATGTCCGCGTGAATTCATCGTAAGAAAGCGTAAAGCCAAGGATGAGCACTCCAATTAAACTCGGTGCAATCAACGGCAGCACAATTTCTTGAAATGTTTTGGTTCCACTAGCTCCTAAATCATTAGCAGCTTCCTCATAAGAAGGCTCAAAGCGATTAAAAACCCCCATCATAATTAAAAAAGCAAATGGCACCGTCCAGGTTAAATGAGCCCCTAAGCCTGATGAAAACCACTTAGTTGGAAATCCAAGAACCTGAAATGCAATACCAATGCCTAGCGATACTAAGACACTCGGAACAATAAGACTGGCGATCGTCAGGTAAAAGATAATAGTTGACCCCCTAAATCGCTTGCGAAAGGCCATCGCTGCCGGAACACTGACTAAAATTGAAAGCGCTGCAACGCTAAAACCTAAGAGGAGCGATCGGAAGAAGGGTTCGACAAAATTGCCGACTCGTTGCTCTTGAAATACCTGCCCTAGCCAATAAAACCCAAAACTCCGAACGGGAAATGTCAAAGCTCCATCTGGCCCTTGGAGCGACAGAATGAAAATCGTAATCATGGGGCCATAAAGGAACAGCACAAATAAGCTGAAAAAGATGGCTAATAGAACGAAAGTTGGCGATCGTTTTTGCATGATGAATAACCTAGTATGCTTCTAACCTAGTGTGCTCCTATAGCTCTTTTTGAATATCAACAACCCGCAAAATTCCAGTTACCATAATCAGCGTCACGATCAACAGAATCACGGCATTGGCTGCCGCAAGCGGATATTGCAAACTACCGATTTGAGTGCTGATGAGCTTACCAACTGAAGCCGATTGCCCGCCTCCCATGAGCCGCACGGTGAGAAATTCTCCCATCACCAGCGTCACAATAAAGATGGAGCCGATGGCAATGCCTGGAGCCGCTAAGGGCAAAATAATTTCTTTCAGAACTTGGAAACCTGAAGCTCCCATATCTCGTGCTGCGGTGATGAGATCACGCTCAATTCGCATGAGACTATTAAAAATAGGAGCAATCATGAAAAAGGTATAGAGATGGACAAGCCCAAGAACAACGGCAAAATCTGAATAGATCAGAAACTCTAGAGGCTCTTGCACTAAGCCTATTGAAACCAATATCTGGTTGACTAAACCTTCACGCCCTAAAAGAGGAACCCAAGAGATATTTCGAATAATATTTGATGTCCAAAACGGGACTGTACACACTAAAAAAAGAATAATTTTCCAACGTAAATTGTCGATATAAAATGTAAGGAAATAAGCGACTGGAAAGGCCAAGCCGAGAGAAAAAAACCAGACCAGAAATACATATTTAAACGTATTGAAGTAGGTGCGTAATGCAACATCAGAAGAAAAGATCATTCCATAGTTGCTCCAGGTAAAGGCAGGAACCATAGAATAGCCGTTGAACTGCCAGAAACTGACCACGGCGATCATGATGATGGGAAACACCAAGAACAATAGAAAAACGATGCTCTGTGGTGTGACTAGTAGATAAGGCTTGAGAACTTTCCAGATTCCTTGCATTTGCTTTAATCTTAATCCGTATTAGTTCAGGTGCTCTTCTAATCAATCCATTCAGCGATGAGTACAAGATAATCTAAGCGGTAAATGACATTGGGCATCTGTGCTTTATCGCACATATGTGCCAATTCCCTTTAACCATATTTAGAAAAGGTATTGACCTGACAAGCCTCGTGATGGCGTATCGCTGACCATAAGCTCGCCAGATTTCTAGATGAGGTTATCAGGATGAGGAAAGACTGACAAGCCCCTGCTCATCAGCCTTAAACATTCGATGCAGATTTAGCCTCGGCCTTAAGCGCCAAATCTATCATCGAATCGCTCACACAAATTTCTAGTTCACCACTAACGCAAGAAGGATTTTCAACTTCTTGAAAATCCTTCTTGCGTTAGTGGTGGCCGGGAGCATCCCACTTTCGTGGTGGCCTTCATTGACTCGGTGAAGAGAAAATCTAGCTAAGTTAACGCCTAGCATCCTTAATTTTACGTCTTAGTACGACATAATCTCACCCGACTGCGCGTCACTTTTTAGAATCACGTCCGTCAAGACCTAAAATTTGGCACGAGAATGATAAATTTATTTTTCTCTTTAAAAGGTGACACGTGCTCTCTCACTCGAAGCCAAGTAAAGCCTCTATGCTGATACCAAGCCTACCGGAAAATCGCGTGTCAAGATACCCCTATCATTGCTATTGAATATTAGATGCAAATACTCTGACTGCGCATTTAAAGTTTCGCATGAAAATCGCTAAATCAATTTTTTCAGAAGCTTTTGTCCTTTATATCGCACACTGGTCATAGCGCGCTTTAAGTAGAATAGACGACTGATATTAGCAAGTTGCTTATGCAAACTAGGACTAAGTGGCGGTATCTCCAACGCCTGCAAAGATTCTTTATAGTTAGAAGTGCTTTTCCCTCCTAACACAATGGTGTGACTAGTGTTTATGTCTAAAAGGTATCGTAGAGCAAGCATCACCATAGAACAATCTGGAGGAACCAGTCTTTCGTAGGTCGAAAACTGATTTAGATTTGTAGAATCAAACCAATCCTTACGGATATCTTCGTGCGAAAGTTGGGGCTTATTATGAAAATACTTGCCAGACAGCATACCTGACGACAGCGCTCCACGCCCCATGATACCAAGATTATTTTTGATAGAAAGTTCCAGCATTTTTCTTGGTTTTTTGAGCAGTGATTGCTCAAACTGAACTACATCAATATTACCTCTATCTAAGAGGCTAGATAGTACAATAGGGCTATCGGTAGAAATTCCATAAAATCGAATTTTTCCTTCTTGTTTAAGGCTCTCTAAAACACTAATACCTTTTTCAATATCCTCGATATGAGGCGGCGTATGATACAGATAAATATCTACATAATCAGTATTTAGTCGTCTCAGACTCCCTTCAAGACTTGTCCGAATTGTGCTTGAGTGAGAGTCAGTAATTCTATTGCCTTGTTCTCCTACTCTCCATCCAAACTTAGTACTTATAATCCAGCGATCTCTTCTACCTTTCAAAGCACTGCCAACTCGACGTTCACCTTCACCAGCCCCATAGATTTCTGCCGAATCTACAACGTTAATCCCTTGATCTTCGCAGAAATGAATGAGTCTTACCGCCTCTTCATAACCAATATCAGGAAATCCATCAGCTTTTCCATCAATACATAATGCCCCACTCAATTGATAAGTGCCCATAGCAAAAGCAGAAACCTTAAGCTGGGTCTTACCCAAATTTCGATATTCCATATTGGTGTCACGTAGGTGTTTGTTTTCTATATCCAACTCAACAAAACATAAATAGTTATAAGTCTTTCAGAAGCATTATTTTTTCAAGAGTTAACAATTATTGCCCACACAAGAAATATAGAAAATGGAAACCCTGATTCTATATTGCTTACGTCTTAACAACTTGCCAAAAACTTACTGTGCCGCATAAAAGCTGCCTCTCTAGCTTGCTGAAACAGGCTATTATTAATAGGGACTCTTAACAAAAATTGACTTGAGTCGATTAATAGGATTTTTGGCCCCTTCCTGCTGATAAACAAAGTCTATGCAGGATTTCCCATCACGAGACACGACTAGGTAAGGCGGCTTTAAATGAGGATCATAATCACTTGTCCGCATATATTCGATCACATATGCCCAACGATCCTCTTCAGTTATGTTGGGATTAGTACTGTGGAGCATCAATGAAGAGAAGATCGTAACATCTCCAGGTTCTGCCTCAATAAGCGTTGGATTTTCTGGTTCACCAGCATAAACCATCTCATTCCCTACTTTTTTGTGAGGTAAATTCTTTTTGTGGCTTCCAGGCTGAAGCAGCAATGCTCCATTATCTGACGTGGTTTTAGTCAGCGCTATCCAAAATTGATAAAATTCCGTTCTTAATCCGTTATAACCATTATCTTGATGCCACGGAAAGACTCCCGCACCAGGGCCTTTAGCTACAGCTTGATCCCACCGAACCCATAGATTAGGCCCCGCAAAGACTTGAACTATATCAATTACTTTTTGTTGAGAAATTATCTTTTGAATTTGATCATCATTCAAAAAAACTTGACTTTTAAAAGTCATTGCTCCCTTAGTCAGGACCTCAGATCCTTCACTGGCTTTATTTTTTATTCTTTCTAGAAGAATATCTACTTCCTCAGGAGAAAAAAAGTTTTTAAGAACAACAAACCCTTTTTCCCTAAACTCTTTAAGAATCTGTTCGTTACTTCCTTTATTATTCAACATAGTTTTCCTCAAATCATAGTCAGCTAATACATTTCATATAGATCAAAATATCCAAAATATTGTGCAAGCGCCTCATGTTTATGCTGCACCACATTGAAAAAATATTTTTGCCTGGGTAAATTAAAAGAAGTATAAAGATATGTTGTTTCCGTCCATTCACAGTTTGGACGACAATACCGAGAAGGTGGCGGGCAAGGACTCGCCACCTTCTCGGTATTGTCAAAACAGAGAGCGAGTGGTCTGTCACATAACGATAGAGACCCTGACTCACTATAGAAAGAACCGACCTGCTACAGTCTCTCGTTAAATCGGGCTTTCAGGTCATCTAATGATGTGGAGGATTGGCGTCAGAGACTTTTTTTTAGTCTGACCTTCCAGACCTTCTCAACTCAACGGAAGCACTAGGTGTTTTATCTCGCTTTTTGGCTGTGCCCATTCCTTTGGCCCAATCATATGGAGAGGCTGATGCGCGTTAGCTTTTCGTGACCTCCAGCACTTTAACTTTTGCCACCTGACCTATCTTGACGATTTCCTTCGGGTCGGAGGTGAATCGGTCGGAGAGTTGGAAAATGTGAACGAGGCTGTCCTGGTAAACCCTGATATCGACAAATGCACCAAAATTCGTGACTTTAGTGACGCTCCCTTCTAGCTCTATCCCTCCTGAGAGATCTGAGATTTCATTAATCCTTTCTTTAATTTCTGCATCAATGAATACATCGCAAGGATCTCGTCTTTGCTTTTCTAGCGTTTGAAGGATGTCGTGCAGGGTGGGCGAACAAGCGTATTAGCAAGGTATTTTTCTAAATTGGTGGTTTTGAGTTTAGTGGCAACTTGCGTGAGCTAATCGAGGAAGATGCTCACATCGATGGCGATCGCCATCACAACACCATAGCTCTCGGGGTGAACGGCCTTTTGTCTAATGGATTTTTGCTATCGCGAATGCGCAGAGGTTCGGCATATTTCTCGAAAGATTTGGAGCCGACCTTGGTGATCTTGAGCAGTTGCTTGCGATCGCCGAGGGCTTCATTTTGATTTCGGAATGCCGCGATGTTGATGACGACAGTCGCAGAGAGTCCTAAAACGAAGGTTCGTAATTCCTTAAACGCGATGTTGAAGTTTACGCTAGCGTAGAGGAACTCTTGTAAATCAGCCAGAGCGAGACAATATTACTTTTGAGACGCTTTAAGCAAAGAGAAGAATTGCTAAAGAGAAAATTACATCCGCGTCAAAGCTGATATTCTTCTGAGCTTCTCTGAGTCTAACCCGTTCAGCTCTTGAAGGCTTAACCAACCCTCTCTGACTAATGCAGCCAGGGTAAAAAGGAGCATCGCAGGCTGGTCGTCATATTTGCCATCGATTTCGTGACGTTTGGAACTGAGAAAATCATTTAATTGCCATGCATCTTCTAATGTGGCGATCGCCTCTGCTGCTCTTTGAACGAGCTGCAACAAAGCCTCACTCTCTCGCTGATGGGCTTGGCTAAAGGCGTTTTCTACGATTTTCTTTTCTGCTACTGACCATTGGGTACTTTTAACGTGCATGCTTGAAATATGAGATTCTGTAATCTAACTTTACAACTTTACTTATATTAGCGAATTATGCAAATAAACACAAAAAGCCACCTACTTGTTACATCCTTTAGAAATTGGCTTTTTTAGAGATTGGCTTTTAATGATGTCGAAGAGGTTAGGCTATCTCCACCCTCCACATTAAGTCTTCAAAGTCAAAAGAAAAAAATTCCTGGAAATGAGCCGTGGTTGACCCATATTCCAGGAATTTTTCTGAGCTGAAGCTCTCAATGTTTAGCTCATAGCAAGGCTTTCAAATATTGATATGCCAGCCTTGCTCAAAGCTCCGTAGAGTCAGTTTTTATCGAGATAGGTTTAGCAACTCTTTTGGAGAAGCTAGCAAATCAATGGCAACGAAGAAGATCTTTCCGCCAGGAGTAAGCAAGAATCTCCAGGCAATATTCATGCCGACATTAGCTCCAAACCAGGGAGTTTGAACCTTGCCTGTGACCTTAATCTGGGCAAAGCCTTCTTCGGCGGGCTCAGATACTCCTTTTTCTGGCTGCACGGTTAAATTTTGGCATTCTTCACGCAAAAACTGGAGAATGGCGCTGCGGCCTGCAATGGGTCTCCGGAAAGGAGGCTGCAAAGCGCCGTCAGGGTCAAACAGCTCAACCATGGCGTCAAAATCGTTGGCGTTGAGGTTATTCATATAATCCATCACCGTCGGATTTGTGACGCCTGCGATCGCCACGGGCTGACGCTGATTCATGTCTGTGGGTGGCACAGCAGGTTCAGAGACTCGGGTATAGTTTTCGATCTTTTTAGGATCAAACCCCATGCCGACAACTGCATTGCGCAATACCGTAATTTGCTGGCCTGACTCTAGATTCTTAATATCACGCAGCACTGCGGCAGCATTGGCTGAGAGCTGATAGCCTTCAGGAATGGGAGCTGCGATTCCCTCTTCCATCCATTCTCCTAAGCGATACCAAAAGC
The DNA here is from genome assembly GCA_049647405.1 of Elainellaceae cyanobacterium. Classification (GTDB taxonomy): domain Bacteria; phylum Cyanobacteriota; class Cyanobacteriia; order CAKZMO01; family CAKZMO01; genus CAKZMO01. The sequence continues at coordinate 34,053 of JBARXP010000452.1, read as the reverse complement.
CTAGTTTGATATTGGGAGTCCAAGTGGCATAGGCGCGGCAGATTGGCGTGTCAGCCCGGTTTGCCAAGTCACACATGGCCTGAGACTGCTCTTGAAACGACAGCTGCCGAATCTGACTGAGCGTGTTTTCGGCAAACTGCATATTGGCAGCGCCTGGAGCTGCAACAGTAATAGTGTTGCCCATCTCCAGATAGGCAAACCAAATAAGCGCTAACTGATCTTCTGCACCTAGCTGTTCGAACCGAGCAACGGTCGCAGGCACAGCATCAGCAGCTAACGTATTAGGAAAGATACTACGAGCTGTGTCAATTGTGAAAGGCATAGATGTCCTCTTGGGGGTTTACGGCAATCTCTTGCTCAACTCGCCAAATTGAAACCCAACTGAACTTTACTTTCTAAGCTGAAATTTCCAAATTGGGATTTGACGATGACAATCGATTAACAAACCAGATACTAACAGTTTTTGAGCGCATACTCGTCATGAGTATGTTTACAAGCCATATCATTAACTGGTTGTCAATATCTTTTTGTTAAAGTTTGTAACATTCTCCATCATAGACTGTAACGTGTGACTTATAGATCTATCTTTTGAAAGATTGCACAGGCTGTCTTGCCCAGACAGTTAAGCAGTTTGACACAAGCGCTTTCATAGCCTGTTTTGGAGACCGTAGATGCCGTGTGATGAACTCTTAATTTTCCGTGAATGAAGCCAGATTTTTGCTTTATCTCTCTAAAGGCATAGAAAAGAGATGCAATCTCAACCCCACGAAAGACGTTGGCGATCGCCAAACCTATAAATCGAGATAAATATCAACCATATTTAACATTTCTTAGTAAATTATCGTTAACATGCAGGGGACATGTTTAATCAAGGAGCTCATCTTTTATGTTTATGCAACGTCTTCAACGCACCATGCCTCACACCAAGACGGGTTCAGTGAAGCAGTTTATGACCCGACTCTTTGCTACGTTTGTAAGCTGTGTACTGATGTGGGTTGGGTCGATTGATGGAGCAATCGCGTCAACATCTGAGGCATACATCGCTCCTGATGGCAGCGATCTCACCGCTGTAGCAGAGTGTCTTCCGTCTCAGCTCAGTGAAGGAGATTTGGATCGGGCCTTGCGCGAGTCAGGTAACGATTTCTTGGAAAAAGTCTTCAATACCAAAAGCAACTATGACGAATACGCACTCGAAGACAGCGAAGTTGAATTTTTAGCTTGTCTCAAGCGCAATGGCGTTACTCCTCAGGTTCAAAAAGTTAAGTCATAGAAGGGTGCGGCTGATGCTTCGGTTTGGGGCGATCGCCATCCCATGCGAGGAGAAGCAGCAATTCTCGGTATGGCTGTGCAACAGCGTTTGCGACTGAAGTGCGAGCCATAACATGAAGTTCCTGCGGAACTGCCAATCGCGGGTGGAGGAAATCGATCCTCCCAAAGGACAAGAGCCCATCCGCTGGCTCTTGCTCATGAGCTTACCGATTACGAGCAGCGAAGAGGCTTGGCGATGTGTGCGGTGGTACACCTATCGGTGGTGGGTCGAGCGCTTCCACTACGTCCTCAAGCAAGGCTGTCGTATGGAAGCGCTGCAACTATCGAGCGAAAGGCGCTTGCAACGTATTCCATCGTCGCCACCCGAATATTGTGTCTCACGTACCACGCGAGACACCACCCACAGGACTCTTGCTAACAGGTTCTGACGGCAGTAGAGTGGACCCTATTGCAGCGCAAGTTTGAGCCCAAAAACCGCTCCAAAAAACCACCCAGCTTTGCTCAGGCGATTCATTGGATTGCCCGGTTGGGCGGCTTTTTGGACAAGACGGGACAGACTGAGCCTGGGGTGAAGACCATCTGGAGGGGGATGAGCAGGCTACACCACCTGATGGAGGGAGCGCAACTTTCCGGTAAGACGTAAGCCCCGTGATGCTTCTAGCTGCTCTTGCGTAATGTAGTAGGAATCAATTGCGGACTAATCTGGGAAGCCCACTAGAAGTGGGCTGATGGCCTTGCAAACAGGTTTTCGTCCGTTTTAACGGACATGCTGCCATAGCCCGCAATTGATTTGCGGGCGTTGCAGTGATTGAGGTGCAGCCTTGCGGGACACATCAATTCACATCAGACGTAACTCTTCAGCTTAGTGAGTCGGTTTTGGGTCAGTGACTATCGAGTCCGATATTCAGCGAACACGCCTTATTTCTGAAAGAAGGCTCGCAATTGAGCTTCCATGCGATCAAACACATCGTCGGAGCCTTCGCCTTTTGACTCCACCTCAGACTCAATCCGATCAACGGTTGCTGACGGCAGTGCGAGTAGGTTTACCAGGGTTTGATAGGCTTGCTCTTCGTCTTCATTAATCACCTCTTCTTCCGGCACGCGGGCGCTGGCAGAGATCACCTCATACCCAAGCCGCAAGGCGAGTTCTTTTTCCTCTACGGTCTGAAGCTTAGGCACTAGCTCAGTCAGAGGAATATTCTGCATGAGATAATCTCGCAGTTCTTCCCGCAGTTGGGTCTGTTGAGCATCGCTCTTAGAAAAGATGCGACAGAAGCGATCGAGCATGACATCCGCTTCTTCTTCAGCCAAGCCCCCATCAGACCACGCCATGTAGGCTGCAACACGCAGCAGGTTCATTTGGCGGGGTGTAATTGATGGTGGTGGTGGTGTTTGGAGAACCATAGCTACCCTCCCAGGACGCTCATGTAGAGTGAATTCGTATTAATAAGGAAAAAAGCAATCAACACAGCAACTTTTTGCCCGACGGCGTTAAACAGGTCTATGTCTGCGAATTCTTTAAGCAACACATCAAACCATACGTCTCAAAAACGTCTTGATGCTGTGTGCTTGAATGCTAGTTTTACCTTCTGAATGGGTGTAACGTAGCACGTCTAAACGGGCGATCGCCCTCACCTTAACCTTCTTGTTTGGAATGGTTTACGCTTCTTTGCAGTTGTTTAAACTATCGGGCTCTCTGCCACGGGTAATCCAGCATCTCAATCCAGCATCTCTACCGCGCAACAGGTTAAAACCCATTGCATTCGTCCTAGCGGATAGGGTTTGCGAACGATAATGGAGCCAGATGCAGCGGCAATCATGATGACCACGAATCCTGGGAGGGAGCACGCCATGCAGTTTGCACAGCGAATGGAACGACTAGGAACAGAATCGGCCTTTGAGGTGATGGCGAAGGCAAAACACCTAGAAGCCCAGGGCAAATCCATCATCCATCTTGAGATTGGGCAGCCTGACTTTCCCACCGCGCCTCATATTTGTGATGCTGCTTACCAGGCCATGAAAGACGGCTATACGGGCTATGGGCCTGCGGCTGGCTTGCCCCCATTGAGAGAGGCGATCGCCCACTACATCAGCACAACTCGCCAGATTCGGGTGGCTCCTGACAACGTGATCGTGATGCCTGGGGCAAAACCCGTAATTTTCTTCACCTTGTTGGCGCTGGCAGAAGCTGGCGATGAGGTGATTTATCCCAATCCGGGGTTTCCGATTTACGAATCGATGATCAACTTCGTCAATGCGACCCCGGTTCCCCTGCCGTTGCGAGAATCGGTCGGCTTTCGGTTTCAGATTGACGAGCTGAAGGCTCGGGTGTCAGACAAGACCAAGCTCTTGATTCTCAACTCACCCCAAAATCCGACGGGGGGAGCCCTAACCCTCGAAGATTTGGAGGCGATCGCCCATCTTGCCCATCAGCATGACTTTATGATTCTCGCCGACGAGATCTACTCGCGGATGCTCTACGAAGGAGAGTTTCATAGCATTGCCAGTCTGCCCAACATGATGGAACGAACTGTGATTTTAGATGGGTATTCTAAAACCTATGCCATGACCGGATGGCGCTTGGGCTATGCGGTTGCGCCGTTGCCCCTGGCTCAGAAGCTAGAGCAGTTGATGATTAACTCCAATTCGTCTACCTGCTCGTTTACCCAAATGGCGGGAGTCACTGCGCTGACGAGCGATCAAGATTTTGTCACGCAGATGGTCAATCAGTTTCGTCAGCGACGAGACGCCATCGTTGCCGGACTCAACGACATTCCTGGAGTCTCCTGCCTGACTCCAGCCGGAGCTTTCTATGCGTTTCCGAATGTCAGTCAATTATCGATGAGCGATCGCGCGATCGCCGATCTTCTTCTAGAAAAAGCAGGTGTCGCGGTCTTACCAGGCTCGTCATTTGGAGTCTACGGCACCGGATACCTGCGGTTGTCTTACGCTAATTCGTTGGAGAATATCCAGATTGCGCTAAAACGGATGAAGGAAACCCTGGCTGCCCTGGCTGAACATTAGGCTAGGCTCACCCAATCAAGAAAAACGCGATTCGAAAGGGAGTTGCTGCCGCATCTTTCGGGAGCCACCCTATTTTTTGCACCTGTACCTATCGCCTCTCCAAGGGGCTAATCGTATTGATCACCGCAATATCCGTCAAATTTAGAATTAGGTATGAGAACATTAGCCAAAGATTACTAAAGATCGCCATCAAGTTTTATAAAAACTGGGAATTCTAACTATTGCGTTCTGGTGCTCTCTACCGCTTAATCCCAGACTGTCCTCTCACGTGTGGTGCGGCATGCAAGTTATCGACAAAAACCACGACTACGCACGTGCAATGTCAGATGAAATGACCGCAGGTAGCCTTCTTGGCCGCCTTCCTGACGAAGCAAAAACCTGGTTCAGACGGCTTTCTTGGCGAGAGCGACGCAATGTCTTGTCTCTCTGCTACCTCATGTGTGTGGCTTCTCCTGAAGCCCAGGCTGAGTTTTTAGACAATTACACCGCCGATGGTCTAGTGGCGCGGAAGCTAGAAGACCGAGAAACTCGACAACTTGTCACGCAGTATTTAAAAGAGTTTCACATTCACAAAGAGCTGAGTGAAGCCACTCTGAGACAATACATTCGCCAGTTCTACATTCATTCAGCTCAAGATGCTCGTTGCACACCCGATCTCTATCTAGAATCTGCTCTCAAGCTCGTTTTTAACTCTGAAGAGCGAAATAATGTTTTCAACTATGTGCTGGGCTTTGAGCTGTTTCGCATGATGTTTGGGATGAGCTGGATGCAACATGAGCGGCTCTATCGTCTTCAGCGAAACCAAGAAGAATTTCTTTACACCTACATCAGACCCATTCAACATGCTCATCGGGTGAACGGCATTATTTTCCCAAGAGACGAAGGCGTGTTTTTTGCCCGACGTGACTATTTTGTGCAGACTCCCCAGATGTCTGATAAAAAGCTGGATGAGCTAGTCATTGCAACGTTCACGACTGATAAAACCACTCATTTTGGCTTCTCTATCATTCGTCACATCAATGCGTTTGCGTTTGACTACGACTTCATTTTTGCGCCTGAGTCGAAGGCAATCTTTCTTTGATGAAAATCTGTGAAAAGGTTCGTGAGACGAGCAGAATCGAGAACACTTGCGCAAGCTATTAGCGATCGTAGCGAGGCAGTCTGGGGCGATCGGAGCGAACTGGGGCCGACCGTCGGGGCGGGGCGGCAGGCTTAGGCGGAATGGGATCGTATTCAGTGTCGCCTTCTCGAAGACGGCGGCTCACCTCCAGAAAAATATCTCGTCGGAGATATGGGTAATCGCTCACCCAGAGCTTCGCATCTGGAATGAACACATCGGTGATTTTCATGATGCGCGATAAGTCAGATCGATTAGACAGCATCACCAGTTCGACCCAGTCTCCGGGCCGAATGTCTCGATGTCGCTTTTGCAGGGTCACTTGAACGACGGTGGCAAATCCGGTCTCATCGCCAATTTCTAAGTTGAGTCGCTTTTCGCGGTTTTCAATGACGACCAGTTCGCCCTTTTTGTCTACGGTTTCCTGAGTCCTCACGACTTCTTCAGTAATAAACTTGTCGAGCACTTCCCCCGTCCAAAAGCCGCCAAACTCATAGCGCCGATATTCGCGATTACGCTGCCATGCGGCATAGATGGGAACCCAGAGCCAGTAGCAAAAGGCCACAACTGCCAGCAGAAAAAACACAGGGTTAAACTCTTCTGGGAAGAGCACCCCAAGAATGGCGATCGCCACAACTCCAGCGATGGAGTATAGAAAGCGCCGCAGCACATCGGCAGGTTTGCCCCAACAGTATTTGTATTGGGTAGACGTTGCCATGAGGGGAATGAGGGTTTCGAGTACTTTTTGACTGAGAGGAATAAGCATAGAGGCAATGTGACAGAGGTGAATACAATTGTTCCCCAGTGCAATCTTTCCCAGAAAGAGTGCTACTAAATCGACCATACCTTCAATTTTTGCAAATGGGTGACAAATCTGCCGGAAATCAAGGCTCAAATCCTCCCTCTCCGCATTGCTCAATAGAGCCTCACGAGCTTAAGATATCGAGGCACAGGCCAACAGCTTTGCGCCGATACCAGCCCAGTGCTTGAAATAAAGGGATTTGAACTTTGATTACTAGGTCTCATCGGGCAACTGCCACGTTGGTTGCCGTCGGTGCGGACTTGAGAATCTAGTGGGGTTAGCCTGAGATTGCAGTGCACTGTATGGCGGGCATCTGTTGAGCGTTTGCAGTCTTGTTTATATCCAGAATGGCGACAGCTATACAACAGCTATCCATACGACAGCTATATATAAGGAGTTTGAGACTGACATGACTTTCGCTTCTAATCCAACCCTCGATTTGCGACTTGACCAGCCCCTGGAACTAGAAGCGCCAATGCAGTCCCTCGCTGAGTTACCGATTCAGCGTCCGGTGCTGCTTGTCGGGCACGGTAGCCGCGATGCTGACGGGCGACAGCGCCTCCTAGATTTTGCATCGACATACCAGGCTCTCGATACCTCTCGTCCGGTGGTGCCCTGCTTTTTAGAATTGACTGAACCCACGATTCAGCAGGGGGTCGATTGGTGCATAGAGCAGGGGTATACCGACTTATCTGTGTTGCCTATTTTGCTATTTGCGGCGCGGCACAATAAGTTTGACGTGACGAATGAACTCGATCGGGCACGGCAGCGCCATCCTCAACTCCGCCTCAACTATGGCCGCCACTTCGGCATTCACCCGCAGATTTTAGATTTGTGGCGATCGCGCCTAGAGCAACTCGATCAGCCGATTCATAATCCTCAGGGCATTAAGCGAGAAGAGACTGTCTTGCTGTTTGTCGGACGTGGAGCCAGCGACCCAGATGCAAACGGTGATGTCTATAAGCTGGCGCGGTTGGTGTGGGAAGGCAGTGGTTATCAGACGGTTGAAACCTGCTTTATTGGCATCACTCACCCTCGATTAGAGGAAGGGTTTAGACGGGCACGGCTCTATCAGCCTAAGCGCATCATCGTCTTGCCCTATTTTCTGTTCACAGGCACTCTAGTTAAAAAAATTACCGAAATCACAGCCCAGCAACAGGAGCAGTCTCCAGACATTACGATTTCAAGTTTGCCTGAGATGGGGCTTCATCCTTATCTGTTTCATGTGTTGCGCGACCGGGAGATTGAAACCCAGCAGGGGCAAGTGCAGATGAACTGCGAGATGTGTAAGTTTCGGCTGGTGGCGATCGCCAATGGCGCTAACCAAAATGGCGCTAACCAAAATGGCGCGGCCCAAAGCCACGATCACGATCACGGTCATAATCACGATCACGGTCATAATCACGGTCATCATGATCACCACAATCACGATGGCGAATATCCCGATCCTGATGTGAATGCCGACCACTACCACAACCGAGTCTGGCAAGTTCCTTAGATGATGTAGAAGATAGTTCAGAGGGTAGGCATGGCGATCGTTATGATATGGCGATCGCCAAAATTGGCATCCTGACCAGTAGCCCTGAGTGATGGCCTGCGTTCAGAGTTAGGTTTATGGAGCGATCGCGTCGGCGCAATCTTTATCTAAGGAATCATTCATCGTGAAAATCCTGATTGTTGAGGACGATGCGCGAATCACGACCTCTCTGGCTGAAGCCCTGACGGATCAACACTATGCCGTTGACATTGCATTCGATGGGCAGATGGGATGGGATTTCTTAGAAGTTTATGCCTATGACCTCGTGATTTTAGACATTATGCTTCCTAAAATGGACGGCCTAACGTTTTGCCGACGCTTACGACAATCGGGGTATGAAATGCCCGTTTTGATGCTGACCGCCAAAGATACTGCCCTAGACAAAGTTATGGGTCTTGATACAGGTGCCGATGATTACGTCGTCAAACCCTTTGATCTGAAAGAGTTGCTGGCTCGAATACGGGCGCTTCTCCGGCGGGGCAACATCAATCGACAGCCCCTTTTAGAATGGGAAGCACTCTGCCTCGATCCATCGCTTCATACCGTGACGTATCAAGCCCAAGAGCTACTCTTGACCCCCAAAGAATATGCTCTATTAGAGTTATTGTTGCGCAATAGCGATCGCGTGCTTAGCCGTGATGCAATCTTAAATCACCTGTGGTCATCGGATGATCCGCCCGGTGCAGAGACGGTCAAGGTTCACCTGAGAGGGTTACGGCAAAAGTTGATCGCCGCAGGAGCTACCAGTGACTTTATTGAAACGGTGTATGGGTTGGGGTATCGACTTAATCCAAAGCGTTAAGCGGGAAATGACGAACTCACCTGCGACATGAAGTTTTTATCTCACTCTCAGATTACTCGGTTCCAGTGGCTCCACATTGACCGAAGCAAAGACGCTGCATGCGTGGTTAAAGCTCTAGAGCTAATGATTTCAGTGCTTGTTCCTAATTTAACTAATGATCTTGAATAACACGCAGTTTGTCTTCATAGGAGTTTGATATGTATCACTCAACTTTAGAGGCGATATTGCGCTGTAGATCACAATGAGGTTTTCTAGTGTTTTCTAGGCATCTCGAAATGTTGAATTAGAGAATATACTTTGGGCTTGTTAAACAAACATGGTTGATTAAGCTAGGATGATGAGTAACTCCCACATATTCCGGAAATCTTCCTTGTCTATCTTGTTATGATTCGGCTTATGTCAAATCGATTGGAGTAACCCAAGGCTTTTCAAACGCCCTTTAAGAGATTCACGATCTAGCGCTCTAAAATGAGCGCTCTAAAATAAAGGACATGCAAATATGTGGATGACTCTGAAGGATATTTTCTCTCCCAGCCGCTACATGCCTCATGGTCAATGTTACCTATGGCAAACTGAACTAGTCTGGCTCCATGGGATTTCAGATGTGCTTATTGCTCTAGCCTATTACTCTATTCCCATATTTTTGATTTATGTATCTTATCAACGCCCAGATATTCCTTTTCGGGGATTTTTTGGGCTGTTTGGAGTTTTTATTCTTGCATGTGGCACTACGCATTTATTAGAAGTCTGGACGCTATGGCATCCAGCATATTGGTTGTCGGGTATTGTGAAAGCGGCAACTGCCCTCATTTCTCTTTACACAGCTATGGAGTTAATTCCACTTACTCCAAAAGTTCTGCAATGGCCTAGTCCATCACAACTGCAAAAAGTAAATCAACAGCTAGAAGAAATGAATTGTGAGCTAGAGACGCGAGTTGAACAGCGAACTACTGAACTTAGTAATGCTATTTATCAACTTCGTCAAGAAGTAGAACAAAGGCAGCAAGCTGAAGTTACTTTAAAGCAGTCAAATGAAGAACTAAAACAATTTGTTTATGTTGCTTCTCATGACCTGCAGGAACCCTTGAGAGTGATTAACAGTTATGCAGAGTTGCTCGCTGCAAAATACGAAAATTTGTTGGATGAGAAAGCAGAGAAATATCTTAGTCGTATTGTTAGCGGTGCGATTCGGATGAAAGCACTTATCGAAGATTTATTGTCTTACTCTAAAGTGAGTAACTTTATTACGAAATTTTCTACAACAGACTGTAATAAGATTGTTGAGGAATCAATTGGACTCTTGGGTGTATCAATTGAAAAAGAACAAGCCACCGTAACTTACGATACATTACCCACGGTCAAGGCAAATTCAGAGCAATTAGTACGTCTATTTCAGAATTTAATTGGTAATGCAATCAAGTATCGTCGAGAATGTGCGCCTCGTATTCACATCACATCAACTCAGGAGGATGGCTACTGGTTATTTTCCGTAGAGGACAATGGAATAGGAATAGAAAGTCAATACACAGAGCGAATATTCATTATTTTTCAACGACTGCATTCTCGGCGTCATTATGATGGTACGGGCTTGGGTCTAGCTATTTCTAAGAAAATCATTGAACAACATGATGGAAAAATCTGGGTGGAATCAGTACCAGGTGAAGGTTCTAATTTCTGGTTTACACTGCCAATAGATCAAGAGGTATGAAATGAGTAGAGACTACCGCTCGAGTATTCCGGTTGAAATTTTATTAGTCGAAGACTCACCAGAAGATGCCGACTTAACGGTTGAGCTTTTGAGCGAAGCTAAAGTTTTTAACCGAATTCATGTCGTAGAAGATGGCGTAGAGGCAATAAATTTTCTTCGGAGAAGAGCCAATTATGCTAATTCTCCCCGCCCAGATCTGATTTTGTTAGATCTCAACTTACCGCGTAAAAATGGCCGAGAACTTTTATCTGAACTTAAGGAAGACCCGGATCTCAAGTTAATTCCTGTTGTTGTCCTTACAACCTCAGCATCAGATGAAGATATTCTAAGATCCTATGAATTGAACGCTAATTGTTATGTTACAAAGCCTGTTAGCATTGCAGAGTTTAGTCAAGTTATTCAGTCGATTGAAAATTTTTGGTTGGTAGCCGTTAAATTTCCACAGACCTGAATAAAAGGTTGAAGAATGCAGATATTCTAATGCCTAGCTTCCTTTTCTAAAATGTACAGGCACATAAGCTACTTATGATAAGTCTTCCTTGTATAGAAGTTCTATTAATTGAAGATAATATAGATGATGCTGATTTACTACAAGAACTTTTTGAAGAAGTAAATCAATCAGACTATAAAATTACCGTGGTAGAGCAACTTAGTTCAGCGATTGAGCAATTGCGTCAACGTCATTTTGACGTAGTGCTTGCTGATTTGTCTTTGCCAGACGCTGAAGGATTGACAGCAGTCTCCCTACTCAATAGTGTTGTTCCTGATCTGCCCGTTATTGTGCTTACTGGTTTCAAAGATGAAGAAATAGCCCTAGAGGCAGTCCGACTAGGAGCACAAGATTACCTAGAAAAAGGAAAAATTGAAGCACATACTATTATTCGTTCAATTCGTTACTCTATCGAACGATCTCGAATGCAGCAAGTGATGTATCAACAGTCGGTAGCGATTGATGCAACATCTGAAGGAATTTCTATTTTAGATAGCAACTGGAAATATGTATATGTTAACGAGGCTTATGCCAACATTTATGCTTATCCTTCTCCTGAACATTTACATCAGAAAAGCTGGAAAATTCATTACAAGCAGCAAGAACAAGAACGTTTAGAAAAAGAGTTTGATGATGCACTTAAACTGAGAAACTCTTGGTTAGGAGAAGCCGTTGGAATTAAACTAAATGGTCAAGATTTCTATCAGGAAATCTCTTTAACAAGACTACCAACTGGAGGTGTTGTTTGTATATTGCGGAATATTAGCGATCGGAAGAAATCCGAGGAACATATGCAAGAAATTCTACGAGAAACAAGAGAGTTGTATCATTTAAAATCTAATTTTATTACTACAGTTTCTCATGAATTTCGTACGCCACTCAGTATAATTTCAACTTCAACAGAATCTCTGAAACGTTATGCTCATCAATGGTCGTCAGACAAAATTAATATTCGATATGAGCATATTAGTAACAGTATAAAAAGGATAACGAATCTACTGGACGACTTACTATTTATGAATCGTTCGGTAGAAGGACAGATGACCTTTAATCCTATTCCACTGAGCCTAAAAAGGTTTTGTCAAGCGTTAATTACGACCCTAAACACAGATCAGCATTCCATTCAACTCAATGTAGCAGAGAGCGATCGCTCTCTGCTACTTGATCCAACATTGTTGAGTCCTATGCTAACCCATGTACTGTCTAATGCAGTTAAGTATTCACCTCACGGAGGGAGAATTAAATTTGATGTTCTTCTTTCCGAGAAGGAGTCTATATTTTTAATTCAAGATGAGGGGATCGGTATCTCTAAAGCAGATCAAGAAAAATTATTTATTCCTTTTTTTCGTGGTAGTAACGTTGATAACATTTCTGGTATTGGTATGGGACTCACTATTGCCAAACACTGTGTAGATCAATGTAAAGGGGGGATTCGTGTTTCTAGCCAAGTCAATCAGGGAACATTAGTAGCTATAACATTACCTGTAGTTTCTGTAGGGTTAGCTCATGACTAAAATTCTTGTCATTGAAGATGAACCCTCTCTACGTGAAGAAATTGTCGATATTCTGGATGTAGAAGGGTTTAATGGCTTGAGTGCCGGAGATGGAGCGAGTGGACTTCATCTAGCTCAAACCGAGTCTCCTGATCTCATCCTCTGCGATATCATGCTTCCAGAAAAGAGTGGTTATGAGATTTTATCTAGTCTTCAACAATCTCCGAGTACAGTACTTATCCCCATTATTTTTATAACAGCTAAGAGTAGCCATGATGACATTCGGCAAGGAATGAATCTAGGAGCGGATGATTATTTAACTAAACCGTTTACAACGAAAGAACTTCTCGACTCTATTACGGCACGTTTAGCAAAACGAGATCCGATTCTTCAGATTCACAAAAAAGTCGAGGAACTTCAGCATTCTAATCTACTCAAAGATAATTTCTTAGGCATAGCTTCCCAAAAAATGAGAGAGCCATCCACAAACATCATGATGGCTCTGCGCTTACTTCGACAGGCAACTAGTCACAACCAAACCCAACGCTATGTCGATATTTTGCAGCAAGAATGCTCTCGTGAAATTAACTTGATCAATAGTTTAGTAGAGCTGCATCGATTGGAAAATAATGAACGCCCAATACAATTGGAATCCATAAATCTACAGACTTGGATGCCAGCTATCGCTCAACCGTTTCAGGCGATCGCCCAACAACGACAGCAAGGCTTTTGGAATAATATTCCACCTTATTTGCCAACACTTTTAACTGATGCTTCTGATCTGAAGCAGATCGTAAGTGAGCTTTTGAATAATGCATGTAAATATACAGATTCAGGCGGAAAGATTGTTTTAGAGTCTCGCTGCGACTTAAATACAGCAGAAAGTGCAGAAAATACGGATCAGCAAGTCACCCTGATTGTCAGTAACGAAGCGAAAATACCTGAAAATTTGATCACCAATCTTTTTCAACCCTTTTACCGTATACCAGAAATTGATCGATGGAAGGAAGGGGGTAATGGTCTAGGATTAACTCTAGTTGAAAAACTTACTACACGATTAGGAGGATCAATACGTGTCAAGAGCAACTCGGGCTGGACTCAAATGTTAATTCAACTCCCTGTTCAGGTTAACTCGCCGGGTATATCTGTTGCTAAGTTTGTAGCTAATTGATAAGAGTGTTCTATGCCTAAAATCTTAATCATTGAAGATGAAGCAGCATTACGAGAAGAAATTCTTGATATTTTATCGTCTGAAGGGTTTAGCGTAGCTGTAGCAGAAAATGGAAAAGCTGGACTTGATATTGCTCAAGATCAGCATCCAGATCTGATTCTTTGCGATGTGATGATGCCACTCTTGAATGGTTATGAACTTTTAGAATCATTACGGCAAAATTTGGAAACAGCAACAATTCCATTTATCTTTCTCACAGCTAAAGGAAGCCATGAAAATATTCGACAAGGCATGAATTTAGGCGCAGACGACTATCTCATTAAGCCTTTTAGTATAGAGGACTTGCTAAATGCAATCGCCGCGAGACTTACTAAGCAACACAAAACGTTAGACATCGACCGAAAAGATCCCATTACTCAACTTCCTACCGAAGCTTATCTTCTCGATCGACTCAACCATTTAAATCAGCAAGGGAGTATAGAACAAAAAATAAATTACGTACTATTACTTATTGGAATAGATCGTTTTAGAGAAATTCGAGATGTATTTGGCCAAGCCTTGGGCAATCAATTTTTGCAATGGATTGCAACTCAACTTGGGAATTTTCTGCGTCCTGATGATCTTCTGATTCACTTTGGAGGTGATGAGTTTGTCATTTTATCGAAAAATGTACCTGATTCGTTAGTCGCAGTTCAGCTTGCCGATCAAATCTATAAATGGAGTCTCACTCAATCCCTCAAACTAGATAGTTGCCAAGTCTCCAGTAGTGTCAGTATAGGTATTGCTCACGGTCAATTCCCTTGTCGTAGTGTAGCTAGACTCCTCGCAGATGCATCATTAGCAATGCATCAAGCTCGATCGATAGGCCAGAAAGGTTATGTCGTTTTTGACCCAGTTATACAAATTAATCTTTCTGAGAAGCTTCAGCTTGAAACTGACTTTAAACAGGCTATTTTTCAAGGAATCTCTGCTGGAAAACAAGAAGAATTTTGCCTACACTATCAACCTATTATTAATTTGACAACGTCTGACCTAGTTGGATTTGAAGCCCTTATTCGATGGAATTCTCCTAATAGAGGTACTGTGTCACCTGCTGAGTTTATCCCTATTGCTGAGACAAGTGGGCTTATTGATGAGCTAGGTTGGTGGGTAATTCAAGAAGCCTGCTGTCAGCTACAGCGTTGGCGACAGCAGTTTCCTGCATGCGCCAACTTATTTATGAATGTTAATTTGAGTCCAGTACAACTCGATCAAATTAACTTCACTCAACGTCTAGCAGATATTCTTAAATTCTATTATTTGTCCAACCAACACTTAAAGCTTGAAATTACAGAGAGTTGTCTACTAGAAATTACAGGAAATAAACAAAATGTCCTAGAGTCATTATCTATGTCTAAGGTGCGATTATGTATCGATGATTTTGGAACTGGATATTCTTGTTTGAGTCGTTTACATAAGTTATCTATTGACACGTTAAAGATTGACCGATCATTTGTAAGTGAAATCGACTCGGCTAGTCAAAATTCTGTTATTCAGGCCATTCTTGCATTGGCAAGAGGTCTCGATATTAATGTCGTAGCCGAGGGAATAGAAACTCCATTTCAGCTAGAAAAACTCAAAGAACTAGATTGTCAGATGGGGCAAGGATATTTTTTTGCTAAGCCCTTAAATCAGAAGAATGCAACCCGCTTTATAATTGATAAATTATTGACGGAAAGTAGTAATTTATAATTGACTTTATTGATGACAGACTCAGAGCTAAGTGAGGACAATCCTAAATGATTTGTGAGAGGAGGGGCGGGCACTGCCCGCCCCTCCTCTCACGATCTATTTCACGATTCATGTGAGACTGGCTTAAAAAACAATGAGTTTACTAGGTTTCAAGAGTTTTCTGCACCACTTAGCATGTTCACCAAGGGTGCTGATGGATGGCATTGTCAGCTTATCCCTAGCGAGCTTTTTCACTGAACTACTGATTTATCAAACATCCTCTGAGAACTTCCAACATTGGATAAACGCAAGCATTTAGCAATTGCAAACTCGTTATGAGTTAAAGCCCACCTCAAATCAGAAGAGGAGAAACTACGATGCTCAACCTAATTCAGGTTTATTCGTTGCTGGTAATGTAATCTTAAATGTCGTACCTTTTCCAACCTCACTGTCAAAACTTACTTCTGCCTGAAGCAAATTAACACAGCGCTTAACGATTGATAATCCGAGTCCTGTACCTGGAGCATTGCCAACATTGCTCCCTCGCTGAAATGGTTGAAAAAGCTTTAGATAGTCTTCTTTGGGAATACCAATGCCTTGATCCTGAATGCTAATCTCGATTTTGTTCCCAACTTGATCGAGTTGCAGCCAGACAGGAGTGTCTTCAGGGGAGTATTTCAAAGCATTCAGCAGCAAATTCCTGAGCATATAGTTGAATAACCGCTCATCAAGACAGACCGGAAGGGATGCCCTATTACTAAGGAAAGTAAGGCGTTCTAGATTAAATTGGGTTATTTTTATCTGACTTAACAACTCATTAGAAACATCAATGAGATCAACAGTTGTTTCCTTTATCGAATATTGATTTTCTCCAGTTTGAGAAAGGATTATTAAATCTTCTTTTAACCAATCAATTTGAAGAGTAGCTTTCTGAATGTGCTGGATAGCTTTTTGTCGAGTTGAGAAGGAAGTTTCAACGTCATTTAGCAGCTCGGTACTACACTGAATAACATCTAGGAAATTACCAATTTCGTGAGCTGCCATACTCAAATAATTCTGCACAGCAGGTTCAAGGGAACTATAGCTCGTTGGCGTTTCGCGCGATCGCCGACCATCTGGTATCTCGCTCTTAGCCTGTTGCTGTCCAAAACCTGTCTCGATAGCTGCGCTCAATGAGTGATCGTCGAAGAGCTTGTCTTGATAACCGACGGGTTGCGATTCTTGGACTTTCTGCATCACACTACTGTTGTCATAAGCTGGAATATAGATGGCAGAGGTCTGAAATTGGCTCTGGACTTTAGATGCCGCAATATCAGCGATTGCTCCTAGTAAAACAATGTCCATTAAAACTAAGCTAGGCTGAAGCTTATCGACTTTGGCAATTGCTTCTTTGTCAGTTAGGACTATCCCCGCGACTTCATAACCCAAGAGCATTGGTGTGGTCTCTATTTTCCTGGCAATGAGAACTTCATTCTCTACGATTAGTATTGTAGATTTCGTCATGGCTTTTAAGAAGGCGGCAAAGATGAATAGTGATTTATGAGAACCATAATGCTTCTCATATGACGCAATTCTTAAATAGAGTCATCATGCTTAACTTCTAACTGCAAACAGTTAAAAAAAAGCCCGAGCTTTCATCAGCAGACTTACTATCCATAATATTGAGTTGACTGATGAATCTACTGAGGTGTAAAAATTACAGCGTTATCACTAGCTGAATTCGATTTTCATATCGCGATCTCAATTAATTGATGCAATAGCGCGTGAAAGTCGAATTTTAGTCAGCCTATTCCACTGTCATAATCTACCTATGCTTGCTCTAGAGAGGGCTCAGCTAAATCAGAAAAACACACGAAGGGAAGATGCCGTGTCTCGATGTAAGGCAATGTTGCTCTTGCAAGCATTGCCAGTTCAGAGACTTTTTATGGCCAGTAGTACACCCCAGTATAGAGTATAGCTACTAGGAAGATATCTTACATTATCTTACCTGAGACTAAAAAAAACGCAAGTAACATTTTATTTCATGACCCAAATAAACTGTAGCTTCACAAACGCTTCATGTTGGGTGTCGATCTCAGGTTCTACTTGCCCGCTATTTCATTGGGTAAAATTGTGTTGAGTGTTATTGAAATAATGGTTCCTTGTGGGTCATTATCTGTAACGAAAATTTTACCTTGGTGAGCTTTGATGGCCATCTGACAGAAGGCTAAGCCTAGACCAACTTGATTGACCGAGGCTATCGAGGGGCCAATCTCATATTGTTCAAAAACTTTCTGCTTGAGGTCATTGCTAATTCCTGTTCCCATATCAAGCACCTGAATTTGCATTGTCTGAGAATCGATGAGACTACTCTTTATCGTCACGCGACTTTTCGACGGTGAATACTTAATTGCGTTTGACACGAGATTATCGAGTACCCGGCGCAATAGCAGTGAATCAGCCCAAACAGAGACATGGGTGTCACGTAGAGCAGAGACTAGTTGGATACTCTTTTGATTGGCAATTGCTTGAAGATCTCTGATACTAGTCTCCACGATCTGACTCAGAGCAAATTGTTCAAGATTCAGTATCATCTTGCCTGACTCTAGCTTCGCTGTGAGTAACAAGCTTTCAGTTAGAGATTGTAACTGCTGTTGTGAAAATCTAATCCGAGATACTTTTGTCTGCGTTTTTTCAGATAAGTCTTCACGGTCTAGCATTTCACAAGAGAGAAGAATACTAGACAATGGATTGCGCAAATCATGAACAATCATATTTGCCATATCTTTTCGTAATTTTAAGGAGGCTAAGATGCGATCATGTTGCTGCTTGATCCGCAGCATTGAGCGAATTCTAGCTCGTGTTTCTAAGGCACTTATAGGTTTGCTTATAAAATCGTCTGCACCTGCATCTAAACAACAAACGAGATCCTCTTTTGCATATAAAGCTGTCACCATAATGATTGGAATATGATTCCAACTAGGCTTAGCTTTTATTTGACGACAAACTTCGAGCCCATCCATTTCTGGCATCATGACATCTAGTAAGATGACATCTGGTTGACTCCCTTCTAAACGCTTTAATGCACTCATTCCATCTGATGCATATTGAATGTGATAGCCACTTTCATATAAGATGTCGCTAATCACTTCAAAACTATCTGGTTCATCATCCACAACTAAAATTGTGGGTCGATTAGAAATCTCAGCTGTAGTTACAGTTTCAAAGTTACTCGACATAGTAGGGTTCCTCAACATTGATTGAAAGCTAATTGTCTTACAACTCCATCCTTTCGCTTGATAACAACAATCAATCTAATTAAGACGAGTAATTTAGAATGAGCAGTGTGTTTGTTAGCATCCTGATAGCTACGCCATAGATCTATCAACATTGGTCACGATAGGCATCAATTTTTTTGCCTAACACTATCGAAGATATTTCCTGATGCTTCCCACAAGCTTAACTGGGCTAACGGGTTTTGGGATATAGTCATCAGCACCCGCTGCGATACATTTTTCCCGATCACCTTGCATCGCTAGTGCTGTTACCGCGAGAATGGGAATACTTTTTCCTCGCTCATCAGTTCGGATCCGACGAATGGCTTCAAGCCCGTCTAAATCAGGCATTTGAATATCCATTAGGATAAGCTCGACAAGCTGAGTCCGACTTATTTGAACTGCCTCATATCCATTGCGGGCAACCATAACATCAAATCCCTTAAGATCCAAATAAGCTTTAAGAGTCTCTAGGTTATCAGCGTTATCTTCTACTAGTAAAATAGTTGCTCTATTGGGCACTGGTTGTGATTGTATCGTTGAGTCTAATGGTAATGATGAAGGTGGGCTAAGTTTGGAAATTTCGCTTGGTAAGCAGGTTGGTTTCCAAGGAAGAGTTACGGAGAAGCAGCTTCCTTGTCCTAGAGTGCTTTCAACTGTGACTGTACCTTGATGAAGTTCAACAATTCGTCGCACCAAAGCTAGACCTAAGCCTGTTCCTGAATACCGTCTAGAAAGACTGCTATCAACTTGTACAAAGGGCTTGAATAGTTTATCGATATGCTCAGGAGCAATTCCAATGCCAGTATCGGTCACTTCAAAAATCATGAGCTGCTTTGTGCTATCGCTCTTCACATTAAGCTCCACAGAACCTCCCCTCGGCGTGAACTTGACTGCATTAGTCAACAGATTAATTAACATCTGCCGAATCAGTCGCTCATCTATTTCGATGTACTCCGAATATGCAGGATGGATATTGATATTGAAGCTGAGACTGACTTTCTTTTTATATGCTTGTAGCTGGATAAAGGGTTTTGTATTGCCACAAACTCGATCAATAGATACAGCTTTGATCTGTAGATCCAGTTCTCCAGATTCGATCTTAGCTAGATCAAGAATGTCGTTAATGAGTTCGAGTAAGTGCTTTCCATTCGTTTGGATAGTGGTCACAGCTCGATTTTGCTGTTCTGTGAGATCGCCATGGACTTCTTCTTGTAGTACTTCAGACAATCCTAAAATGGAGTTTAAGGGGGTTCGAAGTTCGTGACTCATGTTCGCAAGAAACTCATCTTTGAGACGTGTCGAACGAGCGAGTTCTGTATTCGCAACTGTTAATCTTTCATTGATTGTTCGAAGTTTAGATTCTGTTTTCTTGGATTGACTTACATCAAAAATTACACCTACAGTGTGGAGCACTGTACCAGTTCCATCAACTACTGTTCTCCCTTGTTCTAATAGATACTGGATTTCGTGAGTTTTAGGGTTACATATTCGGTATTCAATTTGGAAAGGAGTGCGATTGGCAATTGCATTTTGTAGGACTTTAACGACGATCTTACGATCTTCAGGCACAATTAATGGCTCTAGAAGACAAATGCTCCCTCTTAGGTTTAGTACTTCTCGCTCGATATTGAGTTTTGATATAAGCTGTCCATTCAGAATGCAAAACTCATAACTTTTCTCTGGAAATAAGTTATAAACAATTCCAGGTAAGTTTTCCGCCAAAGTCCTATATGAGAGCTCACTTTCTTTTATCTCTGATTCAATACGTTTACGCTCATTAATGTCTTCAATAACTGCAAGATCACTAACTATGTTGCCTTTAGTATCGAATAGCATTGATACCGTTATGTTAACCCATTGTACGCGCCCATTTTTGCAAAGATAACGAAGTTCACTAACAACACAAGATCGACGGCCTTGATAAAACTCTGATAAAGCTTCCGTATTTATATCTCTGTCATCGGGATGAACAATATCTCTCCAATTCATTTGTAGGAGTTCAGAGGAAGAATATCCAAGCATGTCACAGAAGCGGTGATTAACATTTAAATATTTTCCTGCATAATCACATTGACTGATCCCAACGGCAGCTTGCTCAAATAAGCTACGGTAGCGTATTTCGCTCTCTGTCAGTGCAGATGTACGTTGGAGAACTCTAGATTCAAGCTCTTGATTAAGACTCTGGAGTGCAAACTCAGCTTGTTTGCGATCGCTTATATCAACGCCCACTGCGGTGAAAAACCAACATCTTTTAAGCTGATCCCAACGAGACTTAATCGTGTCCGCAATCCAGCAGATCGAACCAT
Organism: Elainellaceae cyanobacterium; assembly: GCA_049647405.1. GTDB lineage: Bacteria > Cyanobacteriota > Cyanobacteriia > CAKZMO01 > CAKZMO01 > CAKZMO01. The sequence continues at coordinate 13,367 of JBARXP010000452.1, read as the reverse complement.
CTGGACGGCGAAATCGATATTCTATCGTGGTAGGTTTCTCCGTTTTAACCGCCTCTATGATACGTGGGTAGGCTTTTCTAAAGTCTTTAGGCAAGACATTTGAACGCCAGACATCGAAAGATAACTGACCTGGAGGATAACCAAATATCTTTTGGCATGACTCAGAGTCATATACCGTTTCCCAAGTGCCGTCTTCGGAAAATTGATAATATCCGATAGAAGCCCCAGCACTATTAAGTACAGCACTCAGCGTTGCTTCGTTGTGTCGCAGTGTTTCTTCAACCAGCTTTTGCTTGGTAATGTCTGTGGTGGTTCCGGCTAGGCGATAAATTTCTCCAAATCGATTTTTAATTGGAAAGATTCGATGCCAAATCCAGCGGATCGAACCATCTGGAAGAATCACTCTATATTCTGAGGGCTCAAATTGTTCTGCTCGGCAAGCCTTTTCATGAAGCTCAGCAACTTTTTCATAGTCGTCAGGATGGATAAAGCTGAGCCAACGTTGAGGATCGTCAAATGCTTCTTGTAAAGGAGTTTGGTAGAGTTCTTCCCAAGCAGAACTGATATAAATCGTCTGACTGCCATCAATTGACTTGAGGAAAAATACATCTTGGGAGTTGTCGAGAATTTGTTTGAGCTGAGCCTCGCTTTCTTGCAGTTTAATTTCAAGCTGTTTGCGTTGGCTGATATCGGTAATATAACCAACTGCACGATTGAGATTGCCTTCTCGATCTTCAAAAAATTGAGCACAATCTTCAATCCAGAGATAAGAGCCATCTCGATGACGCCATCGATACTGAACACATAAATTTTCACGATATTTAATACACTCTGTAGTGACGAGTTTTATGTGCTCTATGTCATCTGGATGAACTCTTTCTAACCAATCAGCAAGAGATCGAACCATTTCAGATGGACTGTATCCAAACAATTGCTGGGTGTTACTTCCCCATGTTTGTCCGTTTGAGATAGCATCCCATTCATAAAGAACCTGTTTAGAAGCTTCCTGGGCTGCATGATAGCGATTTTGCCACTCTACCAATACATTGATATAAGCATCTTGCTTTGTTTCTGCTTTCTTTTGTTCTGTAATATTCCGCGTTATACAAAGAAACGATGCTAAGGCTCCATCTGATTCATATTCTGGAACAATGCGGGCTTGAAACCACGTCGGGTAAGGGTGTGTCGAGAGCTTATATGTAATTTGTCCTTCTTTTCCCGTTTCATTGATTTGTTGAATCGCTTCTTTCCATATAGGAATAGACTCAGTGATGAAGGGTGAAATAGAAAAGTGTTGCCCTACTAAACTTTCAGCCGATGTCTTAAGACTTTTTGCAACCGCTGCATTGACATATTGGTACTGAAGATTGTGATCTAATCTAAAAATCTCGTCTGGAGCACTGTCGAGTACAATTTTTAACTCGTTTCGCTGTCGGTTTAGCAAGTCTATATTTTGGCTATGGCGGATGGCGATCGCCACTTGGATAGAGAGTTGTTTCAATAGATCTACTTCGTTCGGGTGCCAGTTACGGGGAGCACTAGATTCGCTCCCACTCACTACCCCCCATAGGTGATTGTCAATCACTACTGGAACCAGAATTTTTGCTCTGATTCCTAAGCGCTCTAGTAATGCTAGGTGGCAAGGCGTTAGGTTTTCTGTGTAGATGTCTGAAACGACCCGCACTCGTCCTTGAGCATAGTGCTGAGCCAAGGCTGAATCAAAGCAGGGGTCTTGGATATCTTCACTTTTAAATGAGGGCAAATTATCGAGCACAGACTCGGCAACAACCTGAAACTTTCCTCCATCTAGAAAACGATAGATAGAAACGCGATCGCATCCTAGAAACTGTTGAACCTCTACGACCGTGGCGTGTAGAATATCGGTCAGATTTAGAGATTTATGAATACGTGTAGAAATCGCTGTTAAAAGCTGTGCTTGATTGGCAGATTCAACCGACTTGTTGAGTTTAATCAACCTGAAGATAGCTGAGTAGGTCAGCACTCCTTTGAATTGACCTTCATCATCAAGAACGGCTAAAAACTGCTCATGCTGATCCTGAAAGCGCTTTAGGACAACATCAGGACATACCAGCTCTGCTTGGCTTAACACAACGGATGGAAACTCAACGACTTCTGCCAGTGTTTTGTCCGCGAGCGAACTTCCACCCATAACCCACTGCATGACCTCGCGCTCGGAAAATAACCCAATCAGGTTATTCCCATCAACAACAGCGCAGCAGGCTGCTCGATGATTGGTATGGGGATTCGGCAGGGTAGCATCTGAGCCATCAATGGGTTTGATGTTGAGTACCGTATTCAGCCGCTCAATCACCTCTGTAACTGAGCAACTCGACGCAACCGTCATTAGTGGTGTGGCGATCGCCTTGTCTAATTCAGGCATTGCAAAACAGGTACAGAAAGAATCCATCAGTTTTAAGCCCATCCACTTCAGATACTACCTAAGCTCACATTAAGTTCATGCGAACTTAATTGGATATAACTACTTGATCCTGAGCTACGCCTTTTATCTTTACTCAACTCTAAAGTAAACTTCTATGTATTTTCCTGAAAAAAAAGATAATCAAGAACTCAGTATTTCCCGATACACGTTTCTTTTTATACATTGATACCTGAGGAAAGTACTTGAAAGACTGAAATTTTCTCAAGAATTTAGGAAATTACATCGTTATTGAGACATGGCTTCATTCGATACTTTCGAAATGTAAAGCTTTGGAGCGATGATGATGGTTAAGTTCAGCGAAATAAAAGGTAACAGCCAATCCAACCGTTTAAGAGGAACCAGCCAAAAAGAGAAATTATTTGGCTTTGGTGGTGATGACATCCTTAAAGGTCAAGCCAACGACGACATTCTGATTGGTCAAATTGGTGATGACTTGTTAAATGGCGGCAGCAGAAAAGACACTCTTAAGGGAGGCAAAGGAGAAGATGTTCTCAAGGGAGGCAAAGGCAACGATGTCCTCAAGGGGGGTGCTGGTGATGATCGGCTTAAGGGGGGTAAAGGCAAAGATACTCTCAAAGGCGGTAACGGCGACGACACTTACATTGTCACTGATATCCTCGATAAGCTTCGAGAGCGTACAGGGAAAGGCATTGACACTGTCCGCTCTCGCGTCAGCCATACCCTAGGAGCAAACTTTGAGAACCTCACTCTAATCGGTAACCGATCTCTCAACGGAACAGGTAATCAGTTAGATAACACCATTAACGGCAATCGGGCTAACAACATCATCGATGGTGGAGTTGGCGCAGACATCATGGCCGGAGGTGCTGGTGATGATCTTTATATGGTCGATAACGCCAACGACATTGTGATTGAGCTAAGTGGTCAAGGCATAGACACGATTATGACAACGATAGTCAACTATGCTCTGCCAGAAAACGTTGAATTTATCCAATACATCGGTACCGAAGACTTTACGTTTTCAGGGGGTGATACTGACAATACCGTCAATGGAGGAGAAGGTAACGACAATATCGATAGCGGCAGTGGGAATGACACTGTTGTCGGTGGTGCTGGTAATGACGAGATTAATGGGGGAGAGGGTGCAGATAATCTCGATGGCGGCAGTGGAGATGACATCCTCAATGGTGGTGCGGGCAACGATACTCTAGCTGGAGGCAGCGGCGACGATACCCTAAGTGGCGGTATCGGAGATGACACGCTGAATGGCGAGGCTGGAAATGACACCCTGTTAGGCAATAGTGGCAACGACATTCTCAATGGTGGGAACGGGAATGACCTGCTCGATGGAGGAGTAGGAGCCGATACGATGCTGGGAGGGTTAGGAGATGACATTTACGTTGTCGATCAACTTGGAGATGTTGTCGAAGAAGCCGTAGATGCTGGTACCGATCTTGTGCGTTCTCTAATTAGCTACGTCTTGCCAGACAATGTCGAAAACTTAGAGCTGATAGGCGCAGAAGATATTGACGGGACTGGAAATGGATTAGCCAACATTATTACCGGAAATGATGGGAATAACATCTTAGAAGGATTAGATGGCAATGACACGCTAATCGGCGGTGACGGAGATGACACTCTCATTGGAGGGCTTGGTCAAGACACGCTCACCGGAGGTCAGGGAAGCGACTCATTCGCAGTGGGACTTTTGGGCGAAGACATCATTACAGATTTCAACCCTAACGAAGACATAATCTTGTTGAATCAAGGCGACATAGGTTTGACAGGACTACTTGGTGGGCTGTTGAATCCTAATGATTTTAGTGTTGTAGGTTCAGATACAGCAGCAGAGCTTAATCTGCTTGGAACAGACATTGTCTACAGTTCAGGCAGTGGCAATCTTTACTACGATGCTAATGGCATTTTGCCAGGGCTAGGAACAAATGGAGGAGTGCTCACAACCTTGGCTAATGGACTTGGAAAACCTCCACTTCTGACATCAGCGAATTTTATCATTGACTCTATTACTTGATCATTGATTCCTCATTTGTCGAGAGAGAACTGTGCAACCTGTAAGCATTCTAAGAAATTGCTGTTTGAGCTGAGCTTCCAATCAATATTGCATTGAATTTCGTTAATCTATTCTCTGCAATATGGAAGCTCAAGCTATTCAATTTGCCATCGCATTTCGGGGATTTTAATTATTCAAGGGGTGAAATTCAGCTCATCAGGAGAATGTCACCTTTGCAGATCCACACAGTTGGTATTAAAGCAACGCGGTAGCTGAAAGCCTATAAATAGGACGCTCCATAGATGAGTGAAAATATTCAGTTGCAATTCTGGTGTGCTGTCCAGCTCATCATTAAGAGAGAAGAAGGTTGAGCAATCAAATAGGGTCTTGCCTCTCAAATACAGCTTTTGATTACCGTTAATAGTCTACATAGATTCCATTGCACCCACGGACAGGAGAATCGCATATGTCAGTATCACAATCGACTCTAAAGAAAGTTCTTGTTGTTGAGGATGAACTCCAAGTCCGAGAAAATATTGCTGAAATTTTAGGTTTTGAAGGATTTTATAGAACGACCGCAGAAAATGGTCGAATTGGATTGCAAATGGCTAAAGAAGAAATACCTGATTTGATCTTATGCGATGTGATGATGCCCGAACTTGATGGATATGAGTTTGTGCGCGCGATTCGCAGCGACCCCCTAACAACAAATATTCCGATTATTTTACTAACGGCTAAAGCGGAACGCACTGATTTTCGACAAGGAATGGAGTTAGGGGCTGACGACTATTTAACTAAGCCCTTTACTCTACCAGAACTTAGACAAGCAATCGATACCCAATTGAGAAAAAAGTCGATGATTGCTGAAAAGAATCAGAAGAAATTTGACCAGATGTGTAATACCATTACGCTATCTTTGCCGAATGAGTTGCATGTGCCCTTGCAAAATATTATTGGGGCATCAGGGTTATTAATTGAAGATTGGGCAGAAACTCCTGATGAAGAAAAGTTAGAACTGATAGAAGCTGTGCACTCATCTAGTCAGCGACTCTATCGTTTGACCCAAAACTTCTTGCTATATGCAAGCTTGGAGGCTACTCTGGCAAATCCGAAGAAAATGAAAGATTTCCAAAAAATTTCGTCTCGAACAAATCTCAAAGAAGATGTGGAGCATGCCGTGTATTTAGAAGCTGAAGTAATGCAGCGCACACATGATTTACAGTTCGACGTTCAAGAGGCAGTAGTTCGAATTTCAGCCAATAGTCTTAAAAAAGTTGTTAGAGAAATACTCAACAATGCATTTAAATTTTCTCAGCCCGGTTCTAAAATCCATGTTATTGGCCTTTCTGGGTTTAACTCCTACATGCTTCATATTATTGATCATGGTCTTGGTATGAATGCAGAACAAATTGCTAATCTAGACGCCTATGTGCAGTTCAATCAGAAAATCCATGAGCTCAGCGGAGCTGGATTAGGATTAGCTGTTTCTAAAAAAATTGTTGAAATTCACGGAGGAAATCTCATTGTTGAGAGTGAATTTAATAGACAAACAAGCATTAGAATCACATTGCCAATACTGTCAGATTAGGTCAAAACAGATTTGACTTAAAATTCAATTTTAGACATGTAAATAGTTCTAAGGGTCAGGCTAAGAATCGAAATCAGGAGATTATACGGAGGCTTCTGTATAAGATTTGACTGGTTTTGTTTTCTCCTAAATAGTTTGCGAAACTATTTAATGTCTCGCAAGCTACTACGTAAGTATCGCAGCTATTAAGAGCTTGATTTACTTGTAGCTACCTACTTGTCTAATTAGCATACTTCACTCACTACACAGTTCAAGTGTGAGCATTAAGAGGTTCATTGTGATAGATTTGCTTCAAGCTTTATTAGACTCGAGTGGATTTATTCCCCATGGTCATTGTTATCTTTGGAAGCCAGGATTAGTTTGGCTACATGTAATTTCTGATAGTGTTATTGCAGGGTCTTACTTCTCGATTCCTTGTTCACTACTTTATTTTGTTTCTAAGCGAAACGATGTCCCGTATAAGTGGATTTTTCTGCTATTTGGAGCTTTCATCGTTGCATGTGGGACTGGACATCTCATGGATGTCTGGACACTTTGGCATCCGACCTATTGGCTTTCAGGTGTGATCAGAGCGATGACCGCTCTGATTTCGATGATTACAGCGATTGAGCTTATTCCTGTAATTCCGAGAGTTTTAGCTTTGCCTAGCCCTGCCGAACTAGAAGCAACCAATAAAAATTTAGAGCAGGCTCTCCGAGAATTGAAAGAAGCGCAAGCTCAATTAATTCAGAACAAGATTAAGTTAGCTAAGGCCGAGACCTTGCAACAAAGTAAGGATAGATTTCGCTCACTGTTACAAAATTCGTCTAATATTATTGCTACATTAAAACCAAATGGAAAAATCGACTACGTCAGTCCTTCTCTGACTCATATCCTTGGACATCAACCTGATGACTGGGTCACTAAAAACTTTACTGAACTTGTATATCTCGACGACCAGATTGCTGCTCAAGAGTTCCTTAATCATGCTCTTCAAAGTCCTACTCTTGATGTCACGGCAGAATTTCGTCTGTATCACTCTAATAGCTCTTGGCGAGATTTTGAGGCGATCGCCAAAAACCTAATTAATGAACCTAATGTTGCGGGAATTGTAATCACGTATCGAGATATTACTGAACGCAAGCAAGCTGAAGCCGATATGCGACAAGCCCTTAGTAAAGAACGGGATCTAAATGGATTAAAATCACGTTTTATTTCAATGGCATCTCATGAATTTAGAACCCCTTTAGCTGTCATGTCATCTTCCATTGGCATTTTGGAAGACTATGGATCTCGGCTTGACGATGACCAAAGGCAGAAACAGTTTCAGCACGCTCAAAAGTCAATTTATCAAATTACTCAATTGCTAGATGATCTCTTAACAATAAATCGAGCAGAAGCTGATAAATTAGTATTTAATCCAGCCCCATTCGACATCATTCAGTTTTGTCATAGCCTGACAGAAGAAGTTCAACTGAGTACTCCGCACCACACTATTCATCTATCTGTAACTGAAAAACGCGAGAATTCTAGTGGAGAATGGCCTTATCTGGATAAAAAATTACTTCGAAGAATTTTGACTAACCTCTTATCTAATGCGACCAAATATTCACCTGAAGGCAGCACAGTTTTGTTTGAATTAGCACTCGAACAAACTACAGTCGTTTTGAATATTAAAGATGAAGGCATTGGTATTCCTGATGAAGACCAAGAACGTTTATTTGAGGCATTTCATCGAGCTAATAATGTGGGTGCAATTCCTGGCACTGGTTTAGGGTTAGCCATTGTACAAAAATGTGTAGAGCAGCATAACGGCAGTATTACTGTGAACAGCACTGTAGGTGCTGGCACAACCTTTACAATTAGCCTACCTGTCAAAGGAGCCAAAAATATTCCGATAATTTAGATAAACCTCTCAGAAATTCACGCGTAGCTTCACAAGCTTTTTTAACTCATGACGCAGACGCTGGGGAGCAAGTATGAGGACATCTTGGCAACTATTCCCTGACGTGAATGTAAAAATAGGCTCTCTTAGATTTGCTTTCTTTCTTTTTATAGAATGTGAACGGTTAGCCGTGATGCAATCTTAAATCACCTGTGGTCATCGGATGATCCGCCCGGTGCAGAGACGGTCAAGGTTCACCTGAGAGGGCTACGGCAAAAGTTGATCGCCGCAGGAACTGCCAGTGACTTTATTGAAACGGTGTATGGGTTGGGGTATCGGCTTAATCCAAAGCGTTAAGCGGTTAACGGCTAACTCACGAGCCCGTTCACAGGCCAAGCCAAGGTCGAACGGGCGTTCTCATCTCACCGTCAGATCATCTGAATTTCGAGCCCTCTCCTGGCGCTTGCTCTTATCCTACGTCGGGGCGATGGGGGCAGTTATGGCAGTTTCAACGGTTGCCATCTACCAATTTGTGGCGCGCAGTCTTTATGCCAACCTAGATGCACAGCTAGTCACTCTGGCTGACGCAGCGGCTCATAATCTTCCCTCCATTCTTCAAGGTCAAGCCTCAGCCTCTCCAACCCCTTCTTCTCTACCCGATGATGATGGAGATTTAGATCTGCCGTGGCAGCAGCTACAAACGGTCTCTCAAGGCTTGGAATGGTTTGACCGCCAAGGGCAGTTGCACAGCCGATCGGGATCTGAAGAGTTAAACGCTCCGTTTGATCGAGATAAGAGTTTTCAGACCTGGGATGATGGGGAAATTCGGATGCTGACTGTGCCTGTTTACCGTTCTGCTGGAGAAGATCCTCGGCAATTGCTGGGGTATGTGCGGGTTAGCCAACTCACCGAAGCAGAACATGAAGAACTAGAGCGCCTGCTCTACAGCATGGGGTGGGGGGGAGTGTTGGCTGTCGCATTGATCGGCGTCACAGGATGGTGGCTGACCCAGCGATCGCTGCGACCGATTGAGCAAAGTGTGAACCGTTTGAGACAGTTTACTGCCGATGCATCTCATGAATTGCGCAGTCCGCTGACGGCCATTCGGACGGCGGTTGATGTGATGCAAACCCACCCAGAACGCGTTGACCCTGTAGATTTGCCCAAGCTCAATATCATTGCCAGTACGACTCAGCAGATGAGCCAGTTGGTCGAAGACCTGTTACTGCTGGCTCGTTCTGAGGCCTCATCGAGTCCTGGTTTTTCTCAAGAGCTTGCTATTCCTATTGATGAATTATTAGACGATCTGGTGCAGTTTTTGCAGCCCCAAGCCGAGGCGCGATCGCTCAAGTTATCGATTGCATCGCTACCTGAGATCCAGGTCAGCGGAGATGCAGAGCAACTGAAACGCCTGTTTCTCAATCTTCTAGAAAACGCTTTGAACTATACCCCAGCAGGGGGTGCTATCGAGGTGAATGCTTGTCTTATTCACCCTCAACATACGGCGCTGATCCAGATTAGAGATACAGGAATGGGCATTGCTCCAGAACAGTTGCCGTATGTGTTTGATCGATTTTGGCGGGCTGACCAAGCCAGAACCCAACGCACTGGGGGCAGCGGGTTAGGACTCGCCATTGCACAGGCGATCGCCCATAGCCACGGGGGGACGATCACTGTTCACAGCCAATTAGGGATTGGGAGCTGCTTTCAGGTTCAGCTTCCTCTGTATTCCGTGAGAAACCCGTAAGCGAATCTGACGGTGGCGATATGGTGGCGATATGGTGGCGATCGCCTCCTTCAGATCCTGATCTCTTTGAAACAAAGTCTAGGAATTTTGAATTCTTTCCGAGTTCTTTACCGACTATTTCTTATGGTTGGAATGAAGCAAGAGTGATGGCCTTAAGCGTGAAGCTAACGCGAAATCTAAAGGCTACCGATCGGCTTCTTTCCTATTCCTATTGAAGAGATTTAACCCAGGAGATTTTCATGGCTCGCACAACCTCAGTTCTCACCATTGGAGCAATCGGTATCGTCAGTCTTATGACGCTTGCAGGATGCGGCAAAGCACCTGCAGTCAACCTTTCTCAATCATCTTCCACCCCTACTGCTGAAACGTCTGCTGAACCGACAGCGGATGGATTTGACGGCTTGAAAACCGTGATCACTGAAACAAAAACCGCCGTTGAATCAGGAGACTTTACCACCGCATCAGATGCCTTCAATAACTTTGAAACCTATTGGCAACAGGTCGAAGATGGGGTTAAAGATAATCAACCTGACACATACGATGCGATTGAAACTGATATGGATAAGATTAATGGTGGATTAAAAGTATCTGAGCCCAATTCAGAGGACGTGTTAGCCGCGCTTCAGTCACTAGAAACCAGTGTCAATACTGCCGCCAACTAGAATCTCATCATTCATGAAATGGGTTTGAAACACCAAAACTCGCAATGATGTCTTCGTTCTAAAAAAGCGCACATGAAATGACGTGACGCTTTCACTTGAACTGTGGTCTTTGAATGGGCGGCATAGCGACACCATGCCGCCCATCCATCATCAAGAATTCTTTAATCGATGCTCCAAATGATGAGCTGCTATTTATACCCAGAGGCTGTTTATGCATCGCCTATTTCGTAAATATCATCGACTTCTCGCCCCAATTATCGCTCTACCCCTTGCCCTGACTGTGCTTACGGGGATGCTCGTTACAATGAACCAAGAATGGCCCTTTAGCTTTGGGATTCCCTCCAGTCTTTTGCTGAAACTCCATACTGGAGAATTGTTTGGGCTAGGGGCAATTTACCCGATGTTGAACGGCATTGGCTTGATTGGGTTATTAGTGACCGGAATGACCATGAGTGGATTGTTCCGCAAAAAGCGCCCTTCCAGAAATCAAGAATAGTCCTTTCGGCAAATCTTAGGGAGATTGATACGCTTTGCCCAGACCCAAGGGAACAGGGCAATCCGGCGCTCATACAGCCCGGTCTGAACGCAAGCGACTAGGGCAATAAATTTAGCCAAAAAGAACCCCCGGCAAAACTGCCGGGGGTTCGAGTCTTCTTTGCTGTCAGCTTGTGGCTGACTCTTTAGGGAAGCAGGAGCCCCATGATTTTTACTTACTGCCGATGGCTTGCAGCACAAGCTCTTTTTGGTTTTCTGGCAGCTCTGTGACAGATGAAACGATCTCGCGGAACTTGTCGCCTTCGATGGTTTCTTGCTCAATCAGCATATCGGCAAGACGATCCATCAGTAAGCGGTTGTCTCGCAAGAGCGATCGCGCCCGGTCGTAGCATTGAGAAATAATGGCACGAACCTGGTGGTCAATTTTCGTCGCCATCTCTTCAGAATATTCAGGCACTTGGCTCATCAAGTCGCGTCCGAGAAAGACCTGATTGTTGTCTCCGCTTTCTATGGCAAACATGCCGAGATCAGACATGCCATAGCGGGTCACCATGCGGCGGGCAAAATCTGCCACGGCCTTGATATCTCCTGAGGCTCCATTGGTGATTTCGTCGTAGCCAAAGACGAGATCTTCGGAGGCGCGCCCGCCCAAGTACACCGTGATCAAATCTAAAATTTGATTTCGGGTTTGCAGCCCATCGTCAATGCTGTCTTGTCTCAGAAGGGGCTTCGCAAAGCCACCAATGCCGCCAGAGCGAGGAATAATGGTGACCTTGTCTAACGGATCAGTGTGCTCTAGCAAGGTCATCAGCAGCGCATGACCCAACTCGTGATAGGCGATGAGGCGCTTTTTCTTACTGTCCATCAGCGGATTGAGCGTCATGCCGATGGTGACGCGGTCGATGGCGTCGTCAATTTCTAACGGCGTAATGGCATCTTTGCGGCGACGAGCCGTCAGAATGGCCGCCTCGTTGAGCATATTGGCGAGGTCTGCACCTGAGAACCCTGGGGTACGCTGGGCGATCGCCTCTAAGGATATCTCTGGTGATACTTTTTTATCACGAGCATGGACTGCAAGAATGCCGAATCGCCCGTTGTAGCCGGGTAAATCGACCATCACTTGGCGATCGAAGCGCCCAGGCCGCAGCAGAGCTGAATCCAGCACATCGGGTCGGTTTGTGGCGGCAATGACGATAATGCCAGTGTTATTTTCAAACCCATCCATCTCGGTCAAGAGCTGGTTGAGGGTTTGCTCGCGCTCATCGTTGCCACCGCCAATGCCTGTACCTCGCTGCCGCCCCACCGCGTCAATCTCGTCGATAAAGATGATGCAGGGCGCACTTTCTTTGGCTTTGCGGAACAGGTCTCTCACCCGTGATGCCCCAACGCCGACAAACATTTCGACAAACTCAGACCCCGAAATGCTAAAGAAGGGGACACCCGCTTCTCCGGCGATCGCTTTTGCCAGCAGCGTCTTACCCGTTCCTGGAGGGCCAATCAGCAAGACCCCATTGGGAATTCGAGCGCCAACTGCCGTAAATTTTTCGGGCTGCTTCAAAAAGCTCACGACTTCTTGTAGCTCTTCTTTGGCTTCTTCAATGCCTGCAACATCATCAAACATGACGCCCGTCTTGGCTTCCATCTGAAACCGAGCCCGCGATTTGCCAAAATTCATGGCTTGCCCCGACGCATTAGACGAACGACGCAACAGCAGCAGCAGCCCCCCAATAACCAGAACTGCAATCAGAGTGTTTGTGACTAACCAGGCGATCGCGGTTGTGTCGGCAGAAGGCTTGACCTCAAGCTCAATGCCATTTTCGCGGGCTCGCTCAATCAGCTCCAGATTTTCGCCTTCAAAAAGCTGTACCTCTTCAGGTTCAGCGTCTTCAGCCTGATCGTTTAGCGCTACCCGAGCAATATTGGTGGAGGGATCAATCTCGACCCGAGATACTCGCCCATCCTCAATATCCGATAAAAGCTCGCTGTAGGTGAGGGGCTGGTCTTCTTCTGAAGACTGGGCCAGCCCAGCAGGTGCAATGACCAAACTTTGAAACACCATCCACGACAGCGTGACTAGCCCTGTGGCAGCGGCGGTCTTCACAGGATTAGGAGAACGGCGATGGGAGGCTGATTTGTGAGAAAAGAACTGCTTCATCCGATCTTTCATGTAGGGTTCGTAAGCTGTCCGTCATTTACGGTTCATACCCTACAGTCTAACGTTAGCCCTTTCAAACTGGTATCTTTCAAGAACAGACGAATGGTAAGATGCAGCATTTCTTGCTGTAAACGGAATATTCTGACGCGAATCTAACGCCAAAGGTTGTTCCGCCCAAATTTTCTCAATCCATGCCAACCCATTTTTTCAAAATCAGAATTGCTGTGGGAATTCCTGTGAAATTGGCGATGCCGTCTAGCATAATGAACCATAGCAAACCCAATAAATCTCAGGTTGTATGGCGACTTTTCTCCTGGAAGTGGGCACAGAAGAGCTTCCCGCAGGATTTTTAGACGAAGCATTTGATCAGTGGCGATCGCGCATTCCTGCCAGTTTAGATGAGCACTTTCTCACTCCTGAGGC
>JBARXP010000451.1:0-80128 GCA_049647405.1 Elainellaceae cyanobacterium | reverse complement strand
GCTTGGTCTGACCCGATTTAGCGGTCTCTTCATTGGGAGCAAAGCCTTGGCTCATGGGAACTCGCAGGGGGGCAGTAATGGGATACCCCTAGCATGTCACAGACCCTTTTTTCTTGCGCTTACCCTGGTATATGAACACTTCTGACTGCAGCAATCAGAGCGTTCTGAATATTTTGATAGTGATGGCTAATTTTTCTCTGTATCTGAGAATTTGGAGATTCACCTAAAAACTGATTAGTTATCCATGCTGTCGATAATTTTTCGAGAACTCTTTCGAAGTTATGTGTTTGATACTTTTTGAAAAGTGTGATTTCTTCTTGAGACAAAAAGTACTGAAGGTTACTTGGTGAACTGGCTCTATCAAATAGGGATGTATAACTGAAGTTTTGCCATACAGCACAACTAGCTCCGTTGCCCATCAAGAGACCAGTCCATTTATGATCATCTCGGATCTCAGGCCAGTCGTAGAGATTGAGAGTTTGATTGATGTTTTTCATTTATTTTTTCATGTAAGAATGCAGTATGTGTATACTCTTTTGTTGGAGCACATCGAAAGAGCAAGAGAGAGAATCAGATCGTCCATTAATTCTGTCTTTGATGATTTTCAGAGTTATTGTTGGTTCTTGGTTGCCAGGTTTTCCACAGCCTGTGGAAAACCTGGCAACCGCTTATAGATAAGGGTCACGTCATGAATCGAGTGATAAATTTTTTCGTCACGTCGCGCAGATGATCATCCAACCGGGCGAGTGTCTGTTGGGCGATCGCCTCTGGCATTCCATAAAACGCTTCAGCGATGCCGCCCGTGATGCAGGTGAGGGTGTCGCTATCGCCGCCAAGAGAAACGGCATTGCGGATAGCGTCTTCAAAATCCGTGGCGTCCAAAAACGCAATCAGAGCTTCGGGCACCGTTTCCTGGCACGATTCATTAAATTCATAGGTGGGGCGCACCTCGTCCACGGTGCGGCTGAGGTCATAGCCAAACTGCGACTCCACATAGGCTTTGATCTCGGTTTTGGAAGTTTTGGTGCGAGCCAGAAAAATCGCTGCTGCCGTCGCTTGGGCACCTTTGATGCCTTCGGGATGGTTGTGAGTGACCTCAGCACTGCGTTTTGCTTCAGCAAGAACCGAGTCTACATCGCCACAGGCAAACCCAACCGGACTGACCCGCATGGCCGAACCATTGCCCCAACTGCCGTAGGGTTCGGAGTGGTCTGCCCAGATCCAGCCGTGAAACCGCGCCCCGTAACCCCCAGTCGGATTAGGATAGCGCCGTCCGTAAGATTTGAATGCTGCGGTATAGTTTCGCTCGGAGTCGTCTTGGGTCAACAGCATATCGGCCACGGCAACCGAGAGAACCGTGTCGTCGGTGAAGCCGCTGCGCTCGGTGAATAGCGGGAAGTCTTTGGTTTTGTGACCATTGAACTCGTAAGGCGAACCAATCATGTCGCCTGCGATCGCTCCTAACATAAAACATTCTCCGTAGAGTGGATCAGCGCCCATCAAATTGCGAGTCGATACTGAATAGTGTAGATTGAACACTATAAATTCAACGTAGTGTCAGATTTACACTATGTCAACCTCCGCATCTAAACCGTCTCCGCAGCTATCTCCAGAGCCCTTTTATGAACAGGATTCTGGGCGATACACTTATCCCTATCCTCGGCCTGCTCTAACGGTCGATTGCGTTGTTTTTGGCCTCGACGAGACTCATGCTCTCAAGGTTGTGCTGATCCAGCGCAAGCTGCCTCCCTTTGAAGGTGAGTGGGCATTGCCAGGAGGGTTTGTGCGATTAGATGAGTCGCTAGAAGATGCCGCCCGTCGGGAACTGCGGGAAGAAACGAGCTTAATAGATGTATTTCTCGAACAGCTCTACACCTTTGGAGATTTGGAACGTGACCCACGGGAAAGAGTCGTCACAGTGGCCTACTATGCCTTGGTCAATTTGCGCGACCACACGGTGCGAGCCGCCACCGATGCGGCTCAGGCTCAATGGTTTTCAGTCAATGCGCTGCCAGATCTGGCCTTTGACCACGCCCAGATTCTTGCTATGGCGCTGGCACGGCTGCAAAATAAGATTCGCTATGAACCGATTGGCTTTGAGCTGCTGCCGCAAAAGTTCACGTTTTTTCAGCTCCAGAAGCTCTATGAAACCGTTTTGGGTAAAGAGCTAGACAAGCGCAACTTTCGCAAAAAGTTCCTCAAAATGGAGTTGCTGCAAGAATTAGACGAATTCGATGACAGCGCCCCCCACCGTCCGCCTCGGCTCTACCGATTTGATGAGGCGAAATATCGAGAACTGGCGCAAAAGGGAGCTAATTTTGAGATTTAATGCAGAGCGATGATGGTGTGCGATCGCACGCTGGGCGACGTATATCTTTGGCCTAAGTCAGTAGCTCGATGTTTTTGCACAAGAAAATATTGGGCAAGTGTAGACAGTCGTTGTTTCACTGTGTATTATGGTTAATCGTGGCTTACAAAAGAAAGAGCGCCTGTGACTCTTGAAAGTGAGATGTTCCTTTGTTGGACAAAACACTGACCCTGTAAGGATCAAGCAGTTAGATTTGCTCTAATTAAGTCACAGTAGCGTCGTACGAGATACTGGATGTTTTACTGGCATCTAAGTCTTGACGCTCTCAAGGAAATTGTTGCCGAGTGAATAAGAAGTTGGTGAAGCGGTGCGAAAAGTACCGTAGCCAGTCTTGAGGGGCAATTTGAGTCTGGTAGCGACTACTTCTTAATCTTTGAAGTTGAGGAGTCATTAGCAGTATTGTCCGCAGGGGCAAGTTTCATGATGACCTGAGGAGGTTTACAAACGGTGACACTAGGAATTCTTGGCACCAAGCTGGGTATGACTCAAATATTTGATGAGGAAGGTCGCGCTATTCCGGTGACGGTGATTGCAGCGGGTCCCTGCCCAGTTACACAAATCAAAACCCTCGAGACAGATGGCTATAGCGCCTTACAGGTAGGATATGGCCGTGTCAAAGAAAAAGCGCTGAGCAGACCAGAATTAGGTCATCTTCAGAAAGCTAGTGTTACTCCTGTCCGTCATCTTCATGAGTATCGCCTAGAGGATGTAAGTTCATACGAGACAGGGCAAGAAGTCAAAGTCGATATCTTTGAGAACGGCCAAATCGTTGATGTTACTGGTATCAGCATTGGTAAAGGCTTTACTGGATACCAAAAGCGGCACAATTTCCGACGCGGCCCCATGTCTCACGGTTCCAAAAACCATCGTTCACCAGGTTCAACCGGAGCCGGAACTACCCCTGGCCGTATCTACCCAGGAAAGCGCATGGCGGGGCAGTCCGGAAATTGTCAGGTTACGATTCGGAAATTGACGATTATAGAGGTTGATACCGAGCGCAACCTCCTTCTCGTTAAAGGCGCTGTTCCAGGAAAAGCAGGTTCTTTCCTGAATATTAAGCCGACCAAGATATGGTAAGTGAGCAAAGCAGGTATAAACGTTATGGTTGACTGTACAATTCGCAACTGGCAAGGCGGAGAGGTTGGAAGTGTAGACCTAGACCTGGCTGTTGCTCAAGGTGAAAATGCGTCTCACATTGTTCATCGCGCCTTAACACGCCAAATGGCTAACGCGAGACAAGGCACTGCATCAACAAAGACCCGTGCAGAAGTCCGAGGGGGTGGCCGCAAGCCTTGGAGGCAAAAAGGCACAGGCCGAGCCAGAGCAGGTTCGATTCGCTCTCCTCTGTGGCGTGGTGGTGGTGTAATTTTTGGCCCAAAGCCACGCGATTACCACACGAAGATGAATCGAAAGGAGCGGCGTTTAGCTCTCCGCACGGTATTTCAGAGCCGGATTGATGACTTGATCGTAGTTGAAAATTTTTCTGAAAATCTTCAACGTCCTCGCACGAAGGATTTGCTTGAGGCAATCAGTCGATGGGGTGTTCAGGCCGATTCTAAGGTTCTGATGATTTTAGAGCAGCGCGAAGAAAACGTTGAGCTTTCTGCTCGCAACGTGCCCAATATCAAGTTAATCACAGCCGGAAACTTGAATATTTACGATTTACTTGCAGCAGACCACATCTTGGTTACAGCCTCAGCATTAGAGTCAATCAAGGAGGTATACAGTGCCTAGAACAGAATCTCGTGATTTACCCGACTTGATTCGACGCCCAATCGTGACTGAGAAAGCGACAATCCAGCTAGAAAATAATCACTACACGTTTGAGGTTGTGCCGACTGCAACCAAGCCAGATATCAAAGCTGCAATAGAACAATTGTTTGATGTCAAGGTTGTATCGGTGCGTACGATGAACCCTCCCCTTCGAAAGAAGAGAATGGGAAAGTTTATGGGCTATAAGCCGCACTATAAAAAAGCAGTTGTGACTTTAGCTGAAGGTGATTCTATCACCCTGTTCCCAGAGGTCTAAAACTCTGGCTATATCTATCAAAGACAGTTTTCAGGCGTCTTGGTCTGTACTACTGAAATCATGGCAATACGTTTGCCTGCTGTATTCAAGGGTTGACCTATGGGAATTCGTTATTACCGACCATACACTCCCGGAACTCGAGAGCGAGTTGTTTCAGATTTCTCTGAGGTCACGCGCAGTGAGCCTGAAAAATCTCTAACTCGTCACGTTCACCGTCCAAAGGGTCGAAATAATCGGGGAGTCATTACCTGCCGACACCGAGGTGGCGGCCACAAGCGGCTTTATCGCATTGTCGATTTTCGCCGAGATAAGCGAAACGTTGTAGCAAAAGTCGCTTCAGTAGAGTATGACCCAAATCGTAACGCTCGAATTTCTCTGCTTCACTATGAAGATGGGGAGAAGCGTTACATCCTATATCCTGCAAACTTGGCAGTGGGTTCTACTGTAATTGCAGGAGAGAATGTGCCGTTTGAAATTGGTAATGCATTACCGCTCTCAAACATTCCTTTAGGAACAACGGTTCACAACGTCGAACTTTATCCCGGCAGGGGTGGGCAGATTGTTCGTGCAGCAGGTGCGTCGGCACAGGTAGTAGCAAAAGAAGGCGACTTCGTTACGTTGAAGCTTCCGTCTAGTGAAGTTCGGATGATTCGTCGTGAATGCTATGCCACGATTGGGCAAGTAGGCAACGCTGACGTGCGCAACGCAAGCTTAGGCAAAGCGGGTCGTAAGCGATGGAAAGGCCGTCGTCCGGAAGTTCGAGGCAGCGTCATGAACCCGGTAGATCACCCTCACGGTGGTGGTGAAGGACGTGCCCCGATTGGTCGAAGTGGTCCTGTTACCCCCTGGGGTAAGCCTGCTCTAGGATACAAAACACGCAAGCGCCGCAAAGCTAGTGATGATCTGATTGTGAGGCGTAGGCGTCGATCATCTAAGCGTGGCCGAGGCGGTCGGAGTTCTTAAGTCTGAGTCTTTCCGACTTGTCGTTAACGTTAATCTGCATTCAGTAGCAGACAGTTGTCACTAACTAGCTTTGAGGTATAGCTTTATGTCGCGCTCACTCAAAAAAGGCCCTTTTGTTGCAGACCACTTACTTTCGAAGATTGAAGCGCTCAATGCGAAGGGCGACAAGCAAGTTATAAAAACTTGGTCGCGAGCTTCAACAATTATTCCTCAGATGATCGGTCACACCATCGCGGTTCATAATGGTCGGCAACATGTCCCCGTCTATGTAACAGAACAGATGGTGGGGCATAAGCTGGGTGAATTTGCTCCGACTCGAACTTTTAGAGGACATGCCAAAAGCGACAAAAAAGCACGTCGTTAGAAGCTTGCAGCTATAGCTTCGTAGGCTTGAGATTGATTCTGAATTAAGTTTAGACAAGTAGATGTCTTTGTGTGTTGTGTGCGTAGAGACTGTTAGTTCAAGAAGGTATTAGGAAATGGTGGCAACTGCTGACAATGAAGTTAAGGCGATCGCCAAATATATTCGAATGTCACCCTTTAAGGCACGTCGAGTGCTTGACCAAATTCGAGGGAGATCTTATCGAGAGGCTTTGATTATCCTAGAGTTTATGCCGTACAAAGCGTGCGAGCCTATCCTCAAGGTTTTGAGATCAGCAGTTGCAAATGCTGAGCACAATGAAGGCTACGTTCCGGCTGATCTTTTTATTAGCCAAGCCTATGCAGATCAGGGTCCTGTCTTTAAGCGCTTCCGTCCTCGGGCTCAAGGGCGTGCTTATCAGATTCGAAAGCCAACTTGCCACATCACTATCGCTGTCGCTCCTAACGTTGAAGACGAATGATGTGTTGTTCAAGAGAACTTGTTTGGCTGTTTTAGTCGCCTGAAAGTTTATCTATTTAAGATTGTAGAGGGTATATTGTGGGACAAAAAATCCACCCAACTGGTTTTCGCTTAGGAATTACTCAAGATCATCGCTCCCGGTGGTTTGCTGATTCTAATCGTTACTCAGAATTATTGAGAGAAGATCATCAGATTCGACAGTACATCAGCACAGATAAGAGCTTGAGTAACGCGGGTATTTCTGAGATTCGAATTGAGCGGAAGGCCGATCAAATTGATCTAGAAATCCGTACTGCGCGTCCTGGCGTTGTGGTTGGTCGAGGTGGTTCAGGGATTGAATCGCTGAGAGAAGGATTACAGCGAAAGTTGAAAGATAGCAATCGTCAGATTCGTATCAACGTTGTTGAAATTGCACGAGTTGATGCTGATGCGGCGCTTATAGCCGAGTTCATCGTTCAACAGTTAGAGCGACGGGTTTCTTTCCGGCGGGTAATCCGTCAGGCGATTCAACGCGCTCAACGTGCAGGTGTTGAAGGCATCAAAATTCAGGTCAGCGGGCGTCTTAATGGTGCAGAAATTGCTCGAACTGAATATACCCGCGAAGGTAAAGTACCTCTTCACACATTGCGGGCTGACATTGATTACTCTTATCGCACTGCCCAAACAATTTACGGAGTTCTAGGTATTAAGGTTTGGGTATTTAGGGGTGAGATCGTCCCTGGTCAGGAAGATGTTGCATCGACGAATAATGTTCAGCCTCGCCGTCGTCAACAGCAACAACGTCGTAGACAGCAATTTGAGGATCGTTCCAGCGAGTCCTAGTTCTTCCTCTCAAGACGTCAGACACTATTTGGAATTAGAGCCAGTGCAGAAGGTGGCAAATTATGCTTAGCCCAAAACGAACAAAATTTCGCAAACAGCATCGCGGTCGGATGCGCGGACTTGCAACTCGCGGTAGTACGCTCAATTTCGGAGATTTCGCACTTCAAGCTTTAGAGCCATCCTGGATTACATCTCGCCAAATTGAGGCTAGTCGTCGAGCCATGACGCGTTACGTTCGTCGCGGCGGAAAAATATGGATTCGCATTTTTCCAGATAAGCCTATTACGATGCGCCCTGCTGAAACGCGGATGGGCTCTGGTAAAGGTAACCCGGAATACTGGGTTGCCGTTGTGAAGCCTGGTCGCATTCTGTTTGAGATTGCAGGTGTTCCAGAGGAAACCGCACGGGAAGCGATGCGGTTGGCGTCCTTCAAATTACCGATTAAAACCAAGTTCATCAAGCGAGAGACGGAGGATGCTTAGAAATGCCACTCTCTAAAATGTCTGAGATTCGGGAGCTGACAGACGAAACGCTACAAGAGGAAATCGTAGGGATTAAAAAGCATCTCTTTGACCTGCGCTTCCAGAAATCAACTCGGCAGCTTGAAACAAATCATCAGTTTAAGCACGCTCGCCACCGTTTAGCTCAATTGCTGACTGCAGAGCGTGAACGACAAATGAATCAAGTTATTGCTGAGTCAGATGCACCAACAGCGAAAGCGTCGCAGGCAGAAGTATCTGACGAATCTACTACATCTGAATCGAAAGAAGGGTAAAAGGCTATGGCTACGAAAGAGAGAGTCGGTTTAGTCGTTAGCGACAAGATGGACAAGACAGTTGTTGTGGCGATAGAAACTCGCATTCCTCATCCGAAGTACCGGAAGATTATGGTGAGAACCAAGCGCTACAAAGTTCACGACGCCGAGAATCAGTGTTCTGTTGGCGATCGCGTTCGGATTCAAGAAACCCGCCCTTTGAGCCGAGACAAGCACTGGATAGTTGCAGAAATCATAGGTGCTAGTTCAAATAGTTAAGGCATCTAAACATATTCTATTTGCCGTTATTTTTTCTTTATTGTGCCAGGAGATTTGCCGTGATCCAGCAAGAATCGTACCTTAATGTTGCTGACAATAGTGGTGCCCGTAAGCTCATGTGTATTCGCGTTCTTGGCGGCAATCGTCGTTATGCGGGAGTTGGCGATATTGTCGTTGCTGTCGTGAAAGACGCACTCCCAAATATGGCAGTTAAAAAGTCAGATATTGTGCGTGCCGTTATTGTCCGAACTCGAAAGGGTCTGCGTCGTGACAGTGGCATGAGTATCCGGTTCGACGATAACGCTGCGGTGATTATTAACGCCGAAGGGAATCCGAGAGGGACGCGCGTGTTTGGTCCCGTTGCTCGCGAACTTCGGGATAAGAGTTTCACAAAAATTGTCTCTCTAGCTCCGGAGGTTCTCTGATGCCACAAGGAAAATCAAGTTCTCAGCCTAAGCGCTACAAGATGCACGTAAAAACTGGCGATACCGTTCAGGTTATTACCGGAGCGGAGAAAGGAAAGGTTGGTACAGTAGTTCGAACTCTTCCTAAGCTTGGCAAAATTGTTGTCGAGGGAGTGAATACCCGGACTAAGCATGTCAAGCCTCGTCAGGAAGGTGAATCGGGTCAAATTCAGACGTTTGATGCGCCGATTCACAGTTCAAATGTAATGCTTTACTCGTCTAAAGAGAAGGTAGCTAGCCGTGTGTGCTACACCTACGACGATAGTGGGAGAAAAGTCAGAATGCTAAAGAAAACAGGCGAGGTTATTGATGCGCAATAGCTCATCAATTCATTTCGACACTAGCCTGAATACTTAAATGTATCTGACTTGTACTAGTAGATTGATAGGGTTGGACAATTCTCTGACTAAGACCAGAGATATAGGGGGTATAAGAGATGGTGACTGCGCAGCGGATGAAAATCCTGTATCAAGACAAAGTTGTTCCAAAGCTGGTTGAACAGTTTAAGTATGACAACGCTCATAGGGTTCCCAAGGTTATCAAGGTGACCATTAACCGAGGACTAGGCGAAGCAGCCCAAAATGCAAAGTCTTTAGAAGCTTCGGTCAGTGAGCTTGCAGTCATTACGGGTCAAAAGCCTGTTGTAACTCGAGCAAAAAAAGCGATCGCAGGCTTTAAGATCCGTCAGGGTATGCCGATCGGGGCTATGGTCACCTTAAGATCAGAGCGCATGTATGCATTTCTTGATCGATTAATTAATCTTGCTTTGCCCCGCATTCGAGATTTCCGTGGAGTGAGTCCCAATAGCTTTGATGGACGTGGCAACTACACTCTTGGCGTTCGAGAGCAGCTCATTTTTCCTGAAGTTGACTACGACAGCATTGATCAAATTCGAGGAATGGACATCTCGATCGTGACCACTGCGAGTACAGACGAAGAGGGGCGCGCCCTTCTGAAAGAGCTAGGTATGCCCTTCTGGGATAAGTGACAGATTTTAAGTTAAGAGGGATCTATGGCATCCAACGACACGATTGCAGATATGCTAACACGCATTCGAAATGCGAGCCTTGCAAGGCATCAGGTAGTTGAAGTTCCGTCAACTCGCATGACTCGAAATATTGCTAAGGTTCTTCGTGAAGAGGGCTTTATCAACGAATTTTCTGAAGCTGGCGAAGGCACTAAACGAAACATTGTCATCGCTTTGAAGTACAAGGGCCGGAGACGGCAACCCATCATCCGTAAGTTAGAGAGGGTGAGCAAACCTGGTTTGCGTGTTTATTCGAGACGAAATGACTTGCCTCGAGTACTCGGAGGCATCGGAGTTGCAATTATCTCCACATCCCAAGGCGTAATGACGGATCGAGACGCCCGGAGTCAAGGTGTCGGTGGAGAAGTGCTTTGTTACATTTGGTAATAGAGCATCCATGTTTTCATTCATGCATTCGTCCATCCCTCATGAATACCATAGCTTCTAGCATTAAACCCCGTAGAACATCGGTACATTGAATCAGCGATTCAAGTCCGGCAAGGAGATTCAGCACTATGTCACGTATTGGTAAAAGACCCATTGAAATTCCTCCAAAAGTCACCGTTGCAATTGATGGTTTAGCTGTAACCATCAAAGGCCCCAAGGGTGAACTGTCACGAATACTGCCTTACGGGGTTAGCGTGACTCAAGAGGATAGTTTTTTAGTGGTAAAGCGAGTGAATGAATCCAGAGTTGCTCGTCAGCGACATGGGTTATCTAGAACATTGCTTGCCAATATGGTCGAGGGTGTTTCTAACGGATTTCAGAAGCGCCTAGAAATTCAGGGAGTTGGCTATAGGGCTCAGGTTCAAGGGAAAAACCTTATTCTTAACGTAGGATTTAGTAATCCGGTTCAGATTGAGCCTCCTGTAGGCATTGATCTCAGCGTTGAAACTAACACCAACGTTTTGGTTAGCGGTATTGATAAAGAAATTGTAGGCAACATTGCAGCTCGAATTCGGAGTGTTCGTCCCCCGGAGCCATACAAAGGGAAGGGCATTCGCTATGCAAATGAAATTGTGAGACGGAAAGCTGGAAAGGCAGGGAAGAAGTAAATTATGAAACTCAACCGCAAAGAGTCAACCCGACGTCGCCATTTCCGGATTCGGAAAAAGCTTCAAGGAACTTCCGAAAGACCCAGGCTAGCTGTTTTTCGCTCTCATCAGCATATTTATGCCCAGGTTATTGATGATTCGCAGCACAGTACTCTAGTATCTGCCTCGACTTTAGATCCTGAGTTGAAGGGCGATTTTGCTAAAGGCCGTACTTGTGAGGCTTCCAGTCGTGTGGGCGAGATCCTTGCAAAGCGATCGCTCGAGCAAGGTATCCGTCAGGTTGTTTTTGACCGAGGTGGTAAGCTTTACCACGGTCGGATCAAGGCTCTGGCAGAAGCTGCTCGGGAAGCAGGGTTAGAATTTTAGCTGTATTTGCTTGTTCAATCTGAAATTGGATGCCACCCGAACCGCTTTATTACACAACGCTTAAGAGATACTGACTAGGGAGATTTCAGTGATGGCTAATCGTCGTAAAAATAATAAATCTAAAGAGAAAGAGTCGGAGTGGCAAGAGCGAGTTGTCCAAATTCGCCGTGTTACGAAGGTTGTGAAAGGTGGTAAAACTCTGAGCTTCCGTGCTGTTGTCGTCGTTGGGAATGAACGTGGACAAGTGGGCGTTGGTGTAGGAAAAGCCAGTGATGTGATTGGCGCTGTTCGTAAAGGTGTAGCTGATGCCAAGAAGCACTTAGTTACAGTGCCACTTTCTAAGTCGAACTCTATCCCACATCCAACTCATGGGGTTAGTGGAGGTGCTCGAGTGATGATCCGTCCGGCTGGCCCTGGTACAGGTGTAATTGCTGGCGGCGCAGTTCGAACTGTTCTGGAGCTGTCGGGAGTGCGAAATATTCTAGCAAAACAGCTGGGTTCAAGTAATCCGCTAAATAATGCCCGCGCCGCAGTAGATGCTCTTGATACCCTGAGAACTTTGGCTGATGTCGCTCAAGAACGGGATATCCCCATTGAGAAGCTTTACGCTTAGAAGATGCGATCGCCACAAATCAAGGTGATTGCCCCTCAGATTTTTCCACTGTGCTGGAAATATTACCGGAATTAACGTCCACTTAGTTTGTACTGGAAGGTCAGGTTGACATGAGACTACAAGATGCTCAGCCCAAGCAAGGTTCTAAAAAGCGGCGGCGTCGCATTGGTCGAGGTATTTCCGCAGGTCAGGGAGCCAGTGGTGGATTTGGAATGCGTGGGCAAAAGTCTCGTTCTGGATCAGGAACACGCCCAGGCTTCGAGGGAGGACAACTTCCTCTCTATCGGAGAGTCCCGAAGCTCAAGCATTTTACAGTAATCAATCGGAAGATTTATACTACCGTGAACGTTGTCCGCCTCAATGAATTGCCGAAAGATTCAGAAGTGACTCTTGCCTCCCTGATGGAAGCAGGCATTGTGACTGCGAATGACGGGCCACTTAAAATCTTGGGTGATGGGGAGATTGAGGTAGCACTTCAGGTTAAAGCAGCGGCATTTACTAAGAGTGCAAAGGCAAAGATTGAAGCCGCAGGTGGTTCATGTGAAACGCTATCGTAAAGTTTCACATAAAAGTTCCACATAACATTCAGTCTGACTTAGCGTGCTGAGTAAACAAGCAGGGTTAGCTCAAGAAGAATCCAGCGAGCGTTATCCTGATAGAAGAACTGCTAAGAGCCGTAGAGGCGAGTTTCGTACTTAAGGAAGTTGTTGTATGGTTGTTAGCCGAGACAAATCACCCACTGCCCAAGAAACTTTCATGCAGATGGCTCAAGCGGCAGGCTTGAGGCGGAGAATTTTATTGACTGTTGGCCTGCTTGTCTTAGCTCGTCTTGGAGTCTTTATCCCTGTCCCAGGCATCGACAGAGATGCGTTTACGGCTGCAATCGAGGGAAGCGGGTTCGGAGGCGTCCTCAATTTTATCGATATCCTTGCAGGTGGTGGATTTGCTCAACTGGGCATTTTTGCGTTGGGAATTCTTCCCTTCATTAATGCCTCCATTATCATGCAGTTACTGACTGCTGCGATTCCCAGCTTAGAGGAGTTGCAGAAAAACGAGGGTGAAGCTGGACGTCGTAAGATCTCTCAAATTACTCGCTATGTCGCTTCAGGCTGGGCGGCCCTACAAAGTGTCGGTATCGCCTTATTCGTTAATACATTTGCTGACTCGCCAGGCTCCTTATTTATTGTCCAAACCGTTTTGGCTTTGGTAGCAGGCTCTATGTTCGTCATGTGGATGGGCGAACTCATTACTGAAAAAGGGATCGGCAATGGCGCATCGCTACTTATCTTCCTTAATATTTGTTCAAGTCTTCCTGGCTCCTTTGGAAACACGATTAGCTTAGCCCAAGAAGGAAATCGTGGAGAGATTGGAGGAATTATTATTCTGATGCTGGCTTTCGTTGCCATGATTGTCGGAATCGTGTTTGTTCAGGAAGGAACTCGTCGTATCCCCATTATTTCTGCTCGGCGTCAAGTCGGACGTCGGACATATTTAGAAAAAAGCAGCTACCTTCCTCTGAGATTAAATCAGGGGGGTGTGATGCCCATTATTTTTGCTTCTGCTGTTCTTATCATTCCTGCTTCTTTGACTCAGTTTTTTCAAAATGATGCTTTGATATCGGCTGTTAATGCATTACAACCAGGCTCATGGATTTACGTGGGTGTCTTTCTTACGTTGATTTTGTTCTTCAGCTACTTCTATGCGTCACTCATTGTCAACCCTGAGGACATGTCGAAGAATCTTAAAAAGATGGGATCGAGTATTCCTGGTATACGACCTGGGAAGGCCACTTGTGAATATTTGACGAAAGTTCTGAATCGGCTGACTTTCCTTGGTGCAATTTTTCTGGGTCTAGTTGCTGTGGTTCCGACTGCTGTAGAAGGGGCAACAGGAATTACGACTTTCCAGCAAGGATTTGGAGCAACTTCTCTCTTGATTCTAGTTGGCGTAGCAATTGACACCGCCAAGCAGGTTCAAACTTATGTCATTTCGCAACGCTATGAAGGCATGGTTAAACAGTAGTTATGTGCTCAGGAATAAAAATTTAGTGGATTTTAACTTGATTAAACTCATTAAATGTTGGTCGCCACCTTTTGGAGGTAATTAGTTTGTCGAAGCAAGACTTGATTGAAATGGAGGGAACAGTTACTGACTCCTTGCCTAATGCAATGTTTCGTGTTGATTTGGACAATGGGTTTAATGTGCTAGCTCATATTTCAGGGAAGATTCGTAGGAACTACATCAAAATTCTTCCTGGCGATCGCGTTAAAGTTGAGTTAACGCCTTACGACCTGACAAAAGGTCGCATCACCTATCGACTTCGTAAAAAGTAAGGACTTGTTCTACTACTGTTCCCGATGCTTTCAATAGCAAGGAATTAGTCCTTATCAGGAGAACATAGGGTTCAGAGCAAAAAACAGCTTTTTATTCCGCCTTAGTTTGGTTAAAAAACTCTTTCCTGTTCGGGAATCTTTGATTTGTTCGGTATTTAGTGTTGAAGTATTCTTAGTGCCTAAGTCATGAAAGTTAGACCGTCTGTTCGTAAAATGTGTGAAAAGTGTCGCGTTATTCGCCGTCGCGGCAGAGTAATGGTGATCTGTCCTAATCCAAAGCATAAACAACGCCAGGGATAAAGCATTCTGATCTGAGATGGGACATTCTGTTTGCTACGAGAGTGTAAACGCAATTTGGCTCTTGACGCAGAGAAAAATATGTAGGGAGGAGAGAGAAAGTGGCAAGAATTGCCGGGGTTGATTTACCTCGTGATAAGCGAGTTGAGATTGGTTTAACTTACGTCTATGGTATTGGGCTGACGCGCTCTCATGAAATTTTGAATGCGACAGGGATTAACCCAGATACTCGCGTCAAAGATTTGAGTGACGCCGAAGTTGCTTCCCTGCGTGAGGTCGTAGAGGCGAATTATCAAGTCGAAGGCGACTTGCGCCGCTGGGAATCCATGAACATTAAACGGCTCATGGACATCGGAACCTATCGCGGTCGTCGTCATCGAATGGGACTACCTGTCCGAGGTCAGAGAACGCGAACTAATGCTCGAACCCGTCGCGGAGGGCGTCGAACAGTCGCAGGTAAGAAGAAAGCTCCAGGTAAGAAGTAGAGTTTTACACTTTATTGCTTGGGATGTTTGAGTTGAATCTTTTGACGGTGAGGAATACTAAGAATGGCAAGGCAAATTACTAGGAAATCTGGCCCTAAAAAGCAGAAGCGGAATGTTCCTAGTGGCATGGCACACATCCGCTCGACGTTTAACAATACGATTGTGACCATCACAGATATCAACGGCGAAGCCATTTCTTGGGCTTCTGCCGGGTCAAGCGGTTTTAAGGGAGCCAAAAAAGGGACTCCATTTGCGGCTCAGACGGCTGCTGATTCGGCGGCTCGCCGTGCAATGGATCAAGGAATGAGGCAAATTGAAGTTATGGTGAGTGGGCCGGGTGCAGGCAGAGAAACTGCAATTCGCGCTCTACAGGGAGCTGGGCTAGAAATCACTTTAATTCGAGACGTTACCCCCATTCCCCACAACGGTTGTCGTCCGCCTAAGCGTCGTCGTGTGTAACCAAAGCTTTTGGGGAAGTTTGGTTTGCCGTATTGCTGGAAGCCAGAATTCTAGATAAAAGCTTAGTGAATGAGTCAGCATTGGTTGGAAATATAATTTCTGAGAAGTTTTTAGTTTCGACTCCAGTGATTCCAGATGCTGTATGTGGTTAGTGTGGATAGACTATCGTAGTTTGTTCATTAGATCTGTTAAGAGCTTCATCAGCTCAATGGAGTGGGAGATTATATGGCACAGTTTCAAGTTGAATGTGTAGATTCCGATACTGGAGACGATCAAAGTCTCTACGGCAGGTTCGTTATTGAACCCTTGGATAGAGGCCAGGGGATTACGGTAGGCAATGCTCTGCGCCGAGTTTTGCTGTCTAATTTGCAGGGAGCAGCTGTTACTGCTGTTAGGCTCGCTGGCGTAACTCATGAATTTGCAACGGTTCCTGGGGTTCGAGAAGATGTACTAGACATCTTATTAAATATGAAAGAGGTGGTTCTTAAGAGCTACACTCCTCAAATGCAAATTGGGCGACTTGTAGTTCAAGGGCCAGCAACTGTTACGGCCAGCTATTTTGATTTGCCTGCCGAGGTTGAGTGCATTAATCCTGATGACTACATAGCAACTGTGTCAGCAGGTGCGACTCTGGAGATGGAGTTCCGAATTGAGACTGGATTTGGATACCGCTCAATCGCGCGGAGCCGTGATGACTCTGCTGCGCTAGACTTTCTACAGATTGATTCCATTTTCATGCCCGTCCGGAAGGTAAATTACTCGGTCGAGGATGCTCGGGTTGGAGGATCTCTAGAACAGGATCGATTATTGCTAGATCTTTGGACTAACGGTAGTCTTTCGCCTCAAGATGCTCTGAGCCAAGCTGCAACTATTCTTGTTGATCTCTTTGAGCCACTGAAGAATGTTACGATTATTCCTCCGAGTGAGATGGAGGAATCAGTTGTTAATCCTGAGAGCCAAATCCCGATTGAGGAATTGCAGCTCTCGGTACGGGCTTACAACTGCTTGAAGCGGGCTCAAATTAATTCGGTGGCAGACTTGTTAGATTACACCCAAGAAGATCTCTTAGAAATTAAGAATTTTGGGGCGAAGTCGGCAGAGGAAGTCATTGAGGCCTTGCAAGTTCGCCTAGGTATTACATTGCCTCACGAAAAATCTCCGAAGGCAACGTGATTTCTGGGTCAACGACTTCAGGTCGAAATGGCAGCCTGAAAGTTCGTAAAGTTAGTGTCGATTTGAGGGAAGAGGGTTGAGGTCATGCGTCACGGTTGTCGTATTCATCATTTAGGTAAGCCTGCCGATCAACGACGGGCATTATTAAGAGCGCTCACGACGGAATTAATTCGTCACGGTCGAATCAAAACAACGAAAGCACGAGCTAAAGCAGTTCGTCCTGAAGTTGAGAAAATGATTACCTTGGCAAAGGATGGTTCTCTGGCGGCACGCCGCCAAGCCATGGGCTACATCTACGATAAGCAGCTTGTTCATGCTCTGTTTGAAGGGGCAGGTGAACGCTATGGCGATCGCCAAGGCGGCTACACACGGATTGTTCGAACAGTAGCGCGTCGGGGCGATAGCTCTGAGATGGCTATCATTGAGTTGACCTAGGCGACTGGCTTAAAGCTATGGGCACACAGCGTACCTTGTGAGTCATTGAAATATGTAGTGCGACGATGAATCGAGACTTTGCGGATGAACCCACTCAGCGAGTTGCGATCGTTATACAGTACGCTGGTACTCACTTTAAAGGATGGCAGAGGCAAACAAACGGGCAAACCGTACAGGCTGCTATTGAGCAAGCAATTGAGTCTGTTTTAGGTCACTCGGTTGTCATTTTTGGTTCAGGTCGGACTGATTCGGGGGTTCATGCTGCAGCGCAAGTTGCTCACTTTGACGCCCCCGTGAGAATTCCAGCTCATCGATGGGTTAGTATTTTGAACAGTCGGTTGCCCGAAGGTATAGTCGTTCGAGCCTCCGATACTGTCTCCAGTGATTGGCATGCCTGTTTTTCTGCCGTCGGTCGTCGTTATCGCTACACAATTTATAATGCATCCAAGCCCAATTTGTTTGTAGCTCCCTATAGCTGGCACTACTATCGCTTTGTGCTTGATGCTGAGGTGATGCAGTCAGCCTTGGAGTCCTTGGTCGGATACTGGGATTTATCGGCTTTTCGCAGAAGCGGCTCCACTCGCCCTCACTCATTTCTTGAAGTACAAGAGGTTCAATGTACTCGTAGCGGCAATTTTCTCTATATCGAGATACAAGCCAGTGGTTTTCTGTACGGCATGGTGCGTCTTTTGGTCGGGATGTTGGTCGAGGTGGGTCGAGGAGCGCTCTCAGTCGAGACGTTTATCGATATTTGGATGCGTCGCAGACGAGACTGTGTCAAGTCTGCGGCACCTCCTCAAGGGTTGTGCTTACTTCGTGTTTTATACCCTCATTTCCCAATATCGTCCGAAATTTGGTATGATAGTCAACCGCTGTTCATTTTGCCATCTGTCTTGTAGAAAATCTATTTTTTAATCCCCGTCTGAAGTTAATGT
Organism: Elainellaceae cyanobacterium; assembly: GCA_049647405.1. Classification (GTDB taxonomy): domain Bacteria; phylum Cyanobacteriota; class Cyanobacteriia; order CAKZMO01; family CAKZMO01; genus CAKZMO01. The sequence goes on along the minus strand of JBARXP010000451.1, from coordinate 62,430 downwards.
TCTTGGATTTAGAGATAGCAAACTAAAGATGGCGATCGCCACGAGATGGGTTCTACATCTGAAGTATTATTCCAGTGGTTAGGCGAGTCTGAATCGAATATTGATGTGTAAAAGAGTTATCTGAGTGACCTGAGTTGCTATGAACAAAACCTATGTGCCTAATCCAGAGGCAGTCGAGAAAAATTGGTACGTGATTGATGCATCAGGTCAAAGGCTTGGACGCTTAGCCACTGAAGTTGCATCAATTTTGAGAGGCAAGAATAAGCCAACCTTCTCTCCGCATATGGATACGGGAGATTTCGTGGTGATCGTGAATGCGGAAAAAATAGATGTCACTGGCCGCAAGCGCTGGCAAAAGGTCTATCGTCGCCATTCAGGCCGTCCAGGCGGGATGAAAACGGAGACATTTGATAAGCTGCAACATCGCCTTCCAGAGCGTATTGTTGAGCAGGCTATCAAGGGGATGTTGCCTAAAAATTCTCTTGGGCGCAAGCTATTTACGAAGCTGAAAGTGTATCGGGGCACCGATCATCCCCACCAGGCTCAACAACCTACCGTGTTAGAAATATCTACAGTTCCGGGAGGAAATGAATAATGCAGGCTGAAGAAAAGTCAGGAAAAGTTGTCTATTGGGGAACAGGTCGCCGCAAGTCTGCGATCGCACGAGTTCGCCTCGTTCCTGGTAATGGGAAGCTAGTGATTAACGGTCGGCCAGGGGATAACTATCTTCAGTACAATGCTGGCTACTTAAATGCGGCAAAAGCTCCCCTGGAGGTGCTTGGGCTTGGGGAAGAATATGACGTTTTGGTCAACGCTCACGGTGGCGGTTTGACAGGTCAGGCAGACTCCATTCGTTTGGGTGTTGCACGGGCTCTATGTGAGCTTGACCCAGATAATCGAAAGCCCCTCAAAATTGAAGGCTTCTTAACTCGTGACCCTCGTGCGAAAGAGCGTAAGAAGTATGGACTACATAAAGCACGCAAGGCTCCTCAGTACTCTAAGCGATAGAAGAGTTTTGAGAAGATTTGTATTCGACACACAGCACCAATTCTGTTGAGCACCAGGAGAGTAGTAATGCCTAGAGAAGGAATTCACCCAGAGTGGTATCCCGAAGCAAAAGTTTTTTGCAACGGCGAGCTAGTCGCAACAATGGGATCAACTCGTCCCGAAATTCATGTTGATGTTTGGTCTGGCAATCATCCGTTTTTTACAGGTACCCAGAAAATTATTGATACCGAGGGACGAGTTGAGCGCTTTCTTCGGAAGTATGGCATGACTGACCCTAGCCAGCAGGCAAGTGAGTAATCCTCATAGCGAATCAGTAGTTCCTCCGCATAACAATCATTGTTAGCGAAGAACTAGCTACCTAATTCGTTATGAAAGCTGCATAAAATTCAGAAGCTCGGGTATTGAGATCAAGCGGATGTGAAGGGAAATGCTGCTTGTTTTCGATACTTGAGCTTTTGTATTTGGTATTTGAAATCTTACGCAAGAAATCTTACGCAAGCAAGTTTCTCATCCGAGGCTGGATGTTAGAGAGTTAATCTTTAATGCGTGCAGGTAGCACCCTCTAGACTCTTATCGCTATATTGAATCGTATGTGCCTGTTGAGTAAGTTTTCGTGAAGTGTCTGTGGTTGGTTAGGTATCAGATATGGCTGAATCATATTTACTAGACAAGCTGAAGTCGGTTGAGCAAACGTTTCATGAGCTCACTCGCAGGCTAGCCGATCCTGATGTTGCCTCCAATCCAACAGAATCGCTGAAAATTGCCAAGGTGCGCTCCTCCCTTGAAGAAACCGTGCTCACGTTTGAGAATTGGAAAGCTTATCAAGAAGAATTAGCGGGTGCAAAGCAAGTTCTTAAAGAGTCAAACGGCGACCCAGAGCTGAAAGAAATGGCTGCTCTGGAAGTTCAAGAGCTGGAGCAATCGATGAAAGTCACGGAAGAACGGCTAAAGCTGTTGCTTCTTCCCCGTGATCCCAATGATGACAAAAACATCATGCTAGAGATTCGTGCAGGTGCAGGCGGAGACGAAGCAAGCATCTGGGCAGGTGATCTTGTGCGGATGTATTCTCGATATTCAGAGAGTCTGGGATGGGTTGTGAAACTGGTGAGCGAATCAACCGCTGACATGGGTGGGTTCAAAGAAGCGATTCTCGAAATTAAAGGCGACCAGGTCTACAGTAAGCTGAAATTTGAAGCTGGGGTTCATCGAGTTCAGCGGGTGCCTGTCACCGAAGCGGGTGGACGGGTTCATACCTCAACGGCGACAGTTGCTGTGATGCCTGAGGTCGATGATGTCGAAGTAAAAATTGACGCCAAAGATATCGAATTGACGACTGCGCGTTCTGGTGGTGCAGGCGGTCAGAATGTGAACAAAGTTGAAACGGCAGTCGATTTATTTCATAAACCCACAGGAATTCGAATTTTTTGCACGGAAGAGCGATCGCAGCTACAAAACAGAGAGCGAGCGATGCAGATTTTGCGGGCTAAGCTGTATGACATGAAGCTACGCGAGCAGCAAGATGCAGTGACATCGATTAGGCGATCGCAGGTTGGCACAGGCGCGCGATCTGAAAAAATTCGGACATACAACTACAAAGACAACCGAGCGACGGATCATCGACTAGGCGAAAACTTTACCCTCAGCACGATTTTAGAGGGTGATTTGGAGAATGTGATTCAGTCGTGTATTACCCAAGACCAGCAAGAACGGTTAGAGGAGCTTGCCGCTTCTACCAGTGCAGCTTCAGTCTAGGTCTAAGATCCTAACGAATTGAGGGTTAGGCACGATATCAGGCTGAATCAAGAGTTCGGACTCCACGTTAGAGTACTGAGTCAGATCGCTAGAGTATTTTCCCTTTACCATGGCTCGTTTTCTTCACGTCGCTGACGTACATCTCGGATTCGATCGCTACGATAGCAAGGTTCGCAGTCAAGATTTCTTCTACGCCTTTTACGATGTCCTAGAGCGCTACGCCGTTGCTGAACAGGTCGATTTTGTGGCGATCGCCGGAGACTTGTTCGAGCATCGCAACATTCAGCCTGCGACACTAAACCAAGCGCAGCGATGTCTAGAGCTGCTAAAACGAGCGAGCATTCCGGCGATCGCCATTGAGGGCAACCACGACAATCGCCCCTATGGCACCAAAACAAACTGGCTCCGATATTTATCAGATTGGGAGCAGCTAATTTTGCTAGAGCCCGGTGACGGGGGATCTGGCGAAGTAACCTACCAGCCCTGGAATCCAGCTACGAAGCGAGGCGGATATATCGACCTTGACTGCGGAGTGCGAGTGCTTGGCAGTGCTTGGTATGGGGCAACAGCTCCTATCGCCGTTCAATATCTTGCCCGCCAGATTGCTGATCTGCCTGCGCCTGACGGTGCTCAGGTGATGCTGTTTCATCATGGCTTAGACGGTCAAATTGCTCGCTATGCGGGAGCCTTGCGTTACGAGGACTTGCTGCCGCTCAAGTTGGCAGGCATTGACTACTTAGCGTTAGGGCATATCCATAAAAACTACTCCATGGAAAATTGGATTTTTAATCCTGGCTCCATAGAAGCAAACAGCATTGAGGAAAGTCGCTATCCCAGGGGTGCTTACCAAGTTGAGATAGAGAAAAACAACATTCGGGCAGATCTCAAGCAGGAGTATCGGCAGCGCCCCATCGTCCGTCTTGCCATGGTGGCGAAAGGAAATGAGTCGGAAGAAGACATTGAGGCGTTGGCGATCGCCACGGTTGAGTCTGCTATCCAGGCAAAAACAATCGTCCCAGACCAAGCACCCATTATTGAACTACGCATTGAAGGCCAAGTCGGATTCGACCGCTTAGACCTAGATGTGCGGCATCTGCAAGAGCGCCTAGCGACTCTGAGCGGAGCCCTGATTTTTCTGCTGAAGTACGACGTAGACGCGGTAACGTATCAGTCTCCGCTTTCTGACCAGGCTGATCGCACAGTAATTGAACGAGAAGTTTATCTCGATTTGGTTTCGGCGCACAATACCTACAAAAAAAAGGCTGGGGCGATCGCCAAGGGACTGATGGGTCTCAAAGATTTGTATTTGGAAGGACGGCAAGAGCAAGATTTGCAGCAGTTTGTCGAAGCGCTGCTAGAAGATGATTCGTCTGACAACCCGGATCTTTTGCCGGATCTTTTAACTGAGATGGTCACTGCATCAGAATCCCCCGATCCGGTTCTCAATCCAGTTCTTGATCCAGGTCTTGATCCATTGAAAGATGAAGCGTCTAGCCCCGCAGATCTTGATGGCTAAAGGGCTTGGCATGGTCACCCGAATAAGTGGCTGCAACCTGCCCCTGCCCGACGAGTTGATACTTATAGGTGACTAATCCCTCAAGCCCGACCGGGCCACGAGGCGGCATTTTCTGCGTGCTGATGCCGACTTCGGCTCCAAAACCATATCGAAATCCGTCAGCAAATCGAGTAGAGCAGTTGTGAAAGACCCCAGCCGCATCCACCTGATCCATAAACGCCTGTGCCACTGCGGCATCATCGCTGACGATCGCCTCGGTGTGACGTGACCCGTAAGTATTGATGTGGGCGATCGCCTCCTCTAAAGAATCAACGACTTTGATAGCCAAGATCAAATCACTGTATTCCGTTGACCAGTCTTCTTCTGTGGCTACCAGAATCTGTTCTTCTGCATTCATATCAGCAGCAGACAGAATCTCACGGGTACGATCATCTCCTCGCAACTGAACACCTTGTTCTAGAAGGGCGGCTGCTAAGACAGGCAGTGCTTGGGCTGCAACGTCGTTGTGAATCAGCAGTGTCTCAATCGCGTTGCAGGCAGAAGGGTAACCAACTTTGGCATCAATGGCGATCGCCACGGCCTGCTCAATATTGGCTGCGCGATCGATATACAGGTGACAAATACCATCGGCATGACCCAGCACAGGAATCCGCGTATTCTCCTGCACAAAGCGGACAAAGGCATTAGACCCGCGAGGAATAATCAAATCGACTAAGCCCTCCAGCTTCAGCAGTTCTCGCGTTTCTGCGCGGGTGGTCAACAACTGCACCACTTCAGGATCAACCGCAGTGGTTGCTAGGCCCGCTCGAATGGCGTTGACCAACGCCTCGCAAGAACGAACAGCTTCCCGGCCTCCCTTGAGAATGACGCCATTCCCCGACTTGATGGCTAACGTGGCAATCTGCATCACCGCATCAGGACGAGACTCAAAAATGACGCCTAAGACCCCTAGCGGACAAGAGATGCGCTTCAGCACCAATCCTTCATCTAACTCTCGATGAATCTGAATCTGACCGACCGGATCGGCCAACTTGCGAACATCACGGACACCAGCGATCGCCCCTTGCAATTTTGTCGCGTCCAGTTTCAATCGTCCGTAGAGGGGCTTGGCTAACCCGTCTTCTAGGGCCGCCTGACAATCCGCTTCGTTGGCTGCCACAATCGCATCGGCATGGTCAGTTAATGACTGGGCGATCGCCTCAATAGCGCTATTTTTGGCCTCTGCGGACAGCCCAGCCAACTGTTGTGCAGCCTGACGGGTCGTGTGGGCAATGCTCGTTAACGAGCCAGTTGAAGGGGAAGATACGGTCATGGCGTGAATGGTGATGGTGCGAAGTTTTAGGGCGAAGTTTTGGAGCAAATACGGTGCGGAATCTTGGAGAAGATCAATCAACGTCTAATTGCTCACCTTCATAGCGTGGAGGATCGACTTTCATTCCGTCAACGCCCCATTATTTGAGTCTAGTTGAGTTGAGTCTAGTCGAATTGAGTCTAGTCGAGTCTGATTAGCCTGATGAAGACGAACTGTGGGGCAGATCAGGGATGAGTCAAATGCTACATCGTAAAAACTGGACTTCGGTATCCCGGTTTTTACAGATTTGATGAATTCAGCCGAAATTACCTCGCCAAACTTCCGTCGCAAGGCATGATGAATAGAACATATTTCACCTCTTTTTAGAGCCAGATTAAAGTCGATAATGCGACTCAGTGAACAGCGAGTCGGCAACGAGTCATGCATGATGCCGCTATGGATACAAGAGAATGGTTAATTACCAATGGAACGGGCAGTTTTGCGAGCGGGACGGTTGCCGACGCCCATACGCGCACGTATCATGGCTGGCTGATAGCCTCTCTCCAACCCCCATCTCAGCGAACTCTTTTGCTCTCTCATATCGAAGCCAGTCTCTACGTAGCAGGACAGGCGGTCGATTTGGGCTGCAATTTTTGGACAAGCGGCGACGTTCATCCTAAAGGGTTTCAGTATCTTCAATCATTCTCTCCGCTGCCAGCGCCAAAGTGGGTGTGGGCTGGCGACAATTGGCAGATTTCACGGCAGATTATCATGCCCTTTGGGTTGACCCAGTATGTGTCAATCGATGATTTTTGTGACAAAAAATGGCAACAGCAAACAAAGCCATCGGCATCACCCGACTTCGCCTCAGGCAAGAATCCGAGCGATCCTCCGCAGAATTCATCGATTCATCCCTCCGACACGCTGTCTTCGCCCGTCATTTCAAATCGAGTGCTGATTCGTTATACCTACCAGGGATCACAGCCTGCCATTTTGACGTTAAGGCCACTCATTGGCGATCGCTCGTTCCATCGGCAGCAGCGGTGTGAACCCGGCACTCAGTTTTCGCAATTAGTAAACACTCAGAGACTCACCCTACAGGCGATTCGGCCAAACCAAGCAGGCACACCCTGGACACTCTCCTGGACTCAGGGCATCTATTATCCCGATGGCGTATGGTACTGGAATGTGTTTTATCCAGAAGAAACCCGTAGAGGCTTGGGAGATACCGAAGATCTGTATAGTCCAGGCTATTTAGTGGTGACCTTAGAGCCGGGTACAACGGTCACTCTAGAAGCAGCGGTGGTCGGTTCCCCTCCATCGGTGTCTCATCTCGACGATGAAACATTTGATCGAGTGCTCCACATCGAGCGATCGCGAAGCCAGTGGCTGCTCCAGCCGTTACGCTCTTCAGAAGATGACCCAGCACCAGCCAACAGCCTGTTGCCACAACCAGAAAGTCATTCTCCTATTGAGCCAGCCTCAACAAGAGATGTGAATATTCAATCTCAGATGGAACCTGTGGGTGACCCAAATCTCCCCAAGGCACCGCTCGACAGCCTCTCTCTACACCATCTCAAGGAACGGCTGTGGCAGGCGGGCGATCGCTTCATCGTCTATCGTCAGTCTGTGAACGGAGCTTCAGTTCTGGCCGGATATCCTTGGTTTTCTGATTGGGGGCGAGATGCCTTCATTGCTCTACCAGGTTTAGCTCTGACGACTGGGCGTTTTGCTTTAGCGCGTGACCTGCTGCAAACGTTTTCAGATTATTGTGACGGCGGCTTGATGCCCAACGCTTTTCCCAATCGGGGGTTTAGCCCGACATTTAACAATTTGGATGTGTCTCTGTGGTGGGTCGAAACTCTCGGCCTCTATATCGAAGCCTCCCAAGATTGGGACTTTTTGGTTGAGCAATACCCAACGGTGCAGCGTATCTACAAAAACTTCACCATTGGAACCCTATACAACGTTCATATTGATGCGTCAGATGGGCTACTCACATGGGATGCCCCTGGAGAAGCCCTAACGTGGATGGATGTAGTGGTAGAAGGAGAGGCTGTTACGCCTCGCCTGGGCAAAGCGATTGAAATTAATGGGCTCTGGTATTCGATGCTGTGCTGGGCCGAACAATGGGCGCAGTGGATTTGTGAAAATACTGACAATTGTTCTACACCCCTGCTGAGTCAGGGACAGCGATATGGGCGACAAGCGGCTCAAGTCAAGGAGTCTCTGAACCAGTTTTGGAACTCCCAGCGGGGCTATTTTTATGATTGCATTGGCCCTGACGACGAGCCCGATCACAGCATTCGTCCCAACGCCTTAATCGCCCTGTCGTTGAGCCACTGCGGCTTTTCAGATGACTACGCTCGTCGGGCTCTCTTAGTCGCTCGCGATCGCCTCCTCACCCCTTATGGCCTGCGGTCTCTCGATCGAGCCCATCCTGCCTATCGGGGAAAATATGTGGGCAATGTCTATGCGCGCGATCGCGCTTATCATCAGGGCGTTGCCTGGAGTTGGCTGATTGGCCCCTTTATCAGAGCGTGGCAACGCTTCTACCCAGACGACCCATTGCCCGTAGACGGCAGATTTCTACTCGACCATTTTCAGCATCAGGGCGGCTTTGACTCCATTTCGGAAATTTTCGATGGTGACGATCCTCACGCGGCTCAGGGGGCGATCGCTCAGGCATGGTCTGTAGCAGAGATGATTCGCCATTGGGACGATATTTTCCCTCAGAGCTAATCGACCAAAGCTGAAAAAACGTCTTGGATGCAGGCCACCCGTGCAGTTCTCGCGAGACGCTAGATCATGAATCTTTCCCTAAACGATGATCGAATCTGACTCAAAAGGAGTTGCGGTCGAGCACAATAGTGCCATAATGATGGCGGCTCTGGATATATGGCTTTGAACCGATAAAGGTCGAATCGATACGCTATGAGTAGCGGGTTAAGCCTACGGATGTATTAAGCCTACGGATGTAATAGATTAAAAAACTAGGCGAATCTAAACCCCCTATCTGCAAGTCTTCGACTTACCATCATGGCATGGGCAGCACATAACTCCATTAAGAACAATGACACGAACTGGTGTTGGCATTCGCACGGCTGAAACGCGCTCTGAGCGTGTCTCAGGACAAATTCACGTCTATGACGGGGCTGGCAAGGGCAAATCTCAAGCTGCACTGGGAGTAGTCTTGCGCTCTATCGGCCTCGGCATTCGAAATGTGATGGAAACTCGCGTGCTGCTGTTGCGATTTCTCAAAGGGCCGGGTCGCACCTATGACGAAGATGCAGCCATCGAAGCCCTACAGCGAGGCTTTCCCCATCTCATTGATCAGGTCAGAACCGGACGAGCAGAGTTCTTCGATGCCACTGAGGTGACTCGATTTGATCGCCAAGAAGCGCAGCGAGGCTGGGATGTCGCAAAAGGGGCGATCGCCTCTGGCCTCTATTCGGTCGTGGTGCTCGACGAACTCAATCCCATTCTCGATTTGGGGCTGCTGCCCGTTGACGAAGTCGTGCGCACCCTCCGCAACAAGCCTAACCACTTAGAAATTATCGCAACGGGGCGAGGGGCTCCCCAGGACATTTTAGATGTGGCCGATCTGCATTCCGAAATGAAAGCCCATCAGCATCCCGATGCGGCAGCTCAAGGCATTGAAGGCATCGAAATCTACACAGGAGACGGCAAGGGCAAGTCAACCAGTGCCCTCGGAAAAGCTCTGCAAGCAATCGGGCGGGGCATTGGTCAAGATAAATCCCATCGGGTCTTGATTATGCAGTGGCTGAAGGGAGGACAGGGGTATACCGAAGATGCGGCGATCGCCGCTCTCCGTCAAATCTATCCTCAGCTGGTCGATCATCAGCGCTGCGGACGCGACGCGATTGTATGGCGCGGTCAGCAGCAAGAAATTGATTATGTAGAAGCCGAGCGAGGGTGGGAAATTGCACGGGCGGCGATCGCCTCAGGACTCTACAAAACCATCATGCTTGATGAGCTGAATCCCACCGTTGACCTAGAGTTGCTGCCGGCTGAGCCGATTATTCAGGCGCTTTTGCGTAAGCCTCGTGACACTGAGGTCATCATTACCGGGCGCTGTAAGCATCCACCCGCTTACTTCGACTTAGCCAGCATTCACTCAGAAGTCTGCTGCCACAAACACTATGCCGAAAAAGGGATTGACCTAAAACGCGGGGTTGATTTCTAGCCTTGCAATCTCAAGCAGAGTATAGACGGTAGCAAGGACTAGCTCCTGCGATCGCCATTGCACTCCATTTTTCGGGAATACTGTAGCAAACTTGAATGTTTCATCAAAAACATTCGTCGCGCATCAGGGTGTAAATGGCTGTGCAAAAGGGAGCTTTTTGGTTGGCCTGGTCTCAAATTCCAGGTCTTGGTTCGATATTGGTGTATCGAATCTATCAACATTTTGGAGATCTAGAGGTTGCCTGGGACGCTGACGTTGCCGCGCTTCTTGAAGTAGATGGCATCGGCCTCCAAACGGCGTTGGCGATCGCCCAAACCCGTTCTGCGTTTGATGTCGAACAACATTTCAGCGACCATTTGCAGCAGAATCCTAACCTCTGGACTCCCGCAGACGCTGACTATCCTCGGCTACTGCTAGAACTGCCTGATCCGCCATCCCTGCTTTACTTTCGAGGACAGGTCGAGCAAGACGAAAATCAAGGCATCATTCCGGCGATCGCCATTGTTGGCACGCGTCGCCCTACAGATTACGGCAAACGCTGGGCTCGTCGCATTGCTCGCACCCTTGTCAATGCGGGCTTTACCGTTGTCTCTGGGCTTGCAGAAGGGGTAGATGCCGAAGCGCATCACAGTGTCCTAGAACAAGGGGGACGCACGATCGCAGTCATCGGCACAGGGGTAAACCTGATTTATCCATCATCCAACCGTCGTTTGGCAAAAGAGATTGTAGAACGAGGGCTGATTCTGAGCGAATATCCGGCAGGCACGAAGCCTGACCGCGCCCACTTTCCTCGACGTAATCGAATCATTGCAGGACTAAGCCGCTCAGTTCTCGTAATTGAGGCTCCTCTGCAATCGGGAGCATTGATTACGGCACGACTGGCAACAGACTACAACCGAGACGTGTATGCTCTGCCTGGATCTCTAGACAACCCAGTTTCTGAGGGCTGTCTCCGACTGATTCACGATGGGGCTCACATGATTTTGAGTGAAGACTCTCTGCTAGAAATGCTAGGAGCAATGCCACATTTTTGGAATACAGAGGTTTTGCAAGACACAGAGATGCAGACACCTAGACAGGTTGAGGCCAAGTCTCCTGCAATATCCTCTAACTCAAATCATTCAACATCCGATCTACGCCCCAAGCGAGACTTGCAGCCATCGCCTCTCAATTCTTCTCAGCGTTCTGCTGCTCGTCCATTACCGCCCCCCTCGCTGTCGCCCGATTTAGCGCAGGTGTTGCAGGTGATTTCTCTCAACCCTATGGCCCTCGACTTTATTGTAGAAGGCGCGTCGATGCCCACGGGCATTGTCTTAGGAGCGCTGGCCCAACTCGAACTTATGGGGCTTGTGACACAGCTTCCTGGCATGTTGTATCAGAGATGCTAGCGATTAAGCTGGTGCAATTCTATTGCCATGATGATTAGAGCAAAAATTGCTGAAGCGACCATTGCTGAAGCGACCATTGCTGAAGTGACCCCTGAGTCAATGTCAAGACAGTATCAAAAATCTCTCAAATGACAGAAACTCTTGGAGTTTTGGGAGAAAGCCGATAGGTCACGATAAGATAAGAATTAGATGTAACATTTCGTAATAAAAACCGCTATGAGTCAGGTCAACTTAGAGCACATTGCTTGCCAACTCGACAGCCAAAGTACGCGCGATCGCCTGCTCGCTCTAGTCTCTCTGCGCGATGTCGCTCCTTTTGAGGCTGTGCCCCTGATTAAAAAGGTGCTAGACGATGAGAATTTGCAGATCCGCTCCATGGCCGTGTTTGCTCTGGGGATAAAGCCGACCGACGAGTGCTACCCTCTGCTGGTAGACATTCTCCAGTCTGATCCTGACTACAGTATTCGAGCGGGTGCAGCAGGCGCTTTAGGATATTTAGAAGATCCTCGTGCCTTTGAGCCCCTAAGTCATGCCTTTTTCGAAGATACGGATTGGCTCGTGCGTTTCAGCGCAGCCGTGTCTCTCGGTAATCTCAAAGATCCTCGGGCTCACGATACTCTGATCGAGGCTCTCGGCAGCAAAGAAGGTGTGATTCAGCAAGCGGCGATCGCCGCTCTGGGTGAAATTAAGGCCGTGCAGGCCGTTGATAAAATGCTGGAGTTTGCCCAGTCTGAGGATTGGTTGGTGCGACAACGACTCGCAGAAGCTCTTGGCAATTTGCCGACGCCGAAAAGTCTCTCCGCATTGCGATACCTCGAAAAAGATCCGCACTCCAATGTTGCAGCTGCGGCATCTTTTGCGCTGAAGCGTGTGGAAGAAGCTGAGTTGATTGATCCTGAAAAATAAGCCTCGCAGAATGAGCGATGATAGGAACTTGAAACGCGTTAGCGATGAAGTGAACAGTGATGGCTACCCTGCGAACCGTAATGACCCTGCTCGTGATCGGCTTCTTCCTATGGCTGCTGGTTCCTAAGGCTGCGATGGCGGAAAGTTGGGTTATGGTGGCGAAGTCAGACCAGACGCTTGAGCGGCAGTACGTCGATGTAGACTCGATTCAGGTCGTTGAGCAAGCTGAGGGGCAACCCACATACATCCGCCTGAAAACATCGTGGGGCTTTCAAGACGATCCGAACTCACTCAATGTGGCAACGACAGAATATCTGTGCCAAAAGAGCCAATACCGGGATGTTGTGGTCAATGACAAGACTACGGGAGATTCATGGCATTCCGTAGGGAAAGACACTCTCAACCGGGCAGCGATGGATTATGGTTGCAGCAGAGAAAATCACTAATGCTGAATTGCTGACCTGCGTCAAATCAGCAAAGAGTGGATAGGTGATTAGGGCATAGACAAGAAGCTCAAACGTCTTGCCGCATCATCAGATCGCAGGTTCGATCTACTGTCGCAGAGACTGTCGCAGAGGTCTTACTCGGCGGGACTTCGATCGGTTCTCGCTCTTGCCTCAATTCCCCTACAATTCTATGGGGCTTGCCTTGCCAGAGTAAGCCCGTCTCCTGTTGAGCGTCGATAACATCATGAATCAGTCTCTACATAATTCTCCATATAGTTCTCCATCTCCCTGCCCTTCCGTCAAAGACGCGTCGCCTGAGTCACCTTCTCTCAAGTATGGCGATCGCGCGATTGTAGATGCCGCCGTTCAGCCCCTAGAAAAATGGCCTAACCCCTCAGGCAACGATTACACGATTCATCTTGAGCATCCAGAATTCACCGCCCTTTGCCCTCGGTCGGGCTACCCTGACTTTGGAACGATTGTGGTCGATTATCAGCCCGATCAATGGGTGATCGAGCTAAAAGCCTTTAAGCTCTACATCAATTCGTTTCGTAACGAACGCGTCAGCCATGAAGCGATCGTGAACCAAGTGTGCGATCGCCTCCAAAACGAGCTTTCACCTTCAGGAATTAGAGTGATTGGCGATTTCACTCGACGGGGAGGAGTGAAAACTGTTATCACAGTTCAAAAAGGGAACTGTAGCCTATTTTCGCCCTACACCCCCAAAACGCTTTGAAGAAGGCGACAAAGATGCAAAGAGTTGATTAATTTAGGGCATGGGTGTTTCGAGATTCTACTGTTTTGGGATAGAGTCTAGTGTTGTTAGGCCCTGTAGAGGTAACGAGCCAGTATGCCTAGAAGTCCAAGCGAATACGCCGTTCATATCTTCATGGAAGGCGGCCATCGAGAAGAAGTGCGTTTTCCAACCATCCAAGATTTTCAGAAATGGTACAGCGGCGAATTAGTGCCAAAGGCCGATGCTTCTGACTTCATCACGATCCCGATTAAGAACATCCAGGGAGAATATATGGTGGCTCGTCCCCGCAGTATTGTGGCCATTCGAGTGGAGCCCATCTTTTCTTCTAGTGTGGAACGCTTTTAGAGAATGGGCTGTTGTTCAGCCCGTTCCGGATTTTCCAAGACTCAGAGTGAACACAAACTCAGAGTGATGAAAATCTGGGTTACCGAATCAACCAAGTGAAGGTGATGCGTTCTGATCTGTGGAAAATATCAAGTCATAACCAGAGGAGATTGCTGAAGGCGATCGCCTTTTTTCTTGCGACCGTTATGGTTCTGGTCGTCGCCGAAGCAGGGTTGACAGCACCAGCACCAGCACCAGCACTAGAACTAGCACTAGAACAACCGCCCAACGCGCCGTTGTCAAACAAAGAGACAACTCATCATGAGGCATCGTCCGCCGCCGAGACTCTTCCTTTGCGGCTGACGCCTGTCTCAGAACTGCGTGAGCAGGTCGAGCGAGGCGAGGTTGTGCTAGATCGCTCCCGTCTTGGGTTCGATGGCCGCATTTGGGGTGAAGATGGGTTCGTTGGCGATCGCCAGCGACTACTCAATGCGGTCGATCAGTCACTCGCTTATCTGCGAACCCCTGCCGCATCAGTAGACTATGCAGAATATACGGCTTCCGAGGCTTTTATCAGTGGCATAACGCGCGATCGAGTGCGTCGTAGCCTTGCTCGCTTTCGTCAACTCGTCAACTCGTCTCGCTCAGCCGGGGAGCTGCAAGAAGCCGTTCAGCGCGAATTTCACTTTTACCAGGCCACGGGTGTCGATGGACATGGCACCGTCGATTTTACGGGGTATTTTGAGCCGACCTATGCCGCGAGTCGAGTGCCGACACCGACCTATCGCTATCCTCTCTATCGGGTTCCGGCTGATTTAGAGAGCTGGTCTCTCCCGCATCCGACTCGGGCTGACCTAGAAGGATTGGATGGTCTACAAGGGGCAACCGGACGGCTCAACGGGTTAGAACTCATATGGCTGCGCGATCGCCTAGACGCTTTTCTCGTTCAAGTCCAAGGCTCTGCCCGGTTACAGCTCACCGATGGCTCGACGATGAGCGTGGGTTACGATGGCCGCACAGAATACGAATATCGCAGCATCGGACGGATGCTAATCGATGATGGCATTATTCCAGAAGCAGAACTGACGCTTCCTGTGCTGCTAGATCACTTTCAGCGCCATCCCGAAGATTTGAACCGATACGTGCCTCAAAATAACCGCTTCATCTTTTTCCGAGAAACATACGGAGCACCTCCCGCAGGGTCTTTAGATGTGCCTGTAACGGCTGAACGATCAATTGCAACCGATAAGACACTGATGCCACCCGGCGCGCTGGCTGTTTTCCTGCTGAACTATCCTGTGGTGACCCCATCAAATCAGGTAGAGACTCGCCCTGTCAGTCGCTTCGTGCTTGATCAAGACACCGGAGGTGCAATTCGGGGGGCAGGCCGAGCCGACATTTTTATGGGCACGGGTCGGCAAGCGGGTGAGCGAGCCGGACTGATCAACACGCCTGGGGAGCTGTTCTATTTGCTCTTGAGAGATTAAAACGGGTGAGCGATCCCCAGACGAAGCACGCGATTTTCAAGCAAAGGCTAGAACCCTTAATCTGCAAGAGAAACGGCGATCGCAGCCGCATCACAGAAGCAATGATGTTATGCTTGATACGCTACATTGCCTTTCGTAAAGTGACCGTAGTTTAGCTCGGTTCTCCGAAGTAGTTAACCGGGTTTTTTAGGCACGGATGAGCGTTGTCACAATATTAGATGAATGTCGTTGGACGATGGCTGACGATGGTGGGCATCGGGAGTTATTTTGAAGTCATGGCGATCGTATTTACCTCAAGGCTAGGTACCTCAAAGCTAGGTAAAAAAAGCCGCCATTATTCTGTCTTAATTCAAAGAGTCTCTTAGGTTCATGGCAGACTTACACAACTCTATCAACGCTGCTGCCGTTTTGATGCTTCAGGAGCAACAAAGGAGCATCGCTGATTAGATCCTATGGATACTCCATTTGGGCTCACACTACAGATAGTCATCGCGACCATTGCTGGCATCAGCGCTCAAGTTTTGGGTGACTACTTTAAGCTGCCGAGCATTGTGTTTCTCCTGCTCTTCGGCATCTTGGTCGGGCCAGATGGTCTTAATTTGCTGCATCCTAGCGACCTAGGCTCTG
Organism: Elainellaceae cyanobacterium; assembly: GCA_049647405.1. Classification (GTDB taxonomy): domain Bacteria; phylum Cyanobacteriota; class Cyanobacteriia; order CAKZMO01; family CAKZMO01; genus CAKZMO01. The sequence continues at coordinate 46,721 of JBARXP010000451.1, read as the reverse complement.
GCCTTGAGGTGATTGTCGCCCTGTCAGTAGCTTTGGTCTTGTTTGAAGGGGGGCTCAGCCTTGAATTGCGAGACCTAGGTCGGGTCTCTAGTAGTCTACAAAACCTTGTAACCGTGGGTACCCTCGTCACCCTGATTGGGGGAGGTATGGCGGCTCACTGGCTGAGTGAGTTTCCTTGGCCGCTCGCGTTTTTATATGCCTCTCTGGTGGTGGTGACAGGGCCAACAGTGATTGGGCCTCTGCTGAAGCAGGTGAGTGTCGATCGCCAAGTTGCGACCTTGCTAGAAGGAGAGGGCGTCCTGGTTGACCCTGTGGGCGCTATTCTCGCTGTGGTCGTTTTAGATGTCATTCTCAACGGGGATACAGATCCGCTTGCCGTGATTAGCGGCCTGCTGTTGCGGCTGAGTATTGGCGGGGCGATCGGGGCGATCGGAGGTTGGATACTTGGGTTTTTCTTAAAAAGAGCCGAATTCCTGTCTGAAGAACTCAAGAATTTGGTTGTTCTTGCAGGTGTCTGGGGATTATTTGGGCTAGCTCAGATTATTCAAAGCGAGTCAGGGCTGATGGCAACCGTGCTAGCGGGCATCGTTCTCCGTGCAGCATCTGTGCCAGAAGAACGTTTACTGCGGCGGTTTAAGGGGCAGCTCACCATCCTTGCGGTGTCGGTGCTGTTTATTCTGCTGTCGGCTGATCTCTCGATTGCGAGTGTGTTTGCCCTGGGCAGCGGAGCCCTCTTGACGGTGGCGGTTCTGATGTTTGTTGTGCGCCCCATTAATGTGTGGCTCTGCACCTGGAATAGCGATCTAAACTGGCGTCAAAAGTTTTTCTTGGCTTGGGTTGCCCCAAAAGGGATCGTTTCTGCGTCGGTTGCCTCTTTGTTTGCGATCTTGCTGACTGAACGCGGCATTAGCGGTGGCGATGCGATCAAAGCGCTCGTGTTTCTCACGATTATCGCGACGGTCTCGGTGCAGGGGCTGACGGCAGGATGGGTCGCACGTTGGTTGCAAATCACCTCGACACAGGCGACTGGCGCTGTCATTGTCGGGTGCAATCCTCTGAGTCGTATCATTGCCCGGTTTTTTCAAGAAAATAATGAATCGATTGTCATCATTGACACCGACGAAGAAGCTTGTGCCGAAGCAGAACAAGAAGGACTTCCGGTTGTCGCAAGTAGTGCATTAGATATGGATGTTCTGGAAGCAGCGGGCTTGGCTTCTTCAGGAACGTTTCTTGCCATCACCAACAATGGCGAAGTCAATCTAGTGTTGGCTCAGCGAGCCTCAGAAGAGTTCAAACCGCCCCGAGTCTTGGTCGTCTCGCCAGGTGAACTCAAAACCACGGCAGAACAACCCCCCAGTGCGGCTCCTGCGGCAACGGGCACAGCCAAAGCAGCAAAGCCCCCGAAAGGAAGTTCACCCAAGGTGCAGCAGGCGTTTACGGAGCAGTTACCCCTGAAAAAATGGAATGGTTTTATTAAAGACGGAGCGGTAAAGCTGGGCGAAACAACCCTGAGAGAAACAGGGCTTCTGTTTCAACAAGCTCATCTGCGGGCGCTGACTCGTGCGGGAGAGCTAGTACCCTTATTAATTGAGCGAAATCTCCGATTTCAAGTTGTACAAGCATCAGAAGAATGGCGACCGGGCGATCGCATCATTTATTTGCTGCACGATCCGCGTCCCAAGCTTTTGCGTCGGTTGTCAGGTGGCACGACTCCAGGGCGCTTGTCATTAGAAAAACTGCCAGCTGTAGAAGAAATTCCGATGCCAGTGCCCATGCCATCTGGAGAGCCAGCCTCAAAGTCGTCTTCGAAGCCATCTCCCCCTGCCAGCGATAACAACGCTAAGAGCGACAGTCCTAAAAGCGACAGCAATCGCAATCGCACAGGCGGCAGCAAGCAGAGCAATAGTAATCAGAGCGACAGTGACAGCAAGAATTCGTCGTCTCCTGAAACGTCAGAGATACCCTCTGCCAACTCTGATCATGCAGCGAACTCGAAGCCATCAGACTCGCCTTCAGCTCCTTCACAGACAGAACAGGATGCTGACAAGCAGGTGCCCTAAAAGTCTGAGTTATCCTTGCAGTAAGAGTTTGTGGATGCTTCACCCGTAATGATCGTTGATCCTCGCTTAACCTACTGACTGACTGCGACACTCCATCCTCTTCTATCGTTTTATTTTGTTTTCAAACAGTAATTAAGCAATGATTTTTCAGTCTTTCTATGGTCGTGTTTCGGCTCCAGCCCAGCGTTTTACAGGTTCTCAGGCAAAGATAGGTGCGATCGCCATCGCCATGAGTTGTCTTGCGCTCACCGCTTGCAGCCCAGAACAACCCGATTCTCAAGCCACCCAGTCTTCTGAAACGGCTGCTGTGACGAGCACCGATGAAGGTGCAGTAACCTCGGATGTTTCACCAGAGTCTGTTGCGGCAAAACAGGCGCTGGCCAATTACTTTAATGACATCGATGCCACCATGTATGGAGCGTACTGGTGCCCTCACTGCGCTGACCAAAAGGCAATGTTTGGGGAAGCGGTGAGCACGATCAACTATGTCGAATGCGATCCAGAAGGCGACAATGCCCAGCCCCAACTTTGCATAGACGAAGGCATTGAAGGCTTCCCCACGTGGAAAATCAATGGTGAGCTATATCCAGGCGTACATTCTCTAGAACAGCTAGCCGACATATCGGGCTATGACGGGCCTCAAGACTTTGAGTGATTTGTCTCCAATTCGTCTCTGATTCAAGCAAAAAAAACCCCGACGCAAGCGCCGGGGTGAAGAATCAGGGTGCATCTACCACTTCATTCTTCTGCGGTAGACGGGCATGTCCGGAAAAGTAGCCTAAAAAACATTTTGCGTCTGCGTCTGGCGTGTAAGACAGGCGGATAGGACAGCCTGCCTAGAGATGTCGGGTGATGTTGGGCGATCGCCCTGCTAACCCTGTCATAAAGCGGAGCGCCAAGTATTTCACGACACTCATCTGGCGCATCACCCGCAGCCCCAAGCGTCTGAGTGGCGTAACCAACACCCAAGTATTTGAAAACGCTCGATCGAGCACGTCTGTAAAAGCCAGCACGGGCCAGTTTTCACGCTTGCGCCAGCGCTCATAGCGTTTTAGAACTTGAATACTGCCAATGTCTTCGCCACGGCCAACGGCCTCATCAATCACCTGCGCGAGAGAGGCTGCATCGCGAATGCCCATATTTAACCCCTGCCCCCCAACCGGATGACAACTGTGGGCGGCATCTCCTGCCAGTGCCAGCCGATGGCGCACATAGCTTGAGCTATGCATCAGTTTTACAGGAAATAGAAAGCGATCGCCCTCCATGGTGAGCTGCCCCAGTTGATGATCATAGCGACGGTTTAGCTCGTCTAAGAATTCTGCTTTATCGATTTGCAGGAGGCGCTGAGCTTCGGCGTGGGGGGCAGTCAATACAATCTGACAGCGGTTGTCAGATAATGGCAGAGTTGCAAAGGGGCCGCTGGGCCAAAAGTGCTCCCGTGCGATGTTTCCGTGGGAGAGTTCGGGGCGAATCACGGCAGTCACACAAGACTGCCAATAGGCCCAGCCGTGGGTGCGAATTCCTGCTGCTTTGCGGAGAGGAGATTGAGAGCCATCGGCAGCAACCACAAGGCGCGATCGCAAATGGACTGTTTGATGAGGCGTCGTAGATTGTTCCGCAGGGGTGCCTTGAGCGCTACCCGACGAGGCCCTTTTCTCAAGCACCACATCAGCTCCATCAGCATGGTAGCTAACTTGCTTGACCTGGGCAGAGCAAAACCAGGTCACATGATTAGACTTGTCGAGTAACTCATACAATTCTCGAACAAGAACGCAATGCTCAGCCACATAGCCCAACTCATTTGTGCCTAAATCTTTAGGCTTCAGATCGATAGCGGCACCACAATGGGCATCGGCTAACTGAATGGTCTCAAATGTAGTGATATCAGGCAAAATCTGCTTCCAGATGCCCAGACCACTAAAAATACGCCCAGAGAGCAAGGTCACAGCGTAAGCCCGTCGTCGCTGGAGTCCTACTTCTCGTGGGTTGGCCTCTACTAAAGCGAGGCGCAAGCCGCTATCTTGCAGCGCTGCGGCAAAAGTAAGGCCGACAATGCCACCGCCAACAATAACAACGTCGTAGTCGAGTAACGTCACGCTAGTCGATTCAGACTCCTCCCTCGGATCGACAGGCATCGTTGTTTCTGTTGAGCCTGGGGCACGCTCATCTAAACACTCTGGTCGTTTAGATTGAGACAAAATTTGTGAATAAAACATTTTGACTATGTCAACATCGAGCTGGCTTTACTCTCTAAGCTCAATTCCTCCGAGGGGCTAGCCGAGAGCAGAGAGAAATTTACGAATCTTTACTTCTCATTGTGACGCGATTTTTACGGGACTTCAAGAGATAGGGGCTTTGAAGAAGGTGCGATCGCTCCGTGAAAAGGGTCTGGCGCGCGATCCTAATGAAACGGTATAGTCAGAAATCATGACTTTTTATTCGAACAGCCACTCAACCGTATGGCAAAACATACTCAAGCTCACTTTTCCAAAACTTTTGATGCAGGACTACCTCCTGCCATGAAAGATCGCGAAAAAATGAAGATGGAATATTACATGGGCGCAAAGCTGATGGAGGTGGGGGTTAATCCCAAATCAGCCATTTATCGTTGGACTATCGAACCTAAGGGAAATCGAGAGTCATGGACGTGCAGCGCCTACTGGGCAGACTCAAAAGAAAGGATCTTACAAGAAGAGCAATCTTAAATATGAGATCAGGCGAGAGCCTGGATTGAGGCGAAAAGTAAGCCAAAATCTGTCTCGCTATCTGAATAGGTTAAATCGATCTAGCTGGGCTTCTAGCGTGCTAGACAAAAGCGCTTTAAGTTGAGACGTATTACGAAACTGAAGACGGTTAGACCCTGGCAAATCAAAGGGAAAAATACCTGGCATGTCTGATCGCTCCATTTGGGCCAGGAGAACTTGCTCAGTGCGCTTGCACTGTAAGGCATACCCGACCTCTACACAGACATTAGGACTGGGAATTAGGTGGGTAGGGCTTTCGCCGATCGCCAAAATTGGAGTTGCATCTGCAATAAAAAGAAGACTCTGGCGAATTTTTCGCATGAGTGAGCTGTTGAGTCGGGCGGGGCCGTCGCTCAAGCGATGGGATTCTTCTAAGACTAGGGGAATGCGCGATCGCTTGTTGAGAGTAGCGATCGCTTGCTGAAGCTCTTCTCGGAGGCGATCGCTCGACTCGGCATACTCAAGCTGATAGCAGAAAAAGATCGATGGCTCTAGATAGGCCAATGAGTCTTGCTTAGTAAAATAAATTTCGTGGCTAATTAAATCCACATTGGCCACGGTGTAAGTGCCGCTGCCTTCGACATAAAATTCAGGTGAGTCACCAGAGATATAGGCTTGAAACCAATCAGCCTGTTTAACCTCGTGGCTCTCGTCCAAAAAGTCAGCGCGCAGCCCCGACTTTAGCAAGCTGTTGCGGCTAAGACGCAAATCAGGGGGCCGATTTTCGATCTCTCGAATCGGCTCATATTCTGCTAAATACCAGGCTCTCAGTGCAATGATTGCCATAACGCATCAACCAGATTGTTCAAAAGGGGGGCAAAGCGAGGCTAAAACATATTGGATCAGATGATCTAGTCTAGCCTAGATTTCAAGCCTACCCTAAAAAAGCAGATTTAGCTGTGCTGCAATCTTGCCGAGGTATTGTTTATCCGGCGTGTCTTTAAACGACAACAACGCCCGAAAAGGAAACTTCCGATTAACCTTCACAACTTTCTACAGACTATCTGGAGCAGGGTGACTCTCTCTCAAACTCAGTTGAAACCTGAGAATCTTATCGAAGAGGCCACATCTGAACTCCCGCTTATCATCTTGGAAAGTTTCGGTTTTTCCTTTTGGGCGCTGTTGGGTTCGAACAAAGCAGATCGTGAGTAAACAGCTCTTTTACCTCTTATCTAACGAACGAAAGTGGCTGTTAAATCTGCCAGATGAAGCATCAACTGCTTCACCTTCTAGAATACCAAGCTTCTAGTTCCCATGCTTCGTTCGATACTAAAATTTACGCTTCAAATTTACATGATGTAACGGTTCTTTTTAAGCGATTTTAAAACAGTTTGAATCTCAGAGATAGGCTAACTGCAAGTCAAAACTTTACAACTTTTATGAACTAAGATTAATAGCTGAATAGCAAGTCAATATTTTTAGATTTTTTTGAATACCTCCATACTTGATTAGAAGCACAAATCATCTTCTGAGCCCGTGGAGCTGATATAGCGATCCTAAATGATTTGCGAGAGGTGGAGGAAAGATTGGAATAGGATGGCTTGCAGCCCCCTAAAACAATAGCACCCAGCCTATGGCTGAGTGCTTCCTCAAGATTTTGAAGTTTGGTTTGGAGTAACGTTTTCTGACTAGACTTTCAGCTCAATTGGCTCTAAAGATGGAGCCTTTTTGGACAGAAAATGCTTAACTCCCCTTTCCCATTAAGAGGAAATATCGGCAACTTGACCGGGCGCTATTGAGATAACACGAGACAGATTTGAATAGCTCAGTATTAACCTCCTTATCACCTTGACACTCTCTAATTTGCTTACATTTGACGATTAGACTTCAATAAATCAACCTGTCAAATCTGTCAGGGAAGTTCTTAACTTCTCCTTTACTATAACGTGTGTTTCAACGACAAAAGGGGGCTGAAATCAAAGTTTACGTCATTGCAATTGAAGGCTTTTATTCGTACTAAAAAATGTAAAAGCTGGACGACTTGTTGAGCGCACGCACTCTTGAACTCGCACCCTTGATATCGTTGTCAAGACGCTATCACTACCGTGCAGCCCTGCTTATAGCCCAAGACAGAGCTTACATCCCAAGGCAGAAATGTAATTTAATCGGTTGAGTCATCTCAAGCAGAAGTGGAAGAAGGATCTCCAGATTTTTTAGCGCCCAGACGAGACTCTGTGCCATTGAAGATGCGCTGAATGTTGCGTCGATGGGTCGCCAAGATGTAGAGAGCGGCAACCATGCCAAACAAGATGCTGGGCAGAGGTTGTTGGGCGATCGCCATCACCACAGGCACGGCGATCGCTCCTAACATAGACCCCAACGACACCATGCGCGAGATCAAGACGGTCATGGCAAAGACTGCGATAGCAATGAGTGCGGTGGGCCAGTGGAGCGCAATCAAAATGCCCAACGAAGTTGCAACAGACTTGCCCCCCGTAAACTTCAGCCAGACCGATCGACTGTGCCCCAAAATAGCAGCGAATCCTGCGAGCACGGTCAACCACGCGCCCCACGCGACCGCATCGGGCACGGCTGTATTCATAGCAGGCAGTGCAGCCGCCCACTGTGCTAGGGCGATCGCCGCGATTCCCTTGAGCATATCGATAACGAGCACCGCGATTCCTGGCCCTTTGCCTAGGGTTCTCAAAACATTGGTTGCCCCTGTCGAGCCTGAACCATGCTCACGAATATCGATGCCTTTGAGCCAACGCCCAGCGAGATATCCGGTCGGGGTTGCCCCCAGCACATAGGCTGCCGCTAATGTCAGCAGACTCCATCCAATCCATCCCGCCATAGGTCCCCTCCCCTCTTGCTTGATGCAACTTCAGAAAGCAGTATCAGTTTACACCGCTGATTTGCGCTATTGAGTGGCCGTTGTAGATCGAAAACTCATCAAACTTAACGACTGGTTTATCTGGCGTGCGGGTATCAAATCGATAACTGGAGATCACCCCGGTCTCTGTGTCTAAAATGCTAAATGCGGTGATGTCGTTACTGGCTAAATAAGGGAGCGATCGCCCCTCTTGATCAACGATGGGAGCAAGGGAAGGCATGACAGGCTCTAAGCCATTGGGGTCGCCCGTGGCCGTATAGTCTTCCTGATAACCAATCGGAATTGCCCGACGATCGTCCAGATAAGCTCCGTAAGAGTTGCCTACATTGGAGGTTTCTAGATAGTGCGTTCCGGTAGGGCTAGTAAACCGATTCCAGAGGTGAGAATGGCCGTACAGCACGAGATGAGTGTCGGCGGCTTCGAGCATGGGCATGACATCGCGAATCAAAGCATCGGTATTTTGGGGATATTCATAGCGAACGGCTTTAATCGAGCCATCATTAATCGAGCCATCGGAAAAGGTATCAATGAACTGGACTGGGTTAGTAAAGGCTGGCACGATATTGTCGCCCAAGCTGTGGGGAGGATGATGCAGCATGACGATGCGATAGTTCGCCTGGGTAAACTCTGGGCTGTTGAGTTCGGTTTGTAACCACTGATATTGGGCGCTGCCCGGTGTGACAGATTCGAAGATATGCTGGCCAAAGCCCCAATTTTCTGGCTGATTCAGGTCTTCATCGCGCTCGCGATAGCGGCCTTTTGCCCATGGGTCAAGGCTGGGCACGCGCCAAATTTGGGTGACATAGAGCGACACAAGCCGAATATCGCCAAAGGTGACGGCATAATAGCGGGAGTTACCGCTGGGGTTTTTGGGCAGAGAAAAGATCTCTTCGTAGGAGTCGCTGTTGAAGGAGTGATTTTCGACCCAGATATCTTGCACGTTTTGGTCATTGCCAGGATTAAGGGTTGCCGCCTGGGTCGCATAGCGCTGTTGGGCGATCGCCCGAGGCACCGGATCATTGAATTGGTCGTTGAGCCCCTTTTCCATCGAAAACCGCCCCATGACTTCATGGTTTCCCAATGCCGTAAACAAAGGAGCCGACTGAATCAACGCTCCCCCTTGGTAAACGGGTTGTGATTGAGCAGATGTGTTTTCCTCCGTCTCAGAGTCTTCGTTCTCATTCTCGATCACGGCCTGGGCGCGCCCCTGCATCGCCGGGAAGAAGGCTCTGCCTCGATTGTCATCAAACCATTCAGATGCGCGATCGGGAATATTCACCAAATCGCCCGCTAAAAAGACGGCATCCACTGACCCAACAGTCTCTACAATCTTTTGGAGGTTGGCTGGGGTCATGGGCATCAACTGATGATCGGACGTGAGAAGAATCTTGAGGGGTTTGCCAGCGGAGGGCAGCGGAGCGAGATCAAACTGCTCGCTCCGCGCCACGCGCCCGTTGGCTTCAACGCTGAGAACCTGATAGGGCACCCGAGTATCAGCCACTAGATTGCGCACCTCGGCTTCATGTCGCCAGATCTCTCGCTCAACGGGCTGGCTGTAGATTTGCCCGTCTTCGGTTTGCTCGCCGACCCGCGACTGTGAGTCTTCGCGCATTCGGCTCAGCTTACGAGTCGTGGCAGCAACGGATTGATTGAGACGGTCGCCGTAACGCACTTGATGTTGCGTGCCTTCAAACTCCGTAAACCAGACGACTCGCACCGAGTCAGCCGTAGGATTTTGCAAAAATGGATCTGTTAGCAAAGACGATGAAGATGAAGGAGTGAAGAAATGACGCACCACCCCATGCAACGCCATCAAAAGGTAGGCCGTAACAACCAGGATGGCGATCGCCATCATCAAGACACGCCCGTTTGAATACCGATCCATAGAACGGATGAAATGCTAATCGTTCAAGGTTAATTCAGCTTCATCCTATCGCCTTGTTGAACCGAATGATAATCGATGCTGACTCCACTTTGGGCTATACTCAAATCCGTTGTGGCTGTGATTATGTCACGACGAAAATGTAACAATTTATAATGACAATATTTTTTAGGACGCAGCCTCAGCCCGAGCGATCGCTTAAGGCACTCACGAGAGTTTGAATATGCCAGCCATAGCTCGCGACTGACATGATGTGTTGACGTAAATAAGGAGAATGAAATGACGATGGAAGGATGCTTGCAAGTAGGTCAACCTGCACCGGACTTTATGGCTACCGCCGTTTACGATCAAGAATTTAAGACCGTTAAGCTGTCCGATTATCGCGGCAAGTACGTCGTCCTGTTTTTTTATCCCCTCGATTTCACCTTCGTCTGCCCAACAGAAATTACGGCCTTTAGCGATCGCTATGAAGAATTCAATTCTTTGGGCACTGAGATCTTAGGCGTGTCTGTTGATAGCGAGTTTTCTCACCTAGCCTGGATTCAAACAGATCGAAAGTCTGGAGGGGTTGGCGATCTTAACTATCCATTGGTGTCTGACATCAAAAAGGAAATTGGCACGGCCTATAACGTTCTTGATCCTGAGGCGGGTGTTGCCCTGCGTGGGCTGTTCATCATCGACAAAGAAGGCGTTATTCAGCACTTAACCGTCAACAATCTTTCCTTTGGGCGCAATGTCGATGAGACGCTGCGCACATTGCAGGCCATTCAGTATGTTCAATCTCATCCTGATGAAGTCTGTCCTGCGGGTTGGCAGCCCGGAGATAAAACAATGACGCCCGATCCCATCAAATCTAAAGACTTCTTCGCATCTGTTGAGAGCTAATAAGAGCTAAGGCCACAGCATAGACTTGAACGTCTCGAATGTGTTTTTTAAGGTTCCTAATCTAACCTGACCCTAGAGAGGGCACTCCTTGGTTAGGGTGTACCCTCTCTAGTATTGCTACAGTATGGCTGCAATGTAAGGCGCGCGATCTAGAACCGGAACTGGGTTCTCAGGTTACCAACCCAAACGGTTGGGTTGTCGCTGAAGTTGTTGGGGTTGTTGATGACATAGAGCCGTGGTGACAGTGCAATATTATCCGTTAAGGGATAAAAATATGCCGCTTCGATTTCCCACTGAACGCCCCCGTCGCCCCCGCCAGACAAGATAAACTCTTGCCCATCAATGTAGCTGTAGGGAATCAGGTAGGAGACCGTCGCTAGCGCACCTTCTTTGCCGACATCAGGAAATGCGAGTCCTGCTTGGAACGACTGAGCGACCACATCACCAATGCGGCCACCGCCATTGGGTTCCCAAAGGGCATAGTCGCCGTAGCTATAGCGCCCAAAGACAGCTAAGTTGGGCAAGATTTTCCAGCTGACGTTAGCGAGGTAGGTATTGGCTGCGGCAGTGCCGATGCCGCCACCACTCACACCATCGTCTAAAATGCCCCCAACCGGTTCGCTTAGGGCTCCGCCGACTGTTCCTTCACCACCGGGCGGGGTGTTGTTGGTTCGGGCATAGAGCAGCGAAAGATTGAAACTAGAGCTTGGAGAATAGCTGATCTGGGTCGCTAGGGTGTTAACTCCGCCGAAGAGACCTCGTGTTTCTGAAGGATCGGTTGCTGTACTGTCCAGAAACTCATTGGACTCAGCCAGATAACCAATCCGGAAATCAAAATCTCCTAGGGGAACGATGGCGATCGCCCCAGCCCCTCGGTCAAGGCTAGCAAACTGAGTGCTACCGCTGCTGTTGAAGCTATCGACTGCGCCCAAGATAAAAGTATAGGGGTTGCCATCAAAGTGACGGTAAATATTGATGCGAGGCCCAACGACAAACTCTACTGCGTCGTCGAAAGCTGGGAAAGAATAAAATAGCTCTCGCAAGCGAATATTACCACCGCTACTCTGTTGGGTAAAGGGAACTCCCCACGTATTGAATAGACCCGCCGACACGAACGAGTTCGCGGGTGAGCTGCCATCACTGAAGTCGAACTGGATGTTGAGTGAATCTTCCCCTGTGAATGACGCGGTCAGATTCATCCACGACAAGTAAGTGAAGTTGGTTTGGGAGTCGTCGTCTGATTCGACACTGAGAGGGCGACCATCGGCTCCGCGTGCGCCAATCTCTCGCTCTAGATCGCCACTGAAGCCCAAATCGCTGACATGAAAGACCGTGACCGCATTCAGTTTAGCGGTTGTCGAAAACTGGTTTGCTTCTAGCTCAGCCGTTCGAGCTTCGAGGGCATCAACACGACCTCGGAGGGCAGCAAGTTCGGCGGCAAATTCTTCCTGGAGTCGCTGGAGGATGAGCAAATCTTCTCGGTTTGCGAGGTCGGCCAGACCTGCCGCCAGTAGTTCGTTGATGCGGTCGAGGCAAGCATTTAGACCTGCGGCAAATTCATAGCGGCTGAGAGAGCTATTGCCCCGAAAGGTACCGTCGGGGTAACCCGCGATGCAGCCATATCGCTCGACAAGTGACTGTAAAGCCTGAAATGCCCAGTCAGTCGGCTGCACATCTGATAGTTGAGAAATCGATGTGACTTGCCCCATCGGTTCGTTGGCGACGCGCCCGGTATCAAGCTGGCCCACGCCAGTGACTCTAGACATGCCGCTTACAGAAGATGAGGGTTGCCCGACTGAGACATCTGCCATCAGAGATGGCGCTTCCAAATCCTGAAGAATTGATGTTGGGACGCTGTTTGTTGGGACGCTGTTTGTTGGGACGCTGTATACATCTGCCGACAAGCCTTCAGGTGTGGCCGCGCTGGTCGCCAAACCTGTCGCCGCACTCTCAGACGCTGGGCTGAATGTAGAAGATGACAAACCCTCAAAAGACTCACGACCTAAAGATTCACTGCCTAATGATTCGGCAGAGCGAACTTCTCCCCCTAACACAAGGGAACCAGCGATCGCCAAAACCGAAGCTCCTAAGACCGCAGGATGCACTATCAGAAACCGACTCAGTTTCTGAATATTATGATATTTCATTTTCCTCACACCAAAATAAGCTGTAGAACATACAGACCGCACCGACAGGTGAGGGCTCACGCTATCAATGCCAGCAGCCAATGCCAACAGCCAGAAGACAACCTAACGACCTTCCAACTGTTTTTCAATGCATTAAGAGGAATTTAGCAGATGAGAATTTTATGAAAATGTAGTTGAGGGTACGAAACCACCCCTAAGACTCTTAAGACACCCAGCAAAATCTCGATTTGGCACTGCTTTATGAGGGCATTTTATGGTTGCGATCGCTGTTGGGTGCTGCGAAAGCGAATGTATTCTGCGATAAATGCAATCACTCCAGACCCGGTAATAAGCACCACGCTGAGCGCATTGATATCAGGTTTCACGCCCGTACGAATTCGGCTAAAAATCTCAATAGGTAATGGATTCGCCCCGCCGCCTGCGGTAAAGCTGGAGATCAGCAAATCATCCATGCTCAAGATAAATGCAAGGAGACAGCCTGACACGATGGCGGGCATCAGCTCTGGCAACAAAACTTTCATAAACGCTTGAATAGGCGTTGCGCCCAAGTCTAACGCGGCTTCCTGAAGATGAGGGTTTAACCCTGTCAGCCGAGTGGAAACCACAATGGCAATGTAGGCCAAACAAAACACCATGTGTGCCGCAATGATCGTCCAGATGCTGAGGGGGATGGCGATCGTGGCTAGAAAAATCAGAGTAGAAACCGCGATGGTGATATCTGGAATAATCAACGGTAGGTAGGAGATGCCCCGATACAGGCTTTTTCCGGCAAACTGGTAGCGAGCAAGACCCACCGCCATCATTGTTCCTAAAACCGAAGAAAACACCACGGCACAAATCGCCACGACCAAACTATCTTTGAGAGACAGGAGGAGGCGACTATCGCCAAACATCATGGCGTACCAGCGAAGGCTAAAGCCTTGCCATAGGGCTCCATAACGAGACTCATTGAAACTATAGACGGCCAGCACCAAAATCGGCAGGTACATGAAGATAAACATCATGCCTGAGAACAAGGCTTGCCAAGACAACGGAAACTTTTTGTGCGATCGCCGCTCTGAGCTATTCGTCATGTGCTGTTATTTGGATGTGCTGTTTTCTGGCGCACGAAAACGCTCTGCCCAATATTACGGCCAAATTTGGGAGAACCGTCAGCGAAGATCCTTGACCCAAATCTCTCCAATCCGCATCTCTCCGCATGGCTGAATCAGAGCGCAGATCAACTCGTGCGAATCATGCCATCTTCAGGATCAACCAGAGGAATTAGCTTTTGCTTGATCTGGGCATCATACACTTCCCACTTGATGCGGGTGTAGTCGCTATTTTCGTTAAACCCAGAGAGAAACCCCATAGGAATTTCAAAGCCGCCTGCCATCGCTCTGCCGCCGCCAAAAAAGCGACCGCTGGCATCATGACCAAAGGCTTCTTTGATAAACTCGTCGGGATCGAGCGTGATTTTGCTGGTGCGGAGTGAACCAATCACGAGTTCGAGATCTTCATCTTCGTCATGAACAATCCCATAGACAACAGCGGTATGGACGTTTTCCTCAGTCACTAAAAAATCTGCAGCTTGAGGAATCGCATCTCGATCGTCATAACGCAGGTAGCCGACCCCCGCAATCGAAAAGTTGTTTTGCAGCATCCGATTTCGGAGCGATCGCTCGATCACATCCATGACGCGCTTAGAGCGAGACGCCTGCAAGACAGAGTTCAGAAGCTGACTATCGTAAAAGCGACTCAAATACCCTGCGGCAACAAAGTCTTCTTCTTGGGCTTGCATGAGATGATTGGTGTCTGACCGTAGACCATGCATTAACGCCGTTGCACATTTGATATGGTCAGACTCGCTATTATCAAACTTGAGCAATCCTGCTTTTAGGTATTGGGTAAAAATGGTAGCTGTAGCACGAGTTTGAGACCGCAAATCTGTAAACTCTGAGTTCAAATCTCCTTGGGCAGTGTGATGGTCTACCACAACAAGCATCGGCAACTTTGCCTGTTTCAAAATCGGCGTGAGCTGAGTCGTAGTGCCTTGATTATCAACTAATACATACCCATCATAGACAGACAAATCTTTTTCCTTTGCCATTTGCAGCGACCACCGTTTCACGGGCAAGCCGGTCAGGCGTACGAGGGCAATGTTTTCTTGGTGGCTCAGAGTCCCGGCATAGACGATATCGGAGGCAATATTATACTCCTGGGCGATGAGTCGATACACCCATGCCGAAGAAAGCGCATCGGGATCTGGAAAATCTTGAAGAACAACGAGATGGCGATCGCCTTCGTGATTCTCTAGAAATTGGCGAAACTCTTTGACTTTTTGTTCGTTTAGACGAGTGCTGGGAGAACTAGAACGATTGGAGTTAAATCGTCCTCCTCCCGAGCCAGATGAATGCTTGTCATCGTTTTTTTTGGTCGGAGGAGCACTTGTTATCACAGAGTCAGTCATATCAATGGATTGAGTAGGTTCAAAAGCTGAATCAACGGCTGGGGAATTAGACATTTAATTTAGATGATCGGTGAATGGTGAAGCTGAACGTCAATGCTGAGATTTCAATCTTAAATTTAGGTATTAAATTTTTAGCAGTCCCTGAATTTAGAAGTCCCTCAATATCGAGATAGAAAAGTTCTGTAAAATGAGGACGCTTCACGATAGCGAAGTTAATAAAAGTTTAAGTAAGCCGTAGATGTTCAAATGCGAGTATTCTAATTAGACCTATAGAGAGAGTATTGGTTATACATTGACACGAAACAGATACAGCAAAAATTCTTCAGATTGGCAATGTGATGTCTTGGGGAGCATGTCACTTTTGTCGCCCTCACCCTAAATCCCTCTCCGCTGGGAGAGGGACTTTGAATCTCTTGCTCCCCTTCTCCCACTGCTGGCAGTAGACCGAAGGGCGCGCGAAGCAGGGGCTGGGGGATGAGGGGATTTAGAGATAGTTGCAAACCTGACATGCTCCCGATGTCTTGAGCTATCTTGAGCCGACTCAAAAGCCTGAGTCTAAACCGGAGTCACTAAGATAAATCTTGAACATTCAGATTTGGAAGACTCAAGGTATTGCTTCACAACAACTTAAACGATGACCAACATCTGACCTGATCATTACAGAAAAGCTGCTATTCAGCATCTATCGAATATCAGAGCCTCTGGGGTCAGCATACTGCCGCTGATGCAATGCGTTGCCACAGGCAAAACATACTGGCGCTGCAACATTGGGCTGCTCCCACGCCATGTCGTAGCATTATCCATGGAGCTGGGGTAATGGCTACCCGAGCATACTATCGATGAGTTCTGTCGCTCCCCATTGAGGCTGCTACCCGCCGATAACGTACTTTTGCCACTCGGCATGTAGCCCACTACGGATATGCTTGGTTACCTCAAAATAAAGGCTGCTGTAGGGTTTGCGAGGCTGGCTTCTCAACGGCATGCTGGCTTCTTTGGGCGTGCGGTTGCCCTTCTTGACATTGCAACGCACACAAGCCGTTACGATATTGTCCCAAATGTCCATGCCTCCACGAGAACGGGGCACGACGTGGTCGAGCGTGAGATCATCGCCGTGATATCCGCAATATTGACAAGAGTGACTATCGCGATGGAGGATATTTCTGCGAGTTAACGGAATATCTTTGTAGGGAACCCGAACATACTGTCTTAAGCGAATGACTGTTGGCAGTGGAAAATCAGGGTAGATAAATTTGCCGTTGTGTTCGACCTGTTCTGCCTTACCTTTGATCAGCAGAACAACCGCCCTTCGCCAACTTGTAATGTTCAATGGCTCATACGATGCGTTGAGCACCAGCACTTTTCCCATTGATAATATTCAATAGAGGTGATTTTTCCTCAGATACTAGCATATGCCTTCATTTCTAGCCGTGAAGTGTTGATATTGTGATATGTATCGATCCTTCTGACTGCGTCCTAGATAGTCATGCCACAGAAGACTTGAGGGATGTGGCATAACTGCTTTCTATCAGTTCTGAGTAAAGGTCATCTAACTGGGTTGCGACTCCGTGCCAACTGAAGCGCGCCTCGACTCGTTTGCGGGCAGCCTGACCCAACTGATTTCGCCATTCTGGGTTGGCTAAGATTTGATCGATGGCGGCAGCAAACGCCGCTTCGTCACGAGGTGGAGCTAACAGGCCAGTCTTGCCAGACTCGACCGTAAACTGTAGGCCACCGACATCGCTGGCGACAACAGGCGTGCCGCTTGCCATCGCCTCGATCGCCACTAGCCCAAAGGGTTCATAGTGGCTGGGCACGACGCAAACATCAGAAGCCGCATAGTAAGCGGGTAGGGTTTCATCGCTGATCCGTCCAGGAAAGTGAGTGATAGCGTGCAGATCTAACTCAGCAACGATGCTCTCGATGCGCTGACGCTCTAGACCGTCACTCTGCCCCGGACGACTGCCGCCTCCAATAATCAGATGTAACGGAGCTGTATCGTCACGAAGGGTAGATTGCCCCATGGCACGAACTAGGGTTTCGATGCCTTTACGGGGATCAAAACGCCCGATGTAAAAAATAACTTTGGCATCGGAGTCGATGCCTAGGAGTGCGCGGGCTTCGTCTTGACGAATAGAGCCAAATCGTTGGATATCAGTGCCACAGGGGATCGTGTCAATATTGCCCTTGGTCGAAACAAGGGTTTGCATGTGCTCTTGTTCTTGGGGGCTGGTCGCAATAATTTTTTCGGCTGTTTCCAAACAACGCTTTTCAATATCGAGACGGGTGTTGGCGATCGCCGGAATATGATCGACATTGCTATACTTCACCGCACCAAGGGAGTGATAGGTATGCACTTGCTGTAGACTCGGCTGCCGACGTTTTAGCTCCATGCCAACCCATGACGACAGCCAATAATTAGTATGGACTAGCCCATACCGAAACCCAGAGCGTTGTTGAAATTTCGTCAGTTCGTAAACAAATTCAGGTAAGTAGTCAAATATATTATCTCTGGGCACGAAATCTTTTGGCCCTGCCGCTAGCCGAATCGTGCGGCAGTTGCAGCTATGTTCAACGATGGATGATTGGTTTGAGTTGGTTTGCCGGGTAAACATATCAATCTGCCAGCCCAGCTTAGCCAGTGACTCTCCGACCTGACGCACATAAACATTTTGCCCGCCAGCTTCTTCTTTGCCGATGTCAATGGCAGGATCTCCATGAACAGAAATCAATGCAAGATGGCGATCGCCGTTTATACCCATACCTCTCTCCAAATCGTTAGACCTCAAAATCTATTGCTTTACGATGCATAGCAAGGTTATAGACCCCAATCATATTGAATGCTTTTGGGCGTCATAACTAGAGTTGAAAAGTGCACCCGTGGAAGACAAACAAGAATGCAAGGCTGCAAACTGAAGACGTTTTTTCTCAGTACGGTCAATTCAGATGCTCGTCAGGCTTAGGTGACAATATTTGTCGAGACAACCTCGCTTTCATGCAAGCTAAATAACCTGATTCAGAGTGCAGAAATCTCCTAGGTCTTGAATGCATTATCTAGCCTGCTCTCTATGGCAGCTATAAGCTTAAGGCGATCGCGTCTCTCCATCATTCAGTGCGACTCAACCGAGCATCTTGAATCCATCAAATTGACCGAGTCAAAAAGACTGTGAAGCCAGCTAGGTCATCTGTTTCCAAATGGTTACTACTTTCCAAATCGTTACTACAAATATAGGATTCACCAACAGCCCTGCCCTTGGCCGCAATCTCATACAGATTTGCAATAAATTGACAAGGAATTTTAACAATTCAACATCAGCTTATCCCACGCCCTCTTTGACTGTCCACAGCAGGATTACTACTCATGACCAAACTACGCCAAAACCGATCTTTGGGCTAATGGATAAATCTGATGGGAGAAAGCCGAGGCTAGACGACGATGGTCACGCTTGTATTTTGACCCTGACTCAAAATGCCCTCATCGATATCTCGAATAAAAATCATTGAGCAACAGTTGAGATGCTCTATTCAGAGCTTTCGCTAGTTGTTCTAGGGGGGCGGGGTAAGTTCCGGAAACACAATTTGATTCCGCAGAATACCGACAGTTCAGCAAGCGAGTCATGGGGAAAAGAATGACATCGAAGCAGCCTCATTCGCACAAAGCTTCAGACATGCCGCAGGCTTAGCAGCAAACGCTGCCAGCCCTTACAGCCATTCTGACCAAAACTGCTCAGATTATAGATTGCTATGGAATAAAGCTAGGTATAGAAACTGTAAGCGTAGTTAATAGAGCCTCTACATCAGTCGATTCAGAGGTCAGTTAATTACGTAATCTACAATACTAAAAATATCACGAAAAAGTATCTTTCAAAACAAATTAGAGCGCCTCACACTCTAACGTTGCATGATATTTCGATGCAGAGATTCCACCTTTTAGATCTGAAGGTTCTCAGCATGTTGACGTTTTCTCTGGCTCATTTCATTCTGAATCTGTGGCGAAGCCTTCAGCTATGTTATGAAACCATGGGAATTTTGCCCTGTTGGTATGGCTCAAAAATTTGCTATTATATTTGCCTAGACCAGGAGAGGTGGCTGAGTGGTCGAAAGCGGCAGATTGCTAATCTGTTGATAGGTACGTAAGGCCTATCCGAGGGTTCGAATCCCTCCCTCTCCGTTCAGAGACTAGCTTGAGTAGCTGTGAACAGTGCCATGAGGCTTCTCCAATGGCCAGGTTGTTGCTGCGATTTATGCGCCTGATGTTAGAGAGCGCCCAGTAGCTTTTGTACTTGGACTTCCCAAGACCATTCCATCAGCATGGTGCGAGCGTCTTTAAGGGCTTGACTGTTTGCGGTGCCTTGATGGCCGTAAACCCGCTCAAGGGCATCGACAATCCCTTCGATGTGAGGTTCGCGCCAGCCGTTGGTCTGGGCAGGGCTATCAGGCATTAGGGTGCAGTCAGATGAAGGGGGCGTCTGGAGTGCAGTTTGATGTTCTAGCGCGATCCCGAGTCCTGCATTCAGTAGGTCAAGATGTCCGGTGTTTGCTGACAATATTGTCGGAATGCCGCAGGCTAAACACTCCATCGCCGCCAAGTTTGTGCCTCCTTCACAACGATTGGGAAAGACGGCTACATCAGCTTCTCGAATGAGCTGCCCCATCATGGCATTGGGCACCAGACCCAGATCGAGACAGGCCGAAGCGGGAATGCCGTGCTCTATCAGCCAGGGCTTAAGTTGAAGACGGTGATTGGCATCGAGTTGAGGAATATTTTTGACATAGGGCGATCGCCCAAGACTCTGTAGCGTTGCAGGCCAGCGATTGTGCCATGCTGTCACGAGCAGAGCTTCGGGATAACGCTGTTGAAAGATCCGAAATGCTTCAACGACCAGATCTTGGCCTTTCCGATATTCCAGCTTGCCGCCGGAGAAAATCACGAAGCGATCGCCCAAAAAGCCTGAGCGAGGAGCGGGATGAAACAGCGTCGGATCAATGCCTTGGCATACTGTTCTGACATTCGTAAGACCGTGGGCTTGGAGTATTTCAGCGTTCCAGCTTGATCCGGCCACAATGACATCGTAGGAGAGCGCTTTGTCAATTTCGTGGGCCGTAAAATGGGGATCTTCGAAAAAGATGAGACCAACATCGCGTTGTCCCTCGATGCGCTGAAGGCTGGGAGCTGTAACAAAATGATTGCCCAGAGCTTTGAAGACGATCGACGGCATTGAGAGCACCTGTCCCTGGTGGGCAGCCAAGATTTGTTCAATCCGCTGCTGCTCCAAAAACAGAGGGTGTAAAAACTCCTGATGGAGAGGACTAAACTGACTGTCTGCTAGAGGTGGCAGGAGCGGGATCGGCAACCATTCAGAGGTTTTTAGCAATTGCAGGGTGAGGTTGGTGCCGAAGATGCCCCAGCCTGTGGAGGTGCTGAGTTCGATGCCGATGCCGATGGGTTGGCGATCGCCCAAGGCCACTTCTTCTGCGGTTTCTTCGGGTATCTCTGAGTTTTCTGCCGACTCGTCTTCCAGAAATTCTGCTTCCCAAATTTCTAATGCAGCGGGTTCTGCATCAATAGCAGGCGATCGCTGCGATTCTCTCGGTTCAGGTTGCACCCATTGCTGTAATGCTGCTTTGACTTGGGCAAAAACGTCTGCCCAGTTATCGAGCTGAGTTTGGCGAAAGAGTCGCGCTGTCGGATACCAGGGACTGTCTTCTCGCTCCAGCAGCCAGCGCCAGTCGGAGGCGAACCCCAACAGCACCCACACGGGCTTGCCTAAGGCTCCGGCCAAATGAGCCACAGAGGTATCCACCGTGATGACCAAATCGAGGCGGGCGATCGCCCCTGCGGTGTCGGTGAAATCGTGCAGCTCAGGAGCAAGATTCAGAATGGGCGAAGTTTCGTGAGAAGTTTCGTGATCTGTATTCTGATCGGGCTGGAGATCAGCTTCGCGATCGCCTTTTTGCAAGCTGTAAAGCTGGACTCCGGGGATCTCTCCTAATGGTTTGAACCATTCAATCGAGCAAGACCGATGGCGATCGTTTAGATGAGTCGGACTGCCCGCCCAGACGATGCCGACCTTGAGGCGATCGCCCCCTTGTTCAATTAAGGACTGTAAACCATTGGAAGAAACGACATCTTCCGATTTCTCTAGTTCTTGAGAAACCTTGTCAGGCCGTGATCCCACAGGATTCACATAGGGAACGGTCGCGGGGATCGTCGTTAACGTGGTGTCGAGCAGGTGGGGCAGACTCATTAATGGGGCGTGTGCCTCGAATTTGGGCAGGCGATCTCCCTTCGCGATCACCGCATCGACTCCTGGCACAGACCTTAGCAGCTTCACGAGCGGAGGCTGACATTCTAAAACGACCTGCCCGACCCGCTCGGAGGCTAGGGAGACGTAGCGAACGAACTGGAGGGTGTCGCCCAAACCTTGCTCGGCATGGAGCAAAATGGTGCTTTCCGGCAATTCGTCCCCATTCCACAGGGGCACATCAAACTCGCGAGGGGGCTTGAAGTCGCGTCCTTTGACGCGCCAGCGTTGCTCATAGTCGGCAAAGCCTTGCTCCAGCTCTCCCATAATGAGACGCGATAGACCCCGATTGAGAATCGCGTCAGGGTAGTCAGACCGGAGGGCGATCGCCCGTTCAAAGCAGACTAATGCTTGCGGCATATGACGGACATCGTGGAGCACTAAGCCTAAATTGTTGTAGTTTTCAGAGGCTTGAGGATTGAGGTCAATGGCTTTGCCATAGGCGGCGATCGCCTCTTGATGCTGATCCATGGCTCGCAGCGCGTTGCCCAAGTTGTAATAGGCATCGGCATAGTTGGGGCGCAGGGCGATGGCTTGCTGATAGTGGGCGATCGCTTCTTCATTGCGTCCGAGAGATTGATAGGCTGCGGCTAGGTTATTCAGAAGGCTCGGTGTCGATCTGTGTTGGAGTCCTGCCTGGTAGCAGGCGATCGCCTGCTCATATTTCTGGATATTCTGAAGCAGATTTCCGAGATTGTTGTAGACATCGACAAAGGTCGGGTCGCGCTGCAACATCTCCTGATATTGGGCGATCGCCTCTCGCAGTTGGCCGCTATCTCGTAGCGCGTTCGCCCAGTTGAGCCGCACATCAAGACTATCAGGAGCCAGTGTGACCGCTTTTTCATAGGCCGTCTGAGCCTCGTGTCGCTTGCCCTGCCGCATCAGGAGATTGCCCAAATTGTTGTAGGCTTCAGGCGCATTGGGGTTTAGGGCGATCGCCCGTTCAAGCACCACTTGAGCATCGGCATCGCGTCCCAGTCGTCGCAGCACCACGGCCAGATTGTTGCAGGCAGGGGCAAAGTCGGGCTGATGGTCGAGAATGCGCTGATACCACTGTCCTGCTTCTTCGAGCCGATTTTGTTGGTGCAGCGCCATGCCTAGAGTCAGCCACAGCTCGGTTAGCTCGGAGTAAATCAGGGCTGGGGTGATGGGCGCTTGTTCCTCAGGAGTCGTTTCGGACTCCTGAGTATGACTGTCAGGCTCGCGGGGGCTACTGCTGGGATCGCTAAAATCGCCGTCCTCAGCCTCGCCCTCGGCTGGCATGGCAGCAATCCAGCGTTCCAGCCGCTCCGTCACCGCCAGACAGTGCTGTTCTGATGCTGCAAATTGCTCAGCCTGAAACTGCCGACGGGCGATCGCCAACTGTTCCTGAATTTGCTGATGCAGCATCTCAGGGGTGAGGTTGGGGATGTTGGAGGGGGTATCGGTGCCCGTGCGATCGCTATTCATAGGGGTTTTGGGGATGACGAACGGAACGCATCACCGGGACGCATCACGATGTCATCTCACAATGTCATCGCGCTTTTATGATGGTCGTGGAGTGATGATTGTGGAGTGATGCCGAGCATTCTGCCACAGCTTTTAGTTTACTGATGATGCGTTGAGAGTCTTTAAATCTGAATGACGAGTTACCTATTTCCGGCCAATTTTCAGTGGGGCGCAGCGACGGCTTCTTATCAAATCGAAGGGGCAAGCCAGAAAGACGGACGCAAACCCAGCGTTTGGGATACCTTCAGCGCGATTGAGGGAAATGTGCTCAATGGCGACACAGGGGCGATCGCCTGCGACCATTACCATCGCTATCGAGACGACGTGAAGCTGATGGCTGAGCTGGGGATCAAACACTATCGGTTTAGTATTGCATGGCCTCGAATTATTCCAGAGGGGCGGGGATCAGTCAATGCTGAGGGCTTGGATTTCTACAGCCACTTGGTCGATGAGCTGTTAGCCCACGGCATCACGCCCCACGCTACCCTCTATCACTGGGATACGCCCCAGGCTCTAGACGATGCCTACGGCTCTTGGCAAAGTCGGGAAATTGCCCAGGATTTTGCAGACTATGTTTCTGTCGTGGTGAAGCATTTGGGCGATCGCGTCACCCATTGGTTTACCCTCAACGAAATTTCTTGCTTCACCCATCTCAGCTATGGCGTTGACAGCCAGCCAGCCCATGCTCCTGGCAAGCGAGTTGAACGCGTCAAAGATATCTGGCAAACGTCGCATCATGCTTTGCTAGCCCACGGCCTCGGCTGTCAGGCGATTCGGGCGGCCTCCCCCGTGCCTTGCTCGGTGAGCTGGGTCGATAATTTTGCGGTGCCGATTCCGCTGACCGAATCTGAGGCCGATATCGAGGCCGCTCAGAAGGCGTTTCCTGATCTGTGGGCTAACGGCGGCATCATTGTCCCGGCGCTGACCGGAGCCTATAGTTCTTCCCTCCTGGAGAGATTAGGCGACAATGCCCCCGACATTCAACCGGGCGACCTCGACATCATTACTCAGCCGCTCGATGCCCTGGGCTTCAACATCTACTCTGGGCAATATGTGCGAGCCGCAGAGAACGCTCAAGGGTACGAACTGCTGCCACTGCCCACAAGCTATCCCCGGCTGCACATGCCGTGGCTGCACGTCACTCCCGATGCCCTTTATTGGGGAATTCGGCATATCAGCGACACGCTGCACCGCCCCGATCTGCCCATTCTCATCACCGAAAATGGCTGTGCCGTGCAGGACGAGGTCACCCCAGCGGGAGAAGTGCTGGACTGCGATCGCATTTTCTTCATGCGGGAATATTTGCGAGCCGCTCATCGGGCGATCGCCGAAGGCTATCCCCTGCACGGCTACTTTGCCTGGAGCTTCATGGACAATTTTGAGTGGGCCTATGGCTACGATCGCCGCTTTGGGTTAACCTACATCGACTACGCCAGCCAGCGCCGCATTCCCAAGTCTAGCTTTCACTGGTATGCCGAATGCATTCGCCAAAATCGAGTGGTTTAAGACAGCTAGATGCCTGCGATCGCCGGATGATAGAAAAATGCCAGTCCAATTACGGCATAGGTCGCCAGCAACAACGCGCCTTCCAGCCAGTTTGAGTGTCCGTCTGAGCTGACTGAATTGGCAATCAGCACCGCGACAGCAACAGAGACTAACTCAAAAGGGTTGAAATCGAGATCCATCGGCTGACCGATCAGCCACCCGATAATCACCAGCAGCGGCGCGACAAACAGGGCGATCTGCATGGTCGAACCGACCGCCACCGCAAACGACAGATCCATCTTGTCTTTCATGGCGACGGTGACGGCGGTGGTATGTTCTGCCGCGTTGCCAATAATCGGCAATATGATAACTCCGGTAAACAGACTAGTCAGGCCGATCTCCTCTGTCGCCGTTTCGAGAGAGCTGACAAGAAACTCTGACTCGATCGCCACGAGCACCGTAGCTGCGAACAACACTCCAATCCAGAGCCGTATGTTCGGTTTGCTAGGCTCGCCGCCTTCCCCTTGCCCCTCTTCTCCCTCGTGCTCTGCTTCAACCACATCGCAGAGATAGCTGTGAGTCTTCATGGAAAAGAGTAGAGTCAGGCCATAGACCGTGATCAGCACGATCGCAACCGCGACAGATAAACTCTGGAGCGTCTCTTCCGGAATGCCGTCGGAGGTATAGTTGACGGCTGTGGGCAGCAGCATCGCGACAACGGCTAAGTTCATGGCTGAAGCATTGACCCGCGCCACCACGGGCTGAAAATCTTGTTCTTTGTAGCGAATGCCGCCCAGCAGCATGGATAAGCCCATGACAAGCAGCAGGTTGCCGATGATCGACCCGGTGATGCTAGCTTTGACAACTCCAACGAGTCCTGCTCGCAGAGCAATCAGGGCAATGATCAGTTCTGTGGCATTGCCAAACGTGGCGTTGAGGAGCCCGCCCAGCGTCGGCCCAGAAACAACGGCAATTTCTTCGGTTGCGGTTCCCATCCATGCGGCTAGGGGCAAGATGGCGAGGGCTGCGGTGGCAAAAATCGCCAATTCGCTCCAGCCCAGATAGTGAGCCGCAATCGATATGGGAATAAAGATCAGTAAAATGCCAAAAATCAGATTTTTCGTCACGCTATCTCTCCTCAACACCTGAAATCAAATCGTATCGGCACTCATCTGAGCATAAGCGAATCTCTCTGTTCTCTACAATGTTCATCAGAAGTCGGCTGAAGCCGTAAATGAATAGGCTTAGATAATAGTTTCAGATTTAATCCTTGCACCCGCTGTCAAAATCAGGGCTATGGCGCGAACCTCAAAACTAAAATTTGACCGGGGCACGCTTATTTTGCATCCGCCTCCCCGTGGCAAAGAGTGGATCGATTACGCCACTTGGGATGATCGAATTGAGCGCTTTCGGGTTCCGGCGATTCAGTATCGCAAGCTGATCGAAACGCTTCAGGCCGAATCTACCCCGTTCGAAGATAACGCCAAAGCCTTTGACGCTCTGGATCTAAAGCCGAGTCTGGAGATGAGTCCATATCCTCACCAGCAAGAGGCGCTAGACGCCTGGGTTGTCGCTGGCCGCCAGGGTGTGGTGGTGTTGCCAACCGCCGCCGGAAAAACCTATCTGGCTCAGATGGCGATGCAGGCCACCCCCCGCAGTACTCTCATTACTGTACCGACCCTGGATTTGATGCACCAGTGGTATGCTCACCTGACCGCAGCCTTTCCCGATGCCGATGTGGGGCTGTTGGGCGGCGGCTCGCGAGACAAAAGCTCTATTTTGGTGGCGACTTACGACAGCGCGGCGATTCATGCGGAGAAAATCGGCAATCGCTACGCCCTGCTGATTTGCGATGAGTGCCATCATCTGCCCAGCGACTTTAATCGCGTCATTGCCGAATATGCGATCGCCCCTTACCGCTTAGGACTGACGGCAACCCCCGATCGCTCTGACGGTCGCCATGCCGATCTAGATACGCTGCTGGGTTCAGTGGTCTATCACCGCACGGCTGAAGACCTGGCCGGACATACTCTGGCCGACCATACGATTGTGCAAATTAAAGTCAAGCTTTCTGAGCAGGAGCGCGATCGCTACGATCGCCTCATCCAAACGCGCAACGCGTTTTTACAAGAGGCCAATATCTGGCTGGGCAGCTTGCAGGGCTGGCAGCGCTTTGTCAAAGCTAGTGCTTGCTCAAAATCTGGCCGCCGCGCCATGCTGGCTCACCGCGAATCACGGGCGATCGCCCTCGGCACTGAAGGAAAGCTGCGAATATTGGCGGACTTGCTGACTGAGCACTATCCCGAACAGACGCTGATTTTCACCAATGACAATGCCACTGTGTATCGGATTTCGCAAGATTTTTTGATTCCCGCCATTACCCACCAGACTCCGGTAAAAGAGCGCCACGACATTCTGCAACAGTTTCGAGCCGGAACGTACCGCGTCTTGGTGGCCTCCCATGTGCTTAACGAAGGCGTAGACGTGCCCGCCGCCAGCATTGCTGTGCTGCTGTCGGGCACAGGCTCAGCCCGCGAATATATTCAGCGACTGGGGCGCATTTTGCGCAAGGGCTCTGGCCAAAAACAGGCTCGGCTCTATGAGGTGGTAGCGGAAGAAACTGCCGAAGAAAATGTATCGCGACGACGCAGAAAACCACCCAAGCGTCCTGATTCTGTGACGGCTCAGCGACCTTCACAGGGACAGCTAGAACTAGTGTCTCCAGCGACTCCCTCGCCTCAGAAGCCTTATCCAAAAGAGCCCTATCCCAAAGAAAAAGAGCGATCGCTCCCCCGTGCAGCCGAGGCGTCTGGCTCATGGAAAGAAACGGACGAGGAAGAAGAGAACTCTGATTCCCCTAAACCCGATGAATCTTCCCCTAAACCCGATGAATCAAGTTGAGCATTGATGGGAGAGGCTTAGGCGTTTTCTTGAAAGGTTTGACCCGCCATCGGTGCGTTACGCTGCGCTAACGGCACCCTACAGCAAGTACATTCTTGATCGAAAATTACCTTAGCCTTCGACGCGATCGCGCTCTAGTTGGCGCAGCGCTTCTTGGCCGCCGCCTACGACTAAGCCCATGGCAGAGCCAATCATCGCATAGTGGAGCGCCGCATTCGGATTCGGATCATCGCGATTAACCTCTGCAACGCCCAGCCCCAAAATGGCTCCGATGACGCAGGTAATGACACTCGAACACAGGATGCACTTAAAATTCATCAATCTCACCTCTTTGGCTCACCCATTAGCAGGATGCAAATTTTGAAAGTGAGAGGAACCTCTCTCCTCAATGTTCTCAAATGACATCGGAGTGAAGCGTGCCCTGTTACCTTTTTTAAAATTTCTTGAAAGAAATTATTGAATCAGGACGGCTGGGGCAATTCGGAAGAGATGAGTCTGGGATTTAGGGCGATCCGGTTCCCTACTTTTTAAGGAGGGTTAGAGAGGATCAAAAAAATCCACAATTGCCATGAGATCCCGAATTCTTACAAATTGGGCTGAATCAACGTGCTAAACAGCGCTCGCAGCTTTAGCTCAATTTCGGCTAGCTCTTGAGCTGGGTCAGATCCTTGAACAATACCAGCTCCGGCATACAGTCGAGCATGATTGCCATCAAGCAGAGCCGATCGGATGCCGACTAAAAATTCGCTGTTGCCCTGGGCATCGACCCAGCCAAAGGGAGCCGCATAGAGCGATCGCTCAAACGACTCGTAGCGGCGAATATAGTCACAGGCTCGTTGGCGAGGCACACCTGCCACCGCCGGAGTCGGGTGCAGCGCAGCCACCAAATCTAGAGGATGCAGATTCTCTGAAAGTTGGGCGTAGATCGGCGTTTGCAGATGCTGAATATTGGAAAGCTGAAGCAGACAGGGGAACGGCGATCGCTGAGTTTTCAGACCCAGGGCTTCAAGCTGCTGGCTGATAAAGTCCACCACGAGCTGGTGCTCATGCTGCTCCTTCAGGCTCGACAACAGTCTGTTGGCAAGGCGGGCATCTTCTGAGGGCGTGTCGCCGCGCGGGGCAGATCCGGCGATCGCCTCTGTGGTCAATTCGCCTCGGTGAACGCTCAGCAACCGTTCGGGGCTGGCTCCCAAAAACGTTTGACCGTGCTGATTTTGCGTCGCAAACAGATAGCAGTCGGCATGAATCTGGCGCAGGGTTTGGATCACCGTGGGGATATGCAGCGGATTGGCGAGAGAAACATCGAGCTTATGCGCCATCACGGCTTTACTCAGCTCATGGGTTTGAATGGCGTCTAGCACCGCTTGGACAGACTGTTCCACATGCACCCGCTCTTGAGTTGAGAGATGAGGAATCTGAGCCGAGGGTTCTGATTCGCGTTCTGATTTTCCCAGGTGTTCGCTCAAACGTTCGCTCAAATGTTCGCTCAAATGCTCGCCCGAAGGGTCGCTCAGATGTTCGCCCGAATGCCAGCCTCGCAGTCGCTGTATCTGGGCCGGAGTTCGGTGCGATCGCCGTCGGTCGGTAAGCGATCGCACCCGATTGAAGGTTGTCCAAATTTGGGTGCAGGCGGCGCGCAAATCAGTTTTTGAGGTCAGCGGCAAATTGGCCACAAAACTACCCAGGCTTCCTCGACTGGCGACCTGCCACTGGGGCAAAATCAGGCTGGCGGGCGCAAACGCAAATTCAGGACAGCTTGAACTCGGGAACGAATAGGCTTCTGAATCTAGGGATTCCCAATCTGATTCTCTTAAACTTGTAGGCTCTGCATCGCCGAATCGGTCAGCATCCACATTCGCCCGATACGGAATCTCAATGTCCTGCTGACTGAACCCTGATTGGCCTGATGACGACGGCTGGTCGAAAAATGTAAAGCGGCAGAAAAACCGGGCTCCTGCAAACGGACAATCGACATCGCCAATCGTTAAGGTTTGAGCAAAACATTGGCGAATAAATCGCTTGGCTCGCGCCATGCGATCGCCCCCACCCACGTGCATTCCGGCCACATTGCCGATCGCCGCAATGGCTTCGCCCCGACGCCCATTTTCCCAATAAAAATATTCTTCATTTGCCGTTGCGATGGCATCCAGTGCCTTCAGCGGATCGACGCCATAGAGCGGCACCGATAGACTCACGATCTGAGCCACTTGGGCGATCGCAGCCGAGCCGATGAATCCGGCAGTTCCCGCATTGCTTCCTAAATCTGTCGTGCGAATCGACTGCGATGTTGCATGGGGTTGCTCGTCTAACCGATCTCGAAGCGACTGTTGAACAGCGACAAAAAAATCATCAAAGTTGCGGATGCTTAAAAATGGATCTTCTCGATGAGGCGTGACAATCATAAGGTTATCAACAGCGATTTCCGAGAAACAGAACGGCTCTGCCCTTTGACATTAGCTAAGAGGATGTTTGAAACGTATTAAACAACACGCTGGAACAAGACTGATCCCCCTAAATCCCCCTTAAGAAGGGGGACTTTGATTCCGGTTCCCCCCTTCTTAAGGGGGGCTAGGGGGGATCTGAAGTCGCATTGACGACTTCTCAAACATCCTCTAAAACGCTAACGGATTCCCCTCGTAGGGGCGATCGCCAACGGCAGCATTTGTGTGAGCTGTGGGCGTTTCTGACTTTTCAGTGTAAAGCAGCGAGGAATCTGGGAGAGGGTCAGGGTCTAGAAGAGAGGGACATCTTGAAACAGATGGTAATGTTTCGCAACAATTCTGCATGACGTGAGGCGAGGATTGATATGGCACTGATAGTTGCGGGAGAGCGCAGTGGCGTTGGCAAAACAACGGTGACTCTTGCTCTGCTGGCTGCCCTTTGTCGCTCAGATGCGGCTCAGGGGTTTCCGCTGGCAGATGAAGATCACGGGGTGCAGTCGTTTAAGGTTGGCCCCGACTACATTGATCCGATGTTTCACCGCTATGTCACGGGTCGCCCTTGCCGAAATCTTGATCCAATTCTCACGTCGGAGATCTATGTCCAGCAGTGTTTTGGTGAGCATAGTCAGACTGCGGCTTATGCCTTGGTCGAAGGAGTCATGGGCTTATTTGATGGAGCCTCAGGACGAGAAGATATCGGCAGCACGGCTCACATTGCCCGCCTTCTCGATATTCCAGTTGTCTTAGTGCTCGACTGTCGTCGTTTGTCGCGCTCCGTGGGGGCGATCGCCCTTGGCTACCAATCTTTTGATCCCCGCATTCAGCTCGCCGGACTGGTGCTCAATCAGGTGGGCAGCGATCGCCACGAGCAGATGCTGCGGCAGGCTCTTGAGCCCTTGAATTTGCCGATTGTGGGGGTCATCCGTCGAGATCAGGCCGTCACGCTGCCCGATCGACATTTGGGACTGATCCCCACCGACGAATTGCCAGAACTCGACCGCATTGTTGAACAGCTCGCCCACCTCGGACGGACGTGTTTCGATTGGGATGTGCTTCACCCCCTGCTTCAGACTTCGAGGCAATCGAAGGCAAATCTAACGGGACAGAATTCTTCAACTCCAGAAACCCCAGCGCTTCAGATTTCCTTGAATCCTGCCAATACGGCTCGTCCGCGTATTGCGATCGCGCGCGATCGCGCCTTTAGCTTCTACTACGCTGACAATTTAGATCTGCTGCAAGACTTAGGAGCCGAGCTGGTCGAGTGGAGTCCCATGACCGATCCGGTTCTGCCGTCCGATGTCAGTGGACTCTATTTTGGCGGCGGCTTCCCAGAAGTATTTGCGGCGACCCTGGCAGACAATCAATCGGCTCGTCAGGCGGTGAAGCAGGCGATCGCCGCTGGGATGCCGACCTACGCCGAATGTGGAGGCTTGATGTATCTGTGTGAGACGCTCATCGACTTTGACCATCGCCCGTGGCCGATGGTGGGCACGCTCCCGTTCACCGTTCACATGGGCAAACGATTGACCCTGGGCTATCGACGGGCGATCGCCCAGCATGACTCCCCTCTGATGAGACGAGGGCAAGAGGTTTGGGGGCACGAGTTTCATCGCTCAAGTTTGAGCAGTTCGATACATTTAAGCGATTCGATATCGTCGTCAGACAACTTAGACACCCGATCCGATCATTCACAACGCGCAAAAACACAACGCGCAAAAAAAATCCTGTCTCTTCAGAATCTGACGCCCCCATGCTCAGAGCCTGACCGTCTGTCTGCTCGATCGGGTGAGGGTCAATCCACAGATCAAAATGATCCCTTAGAACTCTATCAATTACGGGGATTTGATCCCAACGGCTCTACCTTTTCCGAAGGTTGGCTCTGGCAAAATCTTCACGCATCCTATGTGCATCTTCATTGGGGAAGTTGTCCAGAACTACCCGCTCAATTCATTCGTCAGGGTCAAATCTGGGCAAATCGGTTGCCGAAAGGGACGACTCCGGTTGAGAATTAGAAGGCTTCTTTATAAATTTGGGGCTAGGGTATTAATACATACACCGTAAACGCTATGTTTTCCCTTAGAGCGTCTAGCTTCTTTGAGTATCGATAAAATCGATAGAGAAGCTGGGAGCGGGAGTTGGGAGCAGAAGCTGGGAACGAACAATAAGGTTCAAGTTTTGGTGGGGACGTGCTCCCTCT
The DNA here is from genome assembly GCA_049647405.1 of Elainellaceae cyanobacterium. Lineage (GTDB taxonomy): Bacteria > Cyanobacteriota > Cyanobacteriia > CAKZMO01 > CAKZMO01 > CAKZMO01. The sequence goes on along the minus strand of JBARXP010000451.1, from coordinate 14,907 downwards.
TTGTTGCCGACCCCAATCTGAATTTTGATTTTACGGATCTTCTATTCTTAAGTCTTCGTTCATTAAGAGAACATTTAGTCCAGTCAAGGAAACCGCAGTGAGTCAGTCATTTGATTACGATCTAGTCATTATTGGTGCTGGGGTCGGAGGCCACGGAGCCGCTCTCCACGCTGTCGCTTGTGGTCTTAAGACCGCGATTATTGAGTCCGGTGATATGGGAGGAACCTGCGTCAATCGCGGCTGTATTCCCTCGAAGGCACTGCTGGCAGCATCCGGACGAGTTCGAGAACTGCGAAATGCCGAACATCTGAAGGCTCTGGGCATTCATGTTGATGGCGTCACCTATGAAGATCGGGCGATCGCCGACCACGCGGGTAATCTAGTCTCCAAACTACGAGGGGATCTGACCAATAGCCTCAAGCGGCTCAAAGTAGACGTGATTCGCGGCTGGGGTAAGCTGGCGGGTGCCCAAAAGGTGGCGATCGCCACCGATAGCGGTGAGAAAGTTATTACAGCCAAAGATATTATTCTCGCGCCGGGTTCGATTCCCTTTGTGCCTCCTGGCATTGAGCTAGATGGCAAAACCGTCTTTACCAGCGACGATGGCATCAAGCTCGACTGGGTGCCCGACTGGGTTGCGATTATTGGCAGCGGCTATATCGGCCTTGAGTTTTCCGATATTTACACCGCTCTAGGCAGTGAAGTGAGCATGATCGAGGCGCTCGATCAGCTGATGCCGGGGTTTGACCCCGATATTGCGAAGCAGGCTCAGCGGGTACTGATCGCCCCTCGCGACATCGAAACTTATGTGGGTACGCTGGCGAAAACAGTGAAACCTGGTTCTCCGGTGGTGATTGAATTGGCAGACGCCAAAACGAAGGAAGTCGTCGATGTGCTTGAGGTTGATGCCTGCCTCGTAGCCACAGGACGGATTCCGGCTACTCAGAACATGGGGCTGGAATCGATTGGCCTCGAAACCGATCGGCGCGGGTTTATTGCCGTCAACGGCAAGATGGAAGTCTTGCGCGATGGAGAAGTGGTATCCAATCTTTGGGCGATCGGAGACGCAACAGGGCGGATGATGCTGGCTCACGCGGCTTCGGCTCAGGGCATCGCAGCGGTAGAAAATATTGTGGGGCGCTCCCGTGAGGTGGACTATCGCAGCATTCCGGCGGCGGCCTTTACCCATCCTGAAATTAGCTTCGTGGGCATGACCGAACCTGTAGCGGCTGAATATGCCCAAGAGCAGGGCTTTGAGATTGCTACCGTGCGCTCTTACTTCAAGGGAAATTCGAAGGCGATCGCCGAAGGGGAAACCGATGGCATTGCCAAGATAGTCTACCGCAAAGACACAGGCGAACTGTTGGGGGCTCACATTATGGGGCTACATGCGTCTGACCTGATTCAGGAAGCGGCGAATGCGATCGCGGAACGACGATCGATTCATGAGTTGGCCTTTTTGGTTCACGCTCACCCGACCCTGTCTGAAGTGTTAGACGACGCCTATAAGAGAGCATTAGAAGTTTAGAGGCTTTATCCTGACTGTATGGGTCTCTATGAGAGAGCGATCGCCCATTTTGAAGGCGGTTGCGATTTACTCTCGCCATCTGCCGTGCATTGGTTTACTGCTAAATCTATGAAAATCCGCCGTCGCCCACCGAATCCTAGAGTCGAAGTTAACAATTTACATTTCAAGATCAGAACAACGGACGACGAACCTCGCCATATCTTGGAAGAGATTGTCTGGCACAAAGAATCAGAAGTCACAAAGCTCCGTAATCGACTGTCTCTCCAAGACCTTCAGCAAAAGCTGGCATCTGCGCCCCCTAGCCTCGATTTTTTGGGAGCCTTGCGACAGGGTAAAACATCTCCAGCTCTGATTGCGGAAGTGAAGAAAGCCTCTCCTAGCAAGGGAGTCATTCGCGAAGACTTTGACCCGGTGGCGATCGCCCAACAATATGAAGCGGCAGGGGCATCCTGCATTTCTGTCTTGACCGACCAGAAGTTTTTTCAGGGCAGCTTCGACTACTTGAGCGATATTCGTCAGGCGGTGGGCATTCCGCTCTTATGTAAAGAGTTCATCATCTACCCCTACCAGATGTATTTGGCACGGGTTCGAGGAGCCGATGCGGGTTTACTGATCGCCGCCATTTTGTCTGACAAAGACCTCCAGTATTTTGTCAAAATTGCACAGGCAATTGGCTTGACTCCCCTGATTGAAGTGCATACTCTGGAAGAACTCGATCGAGTATTGAAGATTGATGGAGTCGCATTGATTGGCATCAACAATCGCAACCTTGAGGATTTTTCGGTAGATTTGCAAACTACCTGTAAACTTTTGGGCGATCGCCAGCATCAGCTTCAAGAGCGTGGCATTCTAGTCGTGAGCGAGTCAGGAATTCACACTCCAGAGGATCTTCAAACCGTATCCGGTGCTGGAGCCACTGCCGTACTCATTGGCGAATCGTTGGTGCGTCAACCCGAACCAGGACAGGCGATCGCTGCGCTCTTTGCCCAATAATCTAACTTTTCTCTCCTCACAGCTTCTATCCTCGCATCGCTAATTCATCACCCTCAACCATAGGACTGTCATGGAGCAAGTTCCGCTACCATCGCATATTCACTACGAACTCGTTTTGCAAATTTTGGAGCGTCAAACCCTCTTTGCCGTGGGCAATAAGTCTCCTCAGCGGCAACAGGTGCTAGAACTTATCGGCACCTTGAGAAAAGCCCTTTCCCAGCAAAAGCAGCTAGAAGAGAGCTGCGGTAGAGCCCGCATTGCAGTGGACTACCGCTGGTCTACGAGCGAGAGTTCTGAAGGCCAGCCTAATCCATAATCTAATCCATAATCCAATCCACCATTAGGTCATGGGAGGCGCATCATCAGATGCGCCTGAATTTTGGCTAGAAGCTACTGGCTGTAGCGATAAAAAACGACAGCGTCTGCACAGACTATGGTTTTATCAGACATCGTTCTCCATGGGAGAAGGGGCTGTGGGGGAAGGATCTGTGGGTGTAGCGACCTCTGACTGAGGAGATGTGGCTGGAGCAGACGCCAAAGGATTGGGTTCAGATGCCGACGACGGTTCGGATGCTGGAGGTGCTGATTGTGGAGTTCCGTCGAGGGGAGCCGCCGATTTCATGGAGTGCTCTGAGGCAACGGCCAAGTCTGTTGAGTTCTTTTCGGGTAAGCCAATCTGCTGACGCGCCTGGGCGATCGCCGTAGTCATTCTGGTCTTGCCTGCGGTGATAAGTTTTTGCTTTGTGTCAGTGGCTAATTGATTAGAATCGTTTTCTTGGATGCTGTTGAGCCATGTGCGGGTTGATCGGCCTGTGGCGATCGCCTTTTCTGCACCCAGGTCAAGACCGACCAGCACAAGACATAGCACCAGCCAAATCAGCAATGCGCCTTCTTTGATAATTTGCCAGGTGAGATCCGCTGCTTTTTGGTAGGTGTCGAGCGTCTCTGAGCTGGCCAGCACCGTCCAAAACTGTGTCGCTTGGGATCGAATTTTTTGAGTCATATTTTTATCTCCAATGACAACATTTACAAACGAACTATTCCCGAACTGCCAGCACATCTGTCAGGTCACTGGGATTAATCAATGCTTGAATTTTACTTAATCCTTGCCGTGCAGTTGAAAATATTGCGGGACGTAAATGATTTCATCGGCATAGTCATCCCCGAGCTAATCCCACAGTCATTTCTGCACTCATTCCCTTAGTGATGGCCGCAAAAAACCCGGCGCAACCATCATTGAGGCATCAGAAATTTTGGGGCGATCGCACCGTATTCGGGACGCACACCCCTAGAGTAATGCCCCGCGTCAACATGAATAGGGTCATCGCCAGCCAGAGCCAATGTACATCTTGCAAGCTCCAGGCAACAATGGCCGCAGGCGCAAACCCGATGAGTGTTGCCAAGAGAGACGAGGTACGCAAGATCGTGCCTTGGGTGAGACCAATAAAATAGCCGTCGAGCATGAAGGCGATCGCCCCAAACCCAAAGACCGGAAATAGCCAGCCCACCACCTCTTTGGTGGCCGCAACAACTTGCCTATGATCAGTCAGGCGACTGAATAAAAATTCAGGAAAGAGGGTAAACACGAGAGCTGCGATGAGGCCAATGGCCAGACTCAAGCCCCCTGACCATCGCAATAGCGGAACGAGCTGTGAGCGATCGCCCCGGCCATCAATCATGCCTGCGATGCTTTCGGTTGCAAAGGCCAGCCCATCGATAAAGTAGGCAGTTAGGGTCAAGATCTGAAGCATCAGCGTATTGACCGCCAGGGTGGTTGTTCCCATGAGGGCACTGAGATTGATGAACACGCTAAATGCAGACACCAGTGCAAGAGTCCGAATCATGATGTCTGTATTGAGGGCAAACACGTGATGTAGCGATCGCCGATTCCACATATCAGCAAACCAGGCTCGGCGATTGGCGATCGCGGGGAATCCTTCCCAAGCGAGCAGCCCTAGCCCGACTATCAGCATCAGATACTGACTCAAGGCGGTTGCGAGTCCGGCTCCGGCGCTGCCCCACCCCAAACGGACAATCATCCAGTAGTCGAGGGCTACATTGGCACTGTTGCCCACCGCTGATAGCAGCAGCACTTTGCCACCGTGCGATCGCCCCAAAAACCAGCCGATTACGACAAAGTTAATTAAGGTTGCCGGGGCTCCCCAAATGCGGCCATCAAAAAAGGCGCGACCTGCCAGCTCTACACCCGCTTCGGCTCCCAAGAGCCAAAACCCAAGTTCGCGCAGGGGCCACTGCAATACCAAAATGCCAATGCCCAATGCTAGGGCAATGCAGCCATTTCTAACACCGATCAGCCAGACCTGATCGTCTTGCCCGCGACCTACAGCTTGAGCCGTTGTTCCGGTCGTGGCCATGCGGAGAAACCCGAACGACCAGTAAATATAGTTGAAAATGACGGTCGCAAGGGACACTCCAGCCAAATAACGAATGTCAGACAGGTGTCCTAAAAAGGCAATGTCAACGATCCCCGCGAGGGGAACCATAAGATTAGAGATGACATTAACGAGCGATAAGCGCAGAAACTGCGATCGCAGTGACTTAGGCAAAGGACGGAGTAAATGAGAATGAGCGAAGAATGGCACGAGTGAATCGTTCTAGCCTCCGCGACGCCACCATTTCAAAATTGCCGTTACGACATAAAGCACAATGGCGCAGCCCACAATGGCTGGAATGATCAGAACGTCTTCCAGGCTCCACTGCCAAAAGGGAAAGTTGAACACTGGGTAGGCATTGACTAACGTTTTGATGGCCCACTCTCCAAACCAGACGCCCGTAAGCCCGATGAGAATCAGTCCAATCAACTTGCCAGGAATTGTTCTTGGCACAATCAAGTTGGCAGCCCCGGCACAAACGATGGCGATGATAATTTGAACCAGGAGTTGACGGATATCCATAGTCGTAAAAGTCAGGTCATACGGTTAAAGACTAAAGCATGTCGTAGACGGTCTAAGATTGCCCCAATTCCTGCGATCGCCGATAAGACGCACGCACCGCCTCAATCAGGGCTGAGCGCACGGCTGATTCTTCTAATCGAGAGATACCAGCAATGGTAGTTCCGCCCGGACTAGTGACGCGATCTTTTAACTCTGCCGGGTGCATTCCGGTTTGGTAAAGCAGCTCAGCCGTACCTCGTACAGTCTGGAGCGCTAATTTAGAGGCGATCGCCCGAGGCAGTCCGGCGGCTACTCCACCATCCGTCAATGCTTCAATCATTACTGCAATATATCCCGGCCCCGATCCGGACAGTCCAGTGACGGCATCCATCTGGTATTCAGGCACCTCAACAACTTCGCCCACGGCCTCAAAGATTGTGCTAGCTTGCTGCATGTGTTCGGCAGAGCTATGTTGCCCTGGGGCGATCGCCGTCATCCCTAGCCCGACAGTTGCAGGCGTATTGGGCATGGCTCGAACAATGGGTTGCCCTGGGAAAGCTGCCTCTAAGCGCTTCAACGGCGTGCCCGCCAAGATGGAAAGGATCAGTTGAGACGATGGCTTCTTGGGTCGAGGCAGGGCTTTGGCAACGGAGTTAAAGACTTGTGGCTTAATCGCCAAGAGCACGATCTCGGCTTTAGCGATCACAGTGCCATTATCCGCTGTGACCTGAATGTCATACGTTTTCTGTAACTGCTCTCGCCTTGCCGCCTGCGGGGCACTCACCAACACCTGTTGTGGAGGAAACGTTTGATTCTTGAGAATGCGAGAAAGCAGCGCTTCTCCCATTACTCCACCGCCAATAATGCCTAATGTCACTAAATGTTGAGTCACGAGAAACTGCCCATCTCTATCTAAAAAAACTATATAGGGGTTTTACATCAGCGCATAGCGCTGTAGAGATTATTATTCTCATCCATAAACTAGAATCTCCAGCCTATGTCCATAAAGCTCTACCTCAATAAGGGAGTCTTCAAAGACACAGTAGCTGGAGATTGTAGTTGACGATGAATTAGAACGAAATGAATCAAAACAAATGAACTGAAAAAAGCAGATTTGTATTGAAAGCGACACCCAAAACTTAAGCGCACTCATTCATTCGCTATTATTTTGCATCTAGAGCCATGCGATGGCGACTAAGCCATGCGAACCTGATCGGCACCCCAAGCGGGCTCAGGAGTAAAGGGTCGAGCTACAGGCTGGGGTGCAGAAGGCTGCATGGGCATGTCGTTGATGAGACCCATTTGGGTACTGACCTGAACACAATTAGGGGTGAACAAGAAGATACTCTCACCGATTCTTTCTTGATGACCATCAATGGCGTAGGTTCCACCCGCGACAAAGTCAACAGAGCGTTGCGCTTGGTCAGGATCCATCAGACTCAAGTTGAGAACAACTGACTTGCGCTCACGTAGTGCTCTGATAACCTGAGGCATTTCTTCGAAGGAACGAGGTTCCATCACGACTACTTCAGACATCCCGTTCAGGGCACCAGGCATACCGATGACGTTGCCCATGGGAGAAGTCCCGACTTCAGCAACAGAAGCGCGTTCTCTCATGCTGCGGCGACGACGCGGTTCTTCCTCGGGCAGAGGTTGATGAGTATTCTCTTCTTGATAGAGATTTTGATAGCCATCGCCATCCATCTCGTCATACTCATAATCGTATTCGGCGGGCTCATTTAGCCCAACAAAGTCCTTTAATTTACCGAAGATATTGCTCACTTTCTATGCTCCATTACGACTACAGAAAAGGCATCCGACTGGATCTCAACGCATACCGTATCGATTAGTTCCATGCACCCTAGCCTTTGTGCTTTAGGAGGAGCCTACCTAAGAAATATCTGCAAAAACTCTAAAGCTGCAAAATATCTACTCCACCCTACATTTTTCTCTTGAGCTCACTGTCGCTCAGACGACAGGAACTCAACAACTTAGACATTACTTTATCTCATGTATTGCTTATCAAAAAGCAATTCAGCAAACATCCGTAATGCCTGAATAGTATACTCTAATTTCTCAAAAATCAAAGCCCCTGACTCACCGAGTGAAAAATTACTCTGCTCATAAATTTTTGAGCTAGGGGGCATGAATATTTTTAGAAGTCAACTATTGTAAGACTCAAAGATAGCAACAAATCAATCTATTTTTATATGGCTCTTTCGTCGCTTTATTCACTTGGTGTCTTTTTTAGCTTTGCATCAATGAATCAATATTTGCAATGCCCTAGAAACCTAATCCGATGCCAGTCATCAGCATACTTTAGGGAGTGTATGATTTCTGTGCAGAAGCTGAAAGATCAGTTTTGATCGCCTATTTGACCGAGTTGAATGCTGTAGATGCGAAAAAACTTCGTTCGATTAGGCGCGATCGCCAAATAGCTTTCGCCCAGGTCTGATTAAGGTGGCTCCTGCTTGAATGGCGAGTTCATAGTCTTCTGACATGCCCATCGACAACTCGTTGATCGCGAGGTGCTGCCAGACTTGCGACTGAATGTGATGAGCCAGGGTCGCAGCGTCTTGAAAACACTGTAGGGTTTCGGCGGGGCTCAACCCCAATGGAGGAATAGCCATCAACCCAACAATGTTGAGAAAAGAGAGTTGATCGAGTGTGGGCAGATCTTCTAAGAGTGCCTGTGGCTCCCACCCATACTTGTCGGGGTCAGCGCGCAGCTTGACCTGGAGACAAATTTGAGGTCGTTTTAACAGGTCTGTCGCAGCCTGGTTTAATCGCTTTGCCAGCTTGAGGCTATCGACCGAATGAATCCAGGTGAAGTGCTCGACGGCTTTAGACGCCTTATTACTTTGAAGATGTCCGATTAAATGCCAGATGATGTCGGGCAGATCTTGAAGCTGGTCTTGTTTGGCGATCGCCTCTTGCACTCGGCTTTCGCCAAAATCTCTGAAACCTGCCGCATAGGCTCTGCGAATAACCTCAACAGATTTATTTTTGGTCACAGCAACAACCCGAATTGACGCAGGAATGCTGTCTTGAAATTCACGCAGATGATGCTCAAAAGACAGAGGAGCTTGAAAACGTGTCATTGAAAAGTTTGCTTGTGAGTCGCTTGAAGGAGAGAGTAGTCCTCATATTGTCCGCTACGGCGAAGCGTGCGCAGCCTATTTTCGACCAGTAACCGCGCATCTGATCGACCGATGGGATCAAACTGAAACCCTACTTTCGCCGATTGCACGATAAAAAACAGGCGCTGTGCATACAAAGTGGCAAAGAGTTCTCGACTGTCTTCGATCAAGCAGATGCGATATAGCAAGCCAAATGTCGGATGGTTGAGATAGGTTTCGTTACTCATTGAGAGTTGAGATTTTTGAGCCGATGGAGAACGCGATGGTACTGATTGGGGCGAAGAAACCGGATTTGAATTCGAAGACATAGAACCAAAATTCATGGCAGATCTGCGTTTCGTAAAAGGCTATGGGGTAAATAGAGTCAATGTTGCGTTGAGACTGGAGTGGCGATCGCGACTTCAATCGCTCCAATGTGACACTACTGGTATTGCTTCGGTTATGGATGCAACCTTAAGCGAGAAGGCTCAACTACACAGCGACTGCCCCCTCGTGCTGTGAATCAAAATCAAGCGCTGAAGCTGAACACATAGACTAGCCAACTATAGAGGTCGCCCAAAATGCAAGGATATCCGAGAATTTAGGCTTAGGTGCTTACCATGAATTGTGTGTGCAAGTTATGACCTACTTTATGTGAAAATGTGCCACCTTGCTACAAAATGGAGCAGAATGTGTTGATACCTTAACAAACGGTTATCGTGGTGATTCTTCTAGATAGCCCATGTCAGTAGGGCTGTCTACAGTTTTTGCATAGTGCAGCGCTTCCAGTTGAGCTTGAGCTTTTGTCATTGATTCTTGCCATTCTCGGGCGGGCTGGCTGTCTGCCACGATGCCAGCCCCAATTTGACCAATGGCGATCGCCCATCCATTCGCCCCAGAGTTGGGTCGAGGAAATGTCTTCTTGGGGTCAGATTGGTTCCCTGTAGATGAATGAGAAGCGGGTTGCGGCACATAGAGTAGCGTCCGGATCAGAATATTCAGATCTAAATCGCCGCGCCAATCTAAATAACCACAAGAGCCGTAAAAGAGGCTGCGTCTTAGGGGTTCTAGCTCTTCAATGATCTCCATGCAGCGCACCTTAGGGCAGCCCGTAATCGTGCCGCCAGGAAACATGGCTCGAATCAGGTCAATGGAGTCGTAAGGCGATCGCAGTTTTCCTTTGACGTTGCTCACCAGATGCATGACGTGACTATAGTGCTCAATGGTCAGCAGCTCATCCACGTGAACTGTGCCCCATTCGCAGACTCGCCCCAGGTCATTGCGCTCAAGATCGACCAACATAATATGCTCGGCATTTTCTTTGATATTGCTCGACAGATCCTGTTGCAATCGCTGATCGTCTTCTGGGGTTGTGCCTCGGGGCCGCGTTCCGGCGATGGGGCGCGTTTGTACGATGGCTCCTTGTCGCTGCACCAGTCGCTCAGGAGAACAGCTCACCACATCACCCCAGGGCGTTTGCCAATAGCTTGCAAAGGGAGATGGATTGAGCTGCTGCAAGGCGCGATAAATGTCCCAGCTATTGGCCTGAGTCGCGGTAGAAAATCGCAGGGAGAGATTGGTCTGAAAAATATCGCCTGCTTGAATATATTGTTTTGCCTGGGCTACGGCCTGTTCATAATCTGCCTGAGTTGAGACGAAAGACAGAGAAGTCTGCTCCATCAGAGTCGATGATAAACCCGACGACATTGAGCCCTTAGATCGAGGGGGGGTAAACGAAGAGAACTGGGCTGAACCAGAATCGAGCGATCGCTCCATGTCATCGAGTTGAGCGATGTGTGTGGCGGCTAGCCAAAGCTGCTGTTCTGAGTGATCGAGCACCGCAAAAGTCTCAGGTTCATACCAAAATGCCACCGGAAACGGCAGGGGATCACGGTTCACGGTGGGGAGCTGTTCAATTTCCCAGGCCAGATCGTAGCCCAGCCAGCCCAGCCATCCTCCGGTAAAGGGTAAATGTGCGGGATAAGCATCGGGAACCGCTCTCGACCAGCGAGAGGCCAGTCGCGCCCTCAGCATCGGTAAAATTTGGCCAATGGGAGGAGCCCAGACGGCAGGAAGCTGGCGGTACTGCCGAGGCGGCCCGCCACAAATCGAGAATCTTGCCCCACCGGAAGAGATCGATGCCTCAGCCGGACTTTCAAGCAGAGTGGCGATCGCCCTCCAGTTTTGCAGCGGCGATCGCATTTGACCCTTATCTGAAGGGAGAGTTGGGGCGTGGATGCCTACACGGTGGGGTTGAAAGAGTGCCTCAAAAATATCTGAACCACTGCGATCATGCAGCGGTAGCGATCGCCAGTGCCAGGGTTCTAGAGAGGTCATACTGTTACATTTCGACTATGTTTTGCGCGTGCTCGCGGCTAACCCCACATCAACCGAGACAGCCACAAACCAGCCAGCCCCAGGAAGGCAAACCAATCTCTCCAGTGGAGTGAAAACTGATGCCAGCGCACCTGATGCGTATCTGGGCTAGTGAACCCTCGCACGGTCATGGCACTGGCAATTTGCTCAGCCCGCAGTAACAAATTTTCCAGCAATCGCTCAGCGACCGTTAGCCACACCTGAATTGATCCGCGCACGCCCAATTTTTTCCAGTTGATGGCACGAGTGCTGATAGAGCGTACCAAATTTTGAACTTCTTCTAAAACTAGAGGAATAAAACGCAGAGCTAACGTTAAGGTCAATGCAATTTCGGTCACAGGCACCTTAAAGTAGCGCAGCGGCTGCATCAAATTTTCTAGACCTGCGGTAATTTCTTCTGGAGCCGTGGTCAATAGGTAGAGGTTGCTGCTGTAGAGCAAGGTAAATGTGAGCGTCGAGACACGAATAGCGAGTTCGAGCGATCGCCGGGTGATTCTCACGACGCCTGCGTCTAGCAACACAAATCGATAGGGAGTCGGTTGAGGAAGAAGCTCGGGGAGGGCACCTCCCTCGGCTGAACCATTGGGCCGGTTGGAGGCATCAGCTTCAGCAGCGGGTGCGGTCAGTGGCGATAGCTCTTGAACCGGTAGTCGGGGTTCATGCCCGACAGTCAGGCCATCGGGGAGCAAGGCGGTAATGACCAAGAGTGCCAGACTAAACACGAGTAAAAGAGCAATCTGACGTTTCCAGATGCGGATGGGAATGCGTGCGAGGAGCGTCAAACTTAACAGCAACGCTACCAGAGCCAGCCTCCAGGCAGGCGTGGCCGCAATCGGGGTCAGCAAAAATCCCAATAGCCACAGAAATTTGATGCGTGCGTCAATCCGATGCAGCCAGGTCAGCGGCTGCTCGATGTACAGTCCAATGGGGAGCGATCGCAATAAATCCATGAAGCCTTAGGGGTGCAGAACGTCGCTGAATGATGTGCAAAATCCGTCAGCATCCGAAACTCTCATCGAAGATTCTAGCCGTCGAATGCCTGGAATCCAAAAAGCTTGCCTTATAAAGCTCAACTACACCTTAGTCGCTCGGTTGGCACTGCCCCGTTCTAGCTCCCGCATTTTCTTCCCTCGCCAAAGGAGCCGAATCGGCGTTCCTGTGAAGCCCAAGTTTTGACGAAACTGCCGCTCAACATATCGCCGATAGTTTTCGTTAAACAGCTTGGGATCGTTGACAAACAAGGCAATGGTAGGCGGTTTTGCTTTGACTTGGGTGCCGTAATAGATACGCCCCTGGCGACCCTGACGGGTTGTAGGAGGCGAGTGCCAGCGAAGTGCCTCTTCGAGCACCTCATTGATCACAGAGGTTGACACACGACGGGTGTACTGTTCTGCTGCCTTATCGACCCAGTCGAGAATTTTTGGAACTCGCTGCCCGGTTAGAGCACTGACGAAGATTTTTTCGGCCCAGTCTAAGAAATAGAAGCGATCGTTGAGGTGTCGCTCGTAGTCATAGATTGTGAGGGAATCTTTTTCAACGGCATCCCACTTGTTGACCACGACGATACAGGCTCGCCCTTCTTCTTCGATGCGTCCGGCTAGTTTCTGATCTTGCTCGGTGACCCCATCGATCGCGTCGATGACGAGCAAAACCAGATCAGAACGGCGAATGGCCTTAAATGCGCGATTAATGCCGAAAAACTCAGGCCCATATTCGACATTCTTTTTCTTCCGAATACCTGCGGTGTCAATCAGCCGATATTGCTTATCGTTGCGCTTGACCACCATGTCGATCGCATCACGGGTTGTCCCCGAAATCGGACTAACGATCGCCCGACTTTCGCCCACAAATGAGTTGAGTAAGCTTGACTTACCGACGTTGGGGCGACCTACAATAGCCACCCGAATCTCTGCATCTTCTGTCAACTCATCAGACGGAGGCAGATGAACAATGAGCTGATCGAGCAAATCACCTGTGCCGTTCCCATGAATGCCCGATATGGGCATCGGCTCGCCCAATCCTAAATTCCAAAACTCCGCAGCTTGAGCCAGACCCTTGTCAGGGGCTTCACACTTGTTGACGGCGATTAGAGTTGGAACAGACTGCTGCCGCAGCCAAGTGGCGATCGCTTCATCTGCAGCCGTGATCCCCGTTTGCCCATCGACGACAAAAATAGCGGCTTTGGCTTCTTGGAGCGCGATCAAGACCTGCTCCCGAATGTAGGGCAAAAACTCTGTGTCGTCTTCGAATACCAGCCCACCCGTATCGACAACAAGGAAGTCGCGATCTTGCCAGAAGGCTTCGCGATAGGTGCGATCGCGCGTTACCCCTGGTTGGTCATGGACGATCGCATCCTGTAACCCAGATAACCGATTGACTAGGGTAGATTTGCCGACATTCGGTCGGCCAATGATTGCAACAACGGGCAAGGACATGGTGATTCTGCGCTTTGGTCACACGCAGCATTAGGGAACAAAGAGTGTGGAAATGAATACATCTTTCTTGTGACAACTATTGCCTTAGCAGTCTCAATTCAAAGAGTTAAAAAGCCTGATGGAAGACGGTGCTTTACGCCATAATCGGCATTTCACTGAAAAATAGGGGCAATTTCGGAATCACATGACTTTCTATTGTAGACAGAACTGTCTTTATCAGCAGAATAGTTTGTGAGCAAATGGTTACTCGATGAAGCGTTGTTCACATGAAACTTCGACGACCAACCAGAAGACACCCTCGGCACAACTGCGCTAAAACGTTACTCAACAAGGTGCTAAGCAGGGTTATTACATCAGGCTGTATCTGCCGTTATGGATCAGTCAGTAGACGCCATTCAATCTAAAATATCTAACCTCTACGCCGTCCGCTGTGTAAGACTTAGACCCTAGTTTTTAATGATGTCGAAAGACTGACTATGCTCCAAGAATTTTCTGTCAGGTTTTATGCCGTTAGATTCAATATGAGCCTATTTTTCGGCAACCACAACTGCCATCGCTTAATGGTTTTCACGTCAGGGGCATCGTCATTAGGGTCGTTATCGTACCTCTATCTATTTCATTAAAGCTTTATGGAAGTCGCCCCCGCTTAGTGAAATAGTTCAATCATTCGCTTCTACGCTTGTTACTAAAATCGTCCCATAGGCACTCATGATCTTGACATACTTGGCGGCTTGCATAATTGGCATTGTCATCGGTTGGGGAATCACGCGATTCTCAGGATCAGCTCCAAAAACAAGTGATGAATCTGAGCCCACATCTGCACAGACGCGTCCATTTTTACCCACTGTTTCTTCTCAGGGGACAGTTTCTTCTCCAGGGAACGATATGCCCACGCTCTCAGCTCATGCCCTAAGTGAGCGGCTGAAACAGACCGAGCTGGCCTATCACATGGCGGTGGAGATGGGGCAATATAAGGCGGGGTTTCTCTCGCGCACATCCCATGAATTGCGATCGCCCCTCAACAGCGTCATGAGCCTGCATCAGCTTATTTTGACCGGGCTGTGCGATAGTCCTGAAGAGGAGCGCGACTTTCTGGAGCAGTCTTATGCCGCAGCTCAGACCTTATTGGCTCTGCTCAATGAAGCCAGCAATATTTCAAAGCTAGAGCATGGAACGATCGAACTGTTTTTAGAACCTCTGTCGCTCACCGATTTATTGAGCGAGCTAGAGACTCTCACCCACCTCCATGCCAGAAACCGTAACTTGCGCCTCAAGATTGAGTTGCCTGAGCGCGATGTGCAGGTTTTGGGCGATCGCCGCTGGTTACGACAAGTGCTGATGAATCTTGTCACGACTTCGATTCACCATATGAATCAAGGCACCATTCGAGTGTTTCCCCAATCTCTAGCCGATCAGGGCATGGTGCAGCTTTGGCTTGAAGATGAGCGATCGCCTGACTATTGGCATGAGGCGGTTGATTTGCTGAATCCAGCAGACGAGGCCGCTCTCGACTCAGAGATCAAAGAGAGTAAGGCTGAGGTGGTTGCCGCGATCGAATCGCC
>JBARXP010000450.1:0-2422 GCA_049647405.1 Elainellaceae cyanobacterium | reverse complement strand
GCACAATCATCAGCACAAACCCGACCCAAAACTGTTTGCGATCGCCATTGCTTAGCCCTTCGCGCATGGCTCCAGCCGATAAGAGAAACAGCAGAATATTAAAGATCAGCGTGCCAAATACCCCGATCGACCACATCGTTCCGTGCCAGACGATGAGCACCCCAATGAGTAGGTTGATCAACAAAATGGTGCCATCTGTGAGGGTCAGTCGCCATTGGTTTCCCACGCGAGGCCATCCGAGATGAACCCAAAAGGCGATCGCCAAGCCTGCCAAAATCAGAAGGTTTGGGTTGATGAGCAGGGGCACAAACACCGCCCATCGCTCTGATAGACTCCGATCTACTGGAAGTCTGGAATAGATCCAAAAGTTAAATGACATGCCGTAGACCGCCACACTCAACCATAGGAAGGCGATCGCCCGTGCCACAGGCTGAAATAGTCGTCTCGAATCTGATTCAGATTCGGTTTGAATGCCAAGAGATGCAGCGTCTCCGTCTCCTGACTGCCGCGATGGAGACATCGGGAGAATTCGGCTCCCCAGCCCCCAAAAAGAATCCTGATAGGCCCATAGCAAAACAATCGGCAGCGAGAGTGCGATCGCCCACAACACTCCGCCCGTATCGCCTGCGCGATTGCCAATACTGCTGACAACGGCTTCAAAAGACGACATCACACCAATAGCAGTGATGGCAAACAAGAGTCGCGATCGGCGCTGGTATGCCAGAGGCAGAAATAGAATCCCCATGACCAGCGGCATATATTGGCAGATGATCTGCAAGAGCGAACCTTGGATTAGCACTGACGCGTTAAACACCACCGTCCAGAAGCCGACGCTAACCAAGATGACAGCGATAATTCCCAATGAGGCAAGTTGTAGACCATAGGCCATGCTCAAAACGCCTAGTCCCCATATCAGACATAGCCCAAAGGCTGAGCCATCTTGGTGAAACATCTGCCCCATGAGCGCCAAATTGGCACCCAGCGTCAGCGCCCCAAAAATGAGCAGTCCGTGCCCGAGTCTCTGCTGCCACTGCTCGCGATCGCGGCTGGGGTTGTGCGCTGAAGGTTGATCTGCCAAAGGCTGATCTATCGAAGGTCGAGTCGAAGGTTGAGATACAGAGTCACGAGAACGAGAACGGGGCGATCGCCATAGCAAGAAGCCTGAAACGTTTGCTCCTATTAACAGAGATAACAGCAATAGCACTTTCAAGAAGCGAGGAATGGCTTGCCAGTTAGCCGCGACAAACGTGATGACGCCAATGCCAAGCAACAATCCTCCGATGATCAGAAGAATGCTGACAAAGCGATCGCGTGCATCAGTATCGAGCTGCTCAAACTGATAGCGATCAGAGAGCTGCTGTAGCTGATCTGGCGATATTAATCCCTCGGTCTGCCACTGAGTGGCTTCTTGACGGAGCTTTTGCCGAAACGAGTCTGAACTCATAGGAGGAACCTGAATCACGCAACGAGGTAAGAGCCATGGGCACCCTTTTGAATGCCAGTGTCACGGCACTGAAGATCAAATTCATTTACCAATGGTACAGTTCTACGATTGGTGCCGATGAATGAGGCTTTACATCTGTTTAATTACAGGGGTGTTGCAGTCAGTGACCGTAGGAATGATTTCAGAGCGATCGCAGAATGTGCGCTGGAGAAGGTCACAGCCATGGCAGGCTGGACTCTTGGCTTTGAGTCCACAAGCCTTCAACGGACTTAAGTGCTGCTGCTGTTGCCAGAACCCAGTCAGCACAGCCCAACACAAGGCTAAGAGAGTTCAAGACATTCGGCGTAGCAGAGCGATGTGAGCACTCTCATTGCGCTAGTGCTTCGTGGAGTTAATCGCTGAGTTAGGCGTGGTTTGTAGAGTTTCAAACTATGCCTGTTACTGCTCTAACATCGTGGCTGATTGCCTTTGAAGTCCAGAACATAAGCTGCCTGTTAGTGCTGAAGTTGTTGCGCGATCGCCGTTTAGGTGGCGATCGCACCAAGGCTGAGTTTGCGTAGGGATTCTCTTATGCTGCTTGCGATGAGAGGCTTTGCTGAGGATTTACCCTACCGCTGACATAACGAGCATCCATCTATTGATCAAGAATATTTGTTTGTGCTCAATTAACCGAGTCTTAATGCAATCGACAATAGTGATGCTCACGGAGATAAGAGTGCTCAAGCTTTGACTAACGGTTCTCCAAAGCATTTCAGCCTTTTAGCTCTGTCGGTTGATTAGGAGTCACATTATTCACCACTTTACTTCGTGAGCCGTAAAACGCTTAAGCAGCATATCTTTCAGGCTAATCTCAAAAACATTTAGTCAAAGTAGTTGACAGTTTCTAGGAGGTTAGTTATATTGATAAAGCGCTGGAGGGCAAGGGGCGCTGAAGCGCACCTCCCGAGAGCGATGAACCTAGACAAAACAATAGTTTGA
>JBARXP010000449.1:0-2102 GCA_049647405.1 Elainellaceae cyanobacterium | reverse complement strand
TTTTTGGAAATCTGAGTGCTATGTACGAAAAAATTACCCCTCCCAGCGTTGGTAGTCGCATTACCTTCAAAGAAGGGGAGCCGATCGTTCCCGACAACCCCATCATTCCCTATATTCGAGGCGATGGCACGGGAGTCGATATTTGGCCTGCGGCGCAGCAGGTTTTTGATGCGGCTGTGGCCCACGCTTATGGAGGCCAGCGAGAAATTGTCTGGTTCAAGGTCTACGCAGGAGACGAAGCCTGTGAGCAGTATGGAACGTTTCAGTATTTGCCTGACGACACCCTCAACGCCATTAAAGAATACGGCGTCGCCATCAAAGGGCCACTGACGACCCCCATCGGCGGCGGCATTCGGTCGCTCAATGTGGCGCTGCGGCAAATCAACGATTTATATGCCTGTGTGCGCCCCTGTAAGTTTTACGCGGGCACGCCATCACCCCACAAAAGCCCTGAAAAGCTGGATGTGATTGTCTATCGCGAAAATACAGAAGACATCTACTTGGGGATCGAGTGGAAGCAGGGCAGCGAAGTGGGCGATCGCCTGATCAAGCTGCTCAACACCGAACTGATTCCAGCCACCCCTGAGCACGGCAAAAAGCAAATTCGGGCCGATTCGGGCATTGGCATCAAGCCCATCAGCAAATTTGGCTCCCAGCGCCTCGTCCGCCGCGCCATGCAACATGCCCTGCGCCTGCCCAAAGAAAAGCAGCAGGTGACCCTGGTACATAAGGGCAACATCATGAAATATACCGAAGGTGCCTTTCGCGACTGGGGCTATGAGCTAGCCCAGACCGAATTTCGCGACGAATGCATCACCGAGCGAGAATCGTGGATTTTGAGCAATAAGGAAGCCAATCCTGAGATCTCCACCGAAGATAACGCCCGCAAGATCGAGCCGGGATATGATTCCCTGACGCCAGAAAAGCGAGCCGAAGTGTGCGATGAAGTCAAAGCCATCTTAGACGCCATCTGGGACACCCACGGCAACGGCCAGTGGAAAGAAAAGATTATGGTCAACGATCGCATTGCCGACAGCATCTTCCAGCAGATTCAGACCCGCCCCGATGAATACTCGATTTTGGCGACGATGAACCTCAATGGCGATTATTTGTCAGATGCGGCGGCGGCCATTGTCGGCGGTCTGGGCATGGGGCCGGGTGCCAATATTGGCGACACCTGCGCGATATTTGAGGCGACCCACGGCACCGCCCCCAAACACGCCGGACTTGACCGCATCAATCCCGGTTCCGTCATCTTGTCTGGGGTGATGATGCTGGAGTTTATGGGCTGGCAAGAAGCCGCCGACCTGATCAAAAAAGGCATCGGAGCGGCGATTTCAAATCGTGAGGTGACCTATGATCTGGCGCGATTGATGGAACCTCCGGTTGATGCTCCGCTCAAATGCTCGGAGTTTGCCACGGCGATCGTAAATCACTTTAGTGATTAGCAAAGAACACGAGTTTCCGTATGTCTCATCTCAAGCGGCTGGCTCCAGTTGGGGCTGGCCTCTTGAGGACTTCGTCGAGTTCTTCGTAGTCGGGCAGGGTTGTGTCGATCGCCTGCCCATTGCGAATCACCGTGCGATCGCCCTGGGGTCGCGACAGCAGCTCGCTAAAGGTGCGGGCTTTGAAGATCACCAAGTCGGCAGGTAGCCCAACGCCGATGCGTCCGAACTGGGGCAGCTCAATTAGGTCAGCAGGCGTTGTGGTGATGCTGCGCGGCCAGGTTCCGTAAGGGCTGTCAAGATGAGCAATGCGGGTCGAAAGATTAAACACCTCGAAGGCGTCGTGATCCCCAAAGCCGTGGAACGGGTCGCGGCAGTTGTCGCTGGCGATCGCCACCGGAATGCCTGCCTCTTGCAGCTCGTGCAGCAGGGTCATGCCGCGCCAGCGAGGAGTTTTACCCGTTTTGAGGCGCGATCGCTCAGGCGGCAGTTCAACATCCCCTTGCTGAAACCGACCGGATGCGCTCTGATTGCGATCCTGAAGATACAGATTACACAGGGGCAAACTGACAATGCCAATTCCGGCCTCTTTCACCACATCTATCGTCGCCTGCACCTCCTCCGGAGGCTGCACCGCAAGGCTACAGCAGTGGCCGC
>JBARXP010000448.1:0-36421 GCA_049647405.1 Elainellaceae cyanobacterium | reverse complement strand
GAGATTGCAGTATGAATCGATTAATGACAGTCGAGCGATTTTGCCTCATCGGGCACTTGGTGTCGATGGCATTTGGACTGGCCGGGTTGCTGCTGGTTATGCCCAACCCTGGATTTTTAGACTATGTCCCTGCTGGGCAGACTCTGTTTCGATGGAGCATGGCTGGTGGAGGTGTTGTCTATATCGTGTTGGGGACGATCGCCGTTTCGAGCTATGCGTACCGCACAATAGGGCTCAGCCGCTGGCTGACGTTTATGGGAGCGGCGATCGCCATCTCCCTAGGCAGTGAGCTGTTGGGCACAGGAACCGGGTTTCCCTTTGGCGAATATAGCTATCTCAGCGGTCTTGGCTACAAGATTGCCGGACGAGTGCCGTTTACGATTCCCCTGTCGTGGTTTTATCTGGGGTTGTCGGCTTATTTGTTAGCGCGATCTGGACTCGCTGCCCAGCTCGATCGGGCAGGGCAAGGCTGGAGCTGGGTGCGTCAAATTGGGGCGATCGCCCTAGGCGCACTGCTGCTGACTTCTTGGGATTTTGTGCTTGACCCGGCCATGAGCCAAACGGTGCTGCCGTTCTGGTATTGGCATCAGCCCGGTGCATTCTTTGGTATGCCCTATCAAAACTTTGCAGGCTGGATGGCAACCGGAGCCGTGTTTATGGCGGTAGCGGCGATCGCATGGCGCAGACAGGCGCTGTCGATGCCCCAATCTGATTTGCACATCCCGCTCATCATTTATTTAGGCAATTTTGTCTTTGCGATGGTGATGAGTATGGCGGCGGGCTTCTGGGTGCCCATTGGCCTCGGAATTTTGCTGGGGGTGTTGCCTGCGGTGTTGTGTTGGCAGCAGGCGAAGAGTCTAGAGTCTGGCGCGGCGGCTAGGGAAAACGCGAAGACTTCGGCTCCCATTCCTTCTGCTCCGGCGGGTGCCCCAAGCAAGTAAGATCAGAATCGGCGGTTTTTCTACGCCTCTAGATAAAAGTTGGGTCAAGCGTTACAGGTTGAATTCGCCATTGTGAACGAGTGGGACGTGCAGACTTGGATGGGGGCGATCGCCCTGATATTGCTGTCGATTCAGGCTCCAGCCACCGCGCTATTGATGGCTCGACTCTTGCGAGGCCCAGGGCGAATTCAACCGCTCAAGCCTGCTGAGGCGACTCCAGATCAGAAGGGAGCCGTCAGCATTGTGATTCCCACGCTAAATGAGGCCGAGCGCATTGCCCCTTGCCTCGCCGGGGTAACGCGTCAGGGCTACGAGGTGAGAGAAATCATCGTCGTCGATAGCCAGTCTACAGACGGCACCGTTGAGCAGGTCAAAGCAGCTCAGGCCAGCGATCCCCGGTTTCGCCTCATTTACGACGATCCGCTGCCTCAAGACTGGGTGGGTCGCCCTTGGGCCTTACACAATGGGTTTCTGCATAGCTCTCCCGAAAGTGAGTGGATTTTGGGCATTGACGCTGATACCGTTCCCCGTCCGGGGTTGGTCGCCAGTCTGGTTGCCCTAGCCCAGCAGCAGCAGTACGATGTGGTGTCGCTCTCGCCCCAGTTCATCCTTAAAACGGCGGGCGAATTTTGGCTCCAGCCTGCGCTCTTGATGACGCTGGTCTATCGCTTTGGGCCATCGGGTTCTGCCTCTGAGAGTGCAGAACGGGTGATGGCCAATGGTCAGTGCTTTTTGATTCGCCGCTCTCTGCTAGAAGAGTTGGGCGGCTACACAATCGCGAAAGATTCGTTTTGCGACGATGTGACATTGGCGCGACAGGCCGCAGCTCAGGGCGCTATCGTCCAGTTTTTGGATGGCGCAAAGGTGCTGCAAGTGCGAATGTATGAGGGGTTGCAAGATACCTGGGACGGCTGGGGGCGATCGCTCGATCTTAAGGATGCCAGCTCTGTCGGGCAAAAATGGGGCGATCTGGCGCTGCTTGCAGCCGTGCAGGGCGCGCCTGTCATTTTGACACCCTTGCTCACAGCACTCGTGTTGCTCAGCCCCTCGGTGCCGCTGTTTTTGACGGCAGCACTTGGGCTAAATGGGGGACTGCTGCTAATTCGGTTTGCGCTTTTGTTTGCCATTCGCCCGTCTTACGCCATGGATCTAGCCCAGGGAGCAGACTGGAGTTTCTGGCTTTCGCCTCTGGCTGACCCGCTAGCGGTCTATCGCATCTTCCTTTCTTCGACCCGTCGCCCAACCCAGTGGCGCAGCCGCGATTACTCCAATCGGCTGTAAATTCCCAAAAAAAAGAGGAAGCAAAACAGCCCCCTCCTCGTGCATTCATTCACCTGTGACTCTAAAGTAAAGAATTGATGTTACACAGGTATGACATCGGTATGGAAATAGCGTGTCGTTTTTGGGCGGGTTGTTGAGACTGTGCTGATTCAACACATTCTTGTGCCTCAAGGAGCCGAATATCAGGCGGTGCTGCGGGGTCTGAAGCGAGTTTTTCCCAAGGGCGATTTCTCTCCTACCCTAGCATCCACGCCCCGACCCGTGGTTTTGCCCATTCCAATTGGGGATCAGCCCGTGCGGCGATCGCTCTCCCATCTCTACTCAACCCTTCACTCCTCATCGGGATTGTTGCTCATAGGACTGGGCGGCAGCTTGACTCCAGATTTCCAAGTCGGTGATGTCGCCCTTTTAGAATCGGCGATCGCCACTTGTCAACCTGATTGGGCTGAACTCACGTGCGATCGGGGTTTGATCGATGAACTACAAGTTCGACTGGGGCAATCAGGACGACGGGTAAAGGGAGTGACGTGCGATCGCCTCGTCAGCATTGCGGCTGAAAAGCGTCAGCTTGCTGAGAAGTATGGAGCCTCTGTCGTCGAGATGGAAGGCTACGGCGTGCTGGAATATGCCCAGGAGAATGAGATTGCTTGTGCGATCGTGCGGGTGATTAGCGATGATTGTCACCATGACTTACCCGATGCCAATGGCACAATTTCACCGGAGGGAACTCTGCGGTCTCTGCCTCTGGCGTGGAGTATGGTGCGACAACCGATCGCGGCTCTGCGACTGATTCGAGGTTCTCTCCAAGCATTACAGATGCTGGAACAGGTGACGGCTCAACTGTTCGCCGCTGAGGTTCTTGATGGGTAAGGGAGAGTCTTCGATGAGGTGTGCTAACGCGGACTAATCTCAGCGAATTGGAGATTGCGATCGCCCCAGGGTCTTGACCATCACTGCACCAGTCCAGAAACGGCTAGATAGTCCGATTTAAGCTTTCTAAGAGAGAAAGGTTTCCAGATCATAGACTTGGTAATCTGTCTCCTCCAGTGCTCGGATGAGCTTACTGTCAGCAGTCACTAACGGCACGTTCAGTCGATTCGAGAGTTCGACATAGCAGGCATCATAGGCAGAAATGCTTTGCGCCATCGCAATATCCAACGCTGCATTCACCAGTTCTGGAATCGCTACCCTCTGAATTGCCAGGGCTTGCAACCTCACCAGGCTAGCTTTAGCCTCAGCAGCCGGATAATTTGTCCGCCGCACATACTGCCAGAGCACATTGGCACATTCGGCATAAAACAGCTCCGGTACATACATTTCAGTGTCAGGTTCTGTACTGAGTTTGACAAACAATGCCTCCGCTTGCTCAGACCCTTCCTACTCAATGAAGAGCTTGATTGCAACACTCGCATCAACAACACAGCGCACAGGACTACCCATCGTAGCCCCGAATTTCTCTTAAGATTGCAACGCTGTCCGGTACGGTTTGCGGAGGCGTCCAGCGGGCTTGATGAATCTCTTGAAGCAGCTTGGCTTGAGTCTGTCTCTGCACCTCTGCCTCCAAGGCTTGCTGCAATAGCGCTACAATTTGCTCATTGATTGAGCAGGCTTGAGCGATCGCCATCCCTCGAATTTGGGTAAATAGCTCATCCGGGATTTCTAGCGTATTGATTTGGGTCATGCGACTCACCTCCTTTTCTCTGGCTTGGGGTGAAAAACTCGGTCAATACTTTTTCTTGTCTGATTTTGCGACCCACTCTTTAAAGGCTTCCACCGCCTCATCGACCATGTATGGAACCATCGACAGATCCCGCTCTGCCGGGGCTTTTGTGACTTGGGCGTATAACGATGAACTGTTGAAACCAAACTGGTCAGCCGTTTCTTTGCTGTTGCCGTAATACACCACATCGAGCTTGGCCCAGAGCGTCGCAGCCATGCACATGGGGCAGGGTTCGCAACTGGTGTAGAGTTCGCAGCCTGGTAGCGTCCAGCTTTCTACGGCCTGACACGCTTCCCGAATCGCCAGCATCTCTGCATGGGCGGTGGGATCATTGAGCGAAGTGACTCGGTTTTGACCGCGCCCGATCACCTGACCGTCTTTGACGACCACGGCTCCATAGGGGCCACCTTTGTTCGTCCGCATGGCGTCGAAGGAGAGGGCGATCGCCTCTTCCATAAATTTGGGGTTAGGAGTGTTTGAGTCGGAGGATGAGTTCGGCTGGCCCATGTGCTTACTCTGTTAACTGCTCTCTGTGATCTATGTCGCTTTACTATAGCGGCTTAAGCTGCCAACGTTGAGCCTCGGCTTGGCGCTCATCTCTAACTCTTGGCAAAGAACTTAGCCAAACCACTCGACTTTTGATTGAATGGGCGATCGCACGCTGTCTTTGGCTGGGGTATCGCTGTAGCCCAGATATAGATAGCCCAAGCAGCGATCGCGCTCACCCAGGCTCAAAAACTCTTTCAGCTCTTCGGTATAGGTGACGCCTCCCGACCCCCAAAACGAGCAGACCCCATAGGCCGCAGCCGTGAGCGCCATATTTTGCACGCTACAGGCGATCGCCTCAATTTCTTCGACTTCGGGCAGCTTTTCAGACTCCTGACGCTTCATGCAAATCACGATCACGTGCGATGCGCTCAGCACATTGGTTTTCATCCGCTCATATTTATCGGCCTTAAAGCTAGACTCAGGAGTGAGCTTTTTGTAGAGATCGGCCTGAAAGTCGGCCAGCGTATTCAGCCCCTCGCCCGTGAATACCTTAAACCGCCAGGGCTGAGTCAATGCATGGGTCGGTGCCCAGTTTGCATTCTCTAGAATCTGCCAGACAATCTCATCCTCAATTTTCTTGCCGTTGAGGCAGCGGGGCTTGGTCGAGCGCCGATGACGAATGACCCAGTTCACTACTTCTGGGGAAACCGAGGCTGAAGTCGGGTCAACATTGAGCATGTCTGAGGTCATCATTTCAGCTCCAAACCTAAGCGTTGAGATTGTTATCGGGTTGCCGCCAGAGCTTCAGGCTGGGCGTGAAGAATGTCGTGGGCGAAAAAGTCGCGAGCCATGATGGTGTTTGGGAAAATGGCGCGGGCTTCAGTCAACAAATCGTCGAGCACGATGGTGTTATTGGGAGCGTAGCGCGGGCTAAAGTGAGTCATGATCAGCTCTTGCACCCCTGCACTCAAGGCAACCTGAGCCGCCATGGTCGAAGTCGAGTGGAGCCGCTGGTAGGCAAGTTCGGCATCGTGATGAGAGAAGGTTGCCTCATGCACCAGCACTGTCGCATCTTTGGCTAGCTCGACGGCTTCTTCGCAGAAAATGGTGTCGGTGCAGTAGACAAACTTGCGCCCGATTTGGGTGGGGCCGCACAAGTCAACGCCTCGAATTCGGCGACCGTCGGCCAGCTCTACCACTTCCCCTTGCTTTAGCTTTCCATACAGAGGGCCGGGAGGAATGCCCAGCGACTGAGCCTTCTTGACATTAAACTGGCCGGGTTTGTCTCGCTCGGTGATGCGATAGCCGAACGCAGGGACTCGATGCGTCAGGGCGTTGCAGTGAACGGAAAAGTCATCGTCTTGGCAGACCAATCCTGGCTCAACCGTGTGAACTTTGATCGGGTAAGAAAAGTGAGTTTGCGAATAGCGGCTACAGGCTTTCAGATAATTTTCGAGATTGGGCGGGCCATAGATGTCGATGCGGCTTGGATTTCCTGCCAGTCCGCAACTGGCGAGCAGACCCATCAGCCCATAAATATGGTCGCCGTGCATGTGGGTGACGAAAATGCGGGTGATTTGGCTAATCTTCAAATCGCTCCGCAAAATCTGGTGCTGGGTGCCTTCGCCACAGTCAAACAGCCAAATTTCGGAACGCTGAGGCAATCGCAGTGCCAGACTCGATACATTGCGCGATCGCGTCGGTACTCCTGAGCTTGTTCCTAAAAACGTAATCTGCACGGTTGATTTGACCTGAGTTGCGTCCGTTCTTCTCTCAACCTATGGTGACACATTCTTGAGAGGGTGAGCCTGACTGCCCGTGGGGATTTCACAACAAGCGCCCTTAGCCCTGGGTTTAAGGTGTCGATTTTCTAGAAAAATAGCAAAAAAAAACCCAGCCTCAAGCCGGGTTCAGCAACGTGCATCCTTGCCAAGAAGCGATATGACAGACAACCAGCCGTAAATTTTGCCCCCTTGCGACGAGTAGCTGTCTCGCTTCTTGACATTATTTAGTCTAGGTAATGACAAGGCTGATCTGCTTCACCTTAAATGGTCATCCAAGAGAGTGAACTTGTTGCTTATACATGTTCTGATTTAGAAGCATTAAGAAACAGGCGATGGATGGGGCGATACGGGCAATCTATCGCCAATCTCTACAGGTGATCCTGTACTCCGATCGGGTGATTTCGGCTAATTCTCATGTAGTTATGGGTTGGGTTGATTAGAATGTCAGCGTAATTCTTTCAGCCCGCAATAAGGTTTACTTCATGGTCGCAACAACCCATTCACCCGCTTTGATGACATCGTTTACATTAGGCTCGCTGCCCGTCAAAAATCGAGTCGTCATGGCTCCTCTGACGCGATCGCGCGCAGGTGAAGAGCGCATGGCCAACGAACTCATGGCCGAATATTACGCCCAGCGAGCTTCAGCCGGACTGGTGATCTCTGAAGCCACCGTTGTTTCAAAACAGGGCATTGGCTGGATCAATTCTCCCGGCATCTATTCCGACGCTCAGGCAGACGCGTGGAAACAGGTGACCGAGGCCGTTCACGCCAAGGGAGGAGTGATCTTTTTGCAACTATGGCACTGCGGTCGCGCTTCTCACAGCAGCTTCCACAACGGTGAACTGCCCGTGTCTGCCTCTGATATCAAAATCAACGGCGATGAGATTCATACCCCTACGGGCAAGCATCCTTACGAAAATCCGCGTCCTCTGGAGACAGAAGAAGTGGTGGCTGTGGTCGAAGACTATCGCAAGGCGGCAGAGCGAGCGAAGGCTGCCGGGTTTGATGGCGTTGAGATTCACAGCGCCAATGGCTACCTCATTGACCAATTTTTGCAAACCAAGACCAATCACCGGGGCGATCGCTACGGCGGCAGTCTCGAAAACCGCTTTCGCTTTTTGAAAGAAATCACTGAAGCTGTGTTGACAGTCTGGTCGCCCGATCGAGTCGGCGTCCGGCTCTCACCCAATGGCGTCTTCAACGATATGGGCTCTCCCGACTATCACGAAACGTTTCTCTACGTTGCAGAGCAGTTGAATACGTTCAACCTTGCCTATCTGCACATCATGGATGGTCTAGCCTTTGGCTTCCATGAGCTGGGCGAACCCATGACCCTGTCAGAATTTCGGGGAGTGTTTAAGCAAGCGCTGATTGGCAACTGCGGCTACACCCAAGAAGCAGCGGAAGAGGCGATCGCCCAAGAGCAGGCCGATCTGATTGCCTTTGGTCGTCCTTATATCAGCAACCCTGACTTGGTCGAGCGCTTTGCTAATGGGTGGGAGCTAAATCCAATCTCGGACATGAGCACCTGGTACTCGTTCGATGCTGAGGGATACACCGACTTCCCGACGTATGAAGAGGCTCAATCGTCTTGAGACGTTGCGACGGCAGGAGCTGCAGCCAAATCTGATTCTTAAGTTCTCTGCTTTTCACAGGTAGGAATCTACGGAATTGGTCAGTCGGTAGCCCTAAATCAATGGTGCTGTAGGGTGCCGTTAGGCGCAGCCATAACGCACCACTCCATCAGGCTTCGATGCGTTAGCGACAGCGTAACTGGCGCGACACGGTTAAAAAATAGGGTGGGTTGAGGTTACGTTACCAACCTTTTCGTTGGGTTTGCTATCGCTTAACCCAGCCTCCCAGATCAACTGTGTCGCGCCACTACAAATCATTTAGTTTAATCTGATTGAGGATCAAACCCCCTTAAACGGCACACTTTCAACCATTTCTCTGGGGCTGGGCTGCTGCTGAGGAACCGTGGCGTGGAGGTGCTGTATGCCAATCTGGTTGAATGCAATTCCGACCAAGATCACTGCACCCCCAATGTACTGCGCCTGAGTTGGCACATCTCCTAAGATCAGATACGCGGCCAACACTCCGACAATGGGGTTAAACGCCGTCGCTAAAGAAATTTCGCTAGCCGTGCTTTGCTTGAGTCCGCTAAACCAGGCAAGCTGACCGCCAACAACAATAACGGCAGCGTAAAACAACATCCATTGCCATAGAAACGGTGAGGCTACATCTGCAAAGTGCTCACCCCCATACAAAATGATGGTTGCGATAAAAAATACGACGGTGCCAACTGCCATTCTGTAAACATTAAAAATGCCAAGCGGAATTTGTTTAAGACTGACTTTGCTAATCAAGTTGGCGATCGCCTTAAACACAGCAGCCAAAAGGGTTAAAACTTCCCCAACACCTAGATCAAGGCCACCCATCGGGATCATGTCGCTGCCTGGGGGCTGAAGCAAAACCGTGAGTGCTACGCCGACAAAAGCAAGCACAGCACCCCCCACCACCCACGAGTTGACGCGATCGCCTAGTAACAACACAGACAACGCTAAAACAAGTGGGGTATCAATTTGCCCAATCAGAATGACATTGTTGACTTCGGTTAGAGAGAGCGCGGTAAAAACCAGCGTAGGCACTACTGCGGCACTGAGAATTGCGATGAGCGTTAGCGTTAGCCACTGTTTCCAACTAATTTGTCTCAATAGGGGGGCGCGCCACTGGCCTTGGTAAATGATCAGCAATAAGACAAGCGCGCAGAGGTTGCCAACAAAAAGAACGTTGCAGAATGAAATAGGGTTGGCCCCGTTGATTAAGTTCTCTGCTCCTAAATCAGTCAGCTTTCGGATGACTGCGTTTGCTGCTCCAAAGATCACGATCGCAATCATGAGATAAAGACGCCCGGAGGGCACAAAAGTAGCAGACTGTTTATTCATGAGAAATTTTGTATAGGGCTGAACTAACGCGAGTACTGGATAAGCGGAAACCCTTATGCTCTCGTGGCTCGAAAGCCTCATGCCTTCGTTCAAAAGTTTCCAAAAAGCTTTTATTCCGTCTTGACGTTAATTACAGCATGAAGAATGCACCTCATCCTTTACTCTCCTTTTTTTCTGGGGGTCTGTTTTTTTGGGGGCTGTCGAACTGGCCTTAGTGTCGGAGCAATCGCTCAAGAACTCCAGAGAAAATTAGCAAGTTAAGGAAAAATATTTGTGACGGCGTATTACAGAGCTAAAGGGGCGATCGCCAGTGTTGAGGCTGGGGGCGATCGCGCCCTCATCTTTAGATTGTGCTGGAATCGTTTGGGTCATCATCTGGCATTTGCGAAGACGGGCAAAGATTTGTACTCCCTCACATCGACAATTCCTCAAATGTCCACTGACTCATGGGCGATCAAAAGGATATGAGCCAAAATTGGAGCAATGCCTCCCTCTTGCATCGATGACTCAACCTGACTCGACATCGACTCCGATCAAATTATTTATCTCTTATTCTCAAAAGGATGATGATTTGAGAAAAGAGTTAGAAACACATCTATCAACCCTTCGACGACAGCACAAAATCCAGTCTTGGAGCAAAGCTGCAATTGAGCCAGGTGTGGAATGGGAAACGACAACGCAACAAGCTCTGGACTCTGCACAGATTATCTTGTTGCTAATCAGCCCAGATTTTATTGCTTCGGAGCAGTGCTACGGGCAGGAATTAGAAAAAGCGCTCAGGCGTCATGACAAAGACACAGCACGAATGATTCCCATTATTCTTCGTCCCACGGACTTGGAAGATACTCCATTTAGTAAACTTCAAGCACTGCCGACAGGTGCTAAGTCAATTACCACTTGGGCAAATCGGGATGAGGCTTTTTTGGATGTTATCAAAGGTATTCGAAAAGCTATCACATCACTTCAGGATAAACCTCAAGCTGCCACTGATCCTAGGAAAACGGATGCAGATTTTGTCGAGAGAAAAGTTAAGTTCAATCAGCTTGTTCAACGAAATCAGGAGCACTGTCGGCAGAAAATTTTGAATCAGCACAGTCGAATGCGATTGCTGAGTGGACAAGAAATCGGAGTTGACCAACTCTATGTCGATGTATGGCTTTTAGAAAAACCTGAACACAAACATTACAACTCTTCTGAAAGCCTTTTGAGTCGCTTTGATATTGAGAATGATCGCCTTGCTTTGAGCAAGCGCATTCAACGCAATCCGGGATTTGAGATTGCCAATGAAAAGTCTAAGTTAGTCATTCTTGGCAAACCGGGTTCTGGGAAAACAACCTTTCTCAAGCATCTAGCCGTTGATTGGTGCAATGGAAAATTTCAGCCTGAGCACATCGCTGTCTTGATTGAGCTGCGACGGATTCGAGAGCAAAGTTGGAATCTAGTCGATGCAATTGGCAAAGAACTGGAGCTAGAACATCACAAAGAAAAGGTATTAGCCCTGCTAGAAACAGGTACTCTTCTCGTTCTTATGGATGGGCTAGATGAGGTGTCTACCCACAAGCAGCGAGGCGAGGTGCAAAAACAGCTCAAGCAAGTTTCAGAACAATATCCTAAGAATCGATTTATTCTGACCTGCCGAACTCAAATTATGGGTTTAATTCCAGTTGGGTTTGATTCCGTGGAAGTAGCAGACTTCACTACAGAGCAAGTCAAGCAGTTTGTGCAGAATTGGTTTCAAGCTACTGGTCAGTCTAAAGCACAGACAAACGAGCAATGGGAAAAAATTGATTGTGCCACGACCCATCAGCCAGATTTGAAAGAATTGACTGTGACTCCAGTTCTGCTGAGTCTCATGTGTCTGGTATTGCAGGACGAGGGAGAGATTCCGACGAATAGGGTCTGGTTGTATCAGAAAGGTATCAGATTATTGCTGAGTCGATGGAATAAAGATAAACAGATTAGTGGCTGGGAAGTTGGCACTACTGATACTTATCGTGGGCTAACTGTCGAAGACAAAGAAGCGTTGCTGATTGAAATTGCAGCTCGCAAGTTTGAGAGTCCACAGAACTTTGTTTTATTTGAGCAAGAGCAACTTGCTGAGCAAATTACTCAAAAATTGCAACTCGCCAACGTTCAAGAAGGAGTTGCAGTCCTCAAAGCCATTGAAGCTCAACACGGTTTACTGGTTGAGCGAGCCGACGAACTGTGGTCATTTTCTCATCTCACTTTTCAGGAACACTTTACCGTTCAGTGGCTGACTCAATTGTCGTCTGAGCAACTGGCTGAAAAAATCGCCAATCAGCAATGGCAAGAGGTTGTAAAACAACTGGTGAAATCACAGCAGCCTGCGGATCGGCTGCTGCGCCTGATCAAGCGGGCGATTGACCCATCGATTGCCGATGAGCCCGCAATTCAAACTTTCTTGGCATGGGTAGTGCAGAAATCTGAGTCTGCCCAAACATACTATAAACCTGCAGCTATTCGAGCATTTTATTACGCCCGCACCCACGCCCTCGATCTCGACCTCGACCTTGCCCGAGCCCTTGCCCTCGACCGAGTCCTTGCCCTCGACCTTGCCCTTGCTCTCGACGGAGCCCTTGCCCGAGACCTCGCCCGCGCCCGAGACCGTGCCCTTGCCCGAGACCTCGATCTTGCCCTCGACCTTGCCCTCGACCGCGCCCTTGCCCTCGATCTCGCCCTCACCCTCGCTTGCGACCGCGCCCTCGCTTGCGACCGTGCCCTCGATCTCGCCCGCGCCCTCGATCTCGCCCGCGCCCTCGACCGCGCCCGCGCTCTGACTCGTGACTTCTCTCCCGATTTGACAACCGATCTGCATCAGCTTAAGGAAGCATTACCCACATCGAATAAACGAGTAGAAATGCAGCAATGGTGGCAGTCTCATGGAGACCAATGGATTGAGCAATTCCGGCAGGTGATGATTAAGCATCGAAATATTGGTCACGATTGGCAGTTTACTGAAGAGCAAAGGCAGCAGCTTCAGCGCTATTACGATGCCAATGAATTTTTAGTTGAGCTGATGAAGATTGAAGGGGCTGTCAGTGATGATGTTCGTGCAGAGATTGAAGACGGATTACTGCTGCCTTGGGAGGAGCTACAGCGTCGCTATCCAAACACCTACTCCAGTTGACTTCGCACGTTGATTACACATGCCAAAAAGTTTTCATTCGTCATGTTCTTACCCATGCAGATTCCTTTCGTCGTGTGTCGTGAGGTGTCTAGGCGAGAGGAAGAAGCGCATTCAGGCGATCGCCATAACTCAGCTCGCAACACATGCCCTGCGGTCACATCCAGATGCGGAAACAACGGTGAGAGAAGGCGATACTTCTTCCCTTATTTAGCAATGCTAAACAGCGAGGAGACGTGGGTTAGCTGCGTCCCCTTGCTTCTTTTGGGAGTTTGGTCACAGCGATCGCTGGAAAATCGGCGGATAGGCTTATGATTGTGGAGAAAGATTGATTGTGGAGAAAGATCATTCGCCTGGGTTTGTTGACCCGTCTCCCTTCTTCTGAAACCCCATACTTCTTCCCGTAGCTCTAAATGAATATCAACCGGGCCTCCATGCAAGCGTCAACTTCTTTCCGCCGAACGAAAATTGTAGCGACCATTGGCCCCGCCACGAGCCAGCCAGAAGTGTTGCGATCGCTCATTGAGGCGGGAGCCACCACCCTTCGTCTTAATTTTTCCCACGGCACCCACGACGATCATCAGCGCAATATTCGAATGATTCGTCAGATTTCGTTTGAACTCAATCAACCCGTAGGCATTTTGCAAGATTTGCAAGGGCCTAAGATTCGGCTGGGTCGATTTGAAGACGGCCCGATTGAGCTAGACCGAGATGATTTGTTCACGCTCACGAGTCGAAAAGTACCCGGCACTAAAACCATCAGCTCGGTGACCTACGAGCCTCTAGCGGATGAGGTGCCAGAGGGCGCGACGATTCTTCTAGACGATGGTCGCGTCGAGATGAAGGTCGAATCCATTGACAAGGTAAATCGCGATTTGCACTGTCGGGTCGTGGTTGGAGGCCCGTTGTCAAACAACAAGGGCGTCAATTTTCCTGGTGTTTATCTCTCGATTAAAGCGCTCACCGATAAAGATCGAGAAGACCTCGTGTTTGGCCTTGATCAGGGCGTCGATTGGGTGGCTCTCAGCTTTGTCAGAAATCCTCAAGATGTGCTGGAAATTAAGCAGCTGATCGCTAGCGCAGGCAAGCACGTTCCTGTGATTGCGAAAATTGAAAAGCATGAAGCCATTGAGCAAATGGAATCGATTCTCTCCATTTGTGACGGCGTCATGGTGGCACGAGGAGATTTGGGAGTTGAGCTTCCGGCGGAAGATGTGCCCTTGCTGCAAAAGCAGCTGATTGCCGTTGCCAATCGTCTCGGCATTCCTGTCATTACGGCCACCCAGATGCTCGACAGCATGGCTCACAGTCCTCGTCCGACACGGGCAGAAATTTCTGACGTGGCCAATGCCATTCTTGACGGCACAGATGCGGTGATGCTGTCTAATGAAACAGCCGTTGGAAAATATCCGGTACAGGCCGTGGAGACCATGGCTCGCATTGCCACTCGCATCGAATACGATCGCATTTTCAAACGCCCAGCGGAAGAAATGCCAGGGCGATCGATCCCAAATGCAATCAGTCAGGCCGTTGGCCGCATTGCCGAAAAACTTGAGGCGAAGGCGATCATGACGTTGACCAAAACGGGAGCCACGGCCCGCAACGTCTCGAAGTTTAGGCCGCAAACGCCCATTTTGGCAGTGACGCCCCATGTTGATGTGGCGCGGCAGCTTCAGCTCGTTTGGGGGGTGCGACCTCTACTTGTTCTCGATTTACCTTCGACTGGGCAAACGTTTCAGGCAGCGCTCAACGTGGCTCAAGAAAAGCAACTGGTTCAGGAAGGAGATCTGGTCGTCATGACGGCAGGAACTCTTCAAGGGGTTGCAGGTTCTACCGATCTGGTCAAAGTTGAGATTGTGACAGCGGTGCTGGGTAAAGGCATTGCCATCGGCCAAGGCTCAGTCAGCGGGCGGGCTCGGGTGATTCGAGACGGCATGGATATTGGCAGCTTTAACCCTGGGGAGATTTTGGTGGCATCGAGCACCGGAGCCCACTGTGTCGAAGCTATTCGCCAAGCCTCAGGCATTGTGACAGAAGATTCGAGCCTCACCAGTCATGCGGCGGTCATTGGTCTACGGCTAGGTGTTCCTGTCATTGTGGGCGTTGACAATGCGACGGATGTGATTCGAGACGGCACGATTTTGACGCTCGACTTGCAGCGAGGAGTCGTCTACTCTGGTGCGCTCAGCTCGTCTGAGACCGATCAGCTGTTGCCTGCTTGATTTGCAGACCGACCTTGAGCAAGGGTGTGATAGTACGGTGCCAGGGGGGTGCTCTCTGATATGCGATCGCCCACGTTATCAACAGTGGTGAAGTCGATTTCCCAAGGTGCTTCATCCCTTGGGTGGATCTCGCGACTATCGTGGCTGCTCTTGGGCTTTGGGCTCATCATTCGCAGCATTCAGTACGGGGCAAACCGGGCTCTATGGGCCGATGAGGCCAAGCTTGCCCTCAATTTGATTGATCGCTCTTATGGCGAGTTGCTGCAACCGTTGGACTATGACCAGATTGCTCCTGTGGGCTTTCTCTGGGCTGAAAAAGCGGTGGTGCAACTCTTGGGGCCAACAGAATATGCCTTACGGCTTGTCCCGTTTGTGGCAGGACTGGCGTCACTGCTCCTGTTTTATCGGTTGGCGCAGGTGATGCTGGACTGTTCGGTGTCGAGCCGCCTCAATGAGCCGCCTGTTCCACCCCAGTTGGGTTCTGAGCCGCATTCGGGATCAAATTCGGAGATACCGCGATCGCCCTTTGCATTCAAGTCTCTCTATCTGTTGCCCGTCGCCCTTCCCGTTGCCCTGGTGCTGTTTGTCTGTCTGCCTGACCTGGTCTATTACGCCTCTGAGGTGAAGCAATATTCTAGCGATGTGGCGATCGCCCTGCTCTTATCTCTGGTGTTACTGAATGTGCGGCGACCTGCCTTAAGTCGAGGGCAGGTGGCGATCGCCTCGTTGGTTGGAGCGATCGCCCTCTGGTGTTCTCATCCGGCGGTGCTGGTGTTGACTGGCCTTGAGTTGACTTATCTGGTTCCGGCTCTGCTTCACTGCTGGGCAAACAGGCCATTGTCGGGCTCCATTCAGTGGGGCAATCGACTGGTGATGTATGGCATCTGGGGGCTGAGCTTTGCTGCATTTTACGGCGTCACGATTCTCAACCATCCTGCCGAAGGCACCTTAACCACCTCCTGGGACTATACGTTTCCAGAGTCTTGGCTTGATCTCGACTGGCTGTTTTACGCCGTGAAGCGGTTTTTCCGCAATCCTTTACGCTTCCCAAACGGCATTGATGACGTGGCGATCGCCCTTTTTGGTCTGGGATGTTTTGTGCTGGCGCGGCGCTCGGTGGGTCGTCTTGGGTTTCTGTTGGCTCCCGTTGGCATCACGTTAGCTGCGTCTTATCTTGGAAAATATCCCTTCCGCGATCGCCTCGTCTTGTTTCTGGTGCCCTATTTTATAGTGGTGCTGGCCATCGGAGCCGCTTACGACTGGCCCATGGGGCGATCGCCCCGTGCAACGTCCCATGCTTCCTCCCAGCCGTCTTTGAGCTGGCGTCATCGGGCGCTGCGGCAAAGTGGCAGGGGAATCAGCGCTCTACTCATCATCGGGTTGCTGAGCGTTCCGCTTTGGAATGGAGGGCAATTGCTGGTGTCGCCCTCGCAGTTTGAAGACATTCGCCCGCTGATGGAGTATGTGCAGACCCATCGACAATTGGGCGATCGCCTCTATGTCTTTCAAAAAAGCCAGTACCAGTTTGAATATTACGCTCCGACTTACGGGTTTGAGCCGGGAGACTATGTCGTTAGTGCCGACCCTGACCGGGTAGCCGAGCGAGACTTTTCTGCGGCAAAGAAGGCCGCCTATCGCCAAGACCTCAAGCAATTTCAGGGAGAACAGGTCTGGTTTTTGGTCGCTGACACAAGCTTGAGAGAAGATACTGAATTTTTGCTGTCGCAGCTTGATGCTCTCGGTCAGCAACGAGATCAGCTCAATAGCCAGTATCCGGCTTCTTTTGTCTACCTGTATGATTTAACCTGAGGACGTAATCTGTGGCGATAGAATGCGTAGCGATAGAACTCGTAGCAATAGAACCCGTGGCAACAGCATGAATAATCGACGGTGGCGATGACAAACTCTCTGGCAAAAAAATTAGATCAAGAACCACTGCAATCGGTGCTGTATGGGCTATGGCGACGACAATTGGCCATTTTAGTCATTGCTGGGCTGTTGATCTTGGCGGGCATTGTGGCTTTGGTGTCGTCTCTCCTGGTGCCATCTGGAGAATCGTCTGAACGTCAACTCCTGCTGGGTCTGGCGCTGGGATGCCTGATCGCAGGCGCAGGGGTAGGAGCGATCGCCCTCATCGTCTTCAACCCTCGCAAAACCCGACTTTACCTGTTGCTAAAACATTCTCCAGAGGCGATCGCCAGCGTCTATTTCGATATTAAATTCTTTCGCAGCGACCCTTACGAATATGCGGTCTTTCAGACCCAAAATCCCCAACGAAACTACGTCATTTCTGGCATTCAGCGCATCGGCATTCCGACGACCCTAGAGACGCTGCGGCAGATTTGTCCTGATGCCCGATTTATCCTCAGTCCGCGAGTGCAGCAGCGCTACTTTGCTAACCCCGACAGTCCTCCTGAGGAAGAAGCAAGGGGACTGTTCTAGTGCGCCAAAATGATAGCGATTAGGATGGAGCAGCAAGCCAATACCCTGCTCCAGACCAAGCCGCTAAGGCGACATCACTCAAGATCAAGAACCATTCTGTCAGGGGCAAATCCTGTCATAATGATCCGACTGTCTTCTGAATAACGAATAAAAAAATTGCATGACACAGGCCGCTTCTCGCTCCGCAAACTGGACTGCTGATGACATCAAGGCATTAGAAAGCATGACTGACCTTGAGTTTCAGCTCCCTGATCCCGAAGATGAGAAAATCTCAGACATAGAATTTCAGCAGCAGGTCGATCTGGCGTGGCGGGTGTGCGATCGCTTTGATCTCCAGACAGACATTTGGCGAGGCCGCATTTTGAAGGTTGTGCGCGATCGCGAAAAACGCGGCGGCGAAGGACGCGGCACGGGATTTCTCAACTGGCTCAAAGACCGAGAAATTAGTAAAAGTCAGGCTTATGTCTTGATTGATCTGGCCGAGAGTGCTGACATGCTCCTGCAAGACGGCATGTTGGAGCCCGAAGATGTCAACCAGTTCAGCAAACGCGCCTTCCTCGAAACAGCCCAGGCTTCGCCCGAAGTGCAGCAGATGGTCAGCGATGCGGCTCGCCGGGGCGATCGCATTACTCGGCGAGAGGTGCGCCAGTTGTCTGACGACTGGACGGCCATGTCGTCAGATTTATTGCCAGAAGAAGTGCGTGAAAAGGCGGCCAATCACACGATCCCAACGCGATATGTGGCTCCCTTTGTGCGAGAAGTGCAAAAGCTACCCGAGTCTCATCAGGTGTCTCTGCAAACCGAGGTGGCGGCCAATCCTGATGTCGATACGCTGAAGCAGGCCACCGCCGAAGCCCGCTATCTGGCGAAATATCTCGACTCTGCGACCCATGTGCAAGCGCTCAATTCTGAAAGCATTGATCTAGAATTAGCCCTGGAAGAAGCCCTCCGCATCGGGTGTCTCAATGCCACCGCCGATTTAGTCAGCCAATCGGCCCAGCTAGAGCAGGCGATCGCCAAGGTTTACACCACCTGGAAGCGCATGAACAAGCTAGCCGAGCGGGTTTACCTCGACAGCGGTGAAAGCACCCCTCATCTGCGATCGCTGCTCTCCCATCTGACCCCGCTCACAGGGGACGTAATCGAAGTGCAGCTAGGCGACTCTGAAAGTAGCATGTCGCGAGTTATCCGTCTGCGGGTGCTGGGCGATGAGCCAGTCGCGGCTTCAGGTGAACCGGAATTGAACCCTGATCTTGAACCCTGATTGCGAACCCTGCTCTTGAACCCTGAGCGTAAACGGCGGCTTTTGAGCAACCGATGACTCTTGAACAATGACCTCACTCTGTTGAAACAAGACGCTATGACTATCGGATTGATTGGAACTGGGCTGATGGGCCAGCCGATGGCTCTACGGCTAAAACAGGCAGGCTTTAACGTTGCCGCCTATAATCGCACCCGGTCTAAGCTTGAACTCCTTGAAAAAGAAGACATTGAGCTTGCAGATTCAGTGCTTGACCTGGTCAAGCGATGTGATTGTGTGGTGCTGATGGTCACCAATGCTGAGGCGATCGCCAGCCTCGTTTTGACGGACGAGGTCAAGTCTCATCTCAAGGGCTGCACGATTCTGCAAATGAGTACGATTTCGCCTGAGCAGAGTCAGGCCATTCGTGATGAGGTTGTCGCGGCGGGTGGCGAATATGTTGAGGCTCCGGTGC
Source organism: Elainellaceae cyanobacterium (assembly GCA_049647405.1). Classification (GTDB taxonomy): domain Bacteria; phylum Cyanobacteriota; class Cyanobacteriia; order CAKZMO01; family CAKZMO01; genus CAKZMO01. The sequence continues at coordinate 17,737 of JBARXP010000448.1, read as the reverse complement.
TGGGCAGCATTCCCCAAGCCAACGACGGTAGCCTTCAGATCATGGTCGGCGCAACGCCTGAGCAGTTTGGCCGACTCCAGCCCGTGCTTCAGTGTCTTGGCTCAGAGCCGATACATACTGGAGAAGTCGGCACCGCCGCTGCGACTAAGCTGGCGATGAATCAGCTCATCGGCTCCCTCACGACAGCGTTTTCGCTCAGCCTGGGGCTAGTCCAGCAAGCAGGAATCGACATCGACAAATTTATGTCAATCTTGCGTCAAAGTGCCCTCTATGCCCCCACCTTCGACAAGAAGCTCCAGCGCATGGTGGAGCGCAACTTCGAGAACCCTAATTTTCCGGCTAAGCATCTGCTCAAAGACATGCGGCTGTTTATCGAGACTGCTGAGCACCACGGCATTGATGCCAGCCTTGTTGAAAGCGTCGCCGCTCTTGTGCAGAAGGCGATGAATCAAGGGTTGGCAGATAGCGATTACTCCGCTTTATATGCCGCAGTAAATCCCGTCACAGCCAACCTCAAAGGCCAAGACGAAACGGAATGATGCGTCTTCAAAATGCTCAGGGGCAAGCCTACGATGGCGTAACCCGAAAAAGTAATGAGATCTGACGAGTCAAGGTGAGCAGAGTCTGTGTTTCTACGGATATTTGTCAAGCCCAGACCCAGAGAAAACACTCCAAAAGCGAGTCTAACGTGTGCCGATGGTTCGTGAACCCATTGATACTGGCTCTATCAACGGCCCCGGACAGTTTTTGTAACCTTTGAATATAAAAGATCTTAACGGTTAGAACTTGTCAATATTTCACTGATAGAGCTGCGAAGTTTGTGTGTGAGGTATAAAGTCCCACGGTTAATTTGGGCACGATTAAGGGTGGAGCCGTCTTACCCTAATTCATTCCAGCCGCTAGGGACTTACTCGATAGCTTTAGCATTTGTGTCGTTATCCTCAACACAGATTTTGTCATGAACCTCAGTACTCAAAAGACCAAAACAGCGTCCCAACTAACGTTTCCTCTCTGGCAGTTTTTGAACCAGCCGTTGTTCCGTTCTGGGTCTCCTGTGATCCTTAACCCTAGCCGATTTTGGGCGTTTTATAAGCTGAAGCATCTAGAACGCTGCTGGCTTATATACCACGAACCAGAAAAGGGAACGCGAAATTCCTGATTTTTGCTGAAGTTATATTGTCTTTGTCGATAGCAACTTACTTTTATGCTCAAGTTTTCTTTGAAGAAAATATTGCTTTCAAAGAGAATAATGAAAGGCTATATCTATCACCACTTAGGTCATAAATATAGCGGCAAAAAAGGAACGAACCTAAACCGGGTCAGAACATTGATTTTTAAGGTCATATGCTAGTTCTGAGCCGTGAATGGAAGTAATAAATCGCTCTGGATGAATATCTTCTGGATGAATATCTAAGGAGCGTGGCAGTAGGATTAGGTTTGTTTCTTCACTGGGTTATATTAACTTGGAAACAACGGAAACGAAATGTATAAAATCGATATCCTACCTCTGTAGAATTATCGATTGGCATGGGTCTAAACTGCTGCTCTTCCTTCTTTTTCGAAAGACATATAGCGATCCTAAATGATCTGTGAGAGGTGGGGTGGGCATTGCCCGCCCCACCTCTCACCATCTATTTCACAATTCATTACTGTCATAAGTAGGTGGTCAAAACTAAACGTAGTAGATGTAGGTTGTGGTTGAGGAACGAAACCCAACGCCCGCATGGGTTACGCTTCGCTAACGCATCCTTGTATTTGGGGATGGCAAGCCATCATGGATAATGGTGAGGGAAGAGACTCTGGACGCATCCTCAAGCCAAAGTGAGCTTGCTACGTAGATAAAGAGCCTTCCTCGTGCTTGCCATTCCCCATCGTTCCAGCAGACTGAACAGTATGACAGGTGCTTCGTTACGGAAGCCACCCAGGATTTACAAGGATAGCGCTGCGTGCGATGTGTTCTTCATTCCAGGAGCATCTCAGATCATGAGTCAATCTGACAGTCCACTGGGCATCGATATCAGCAAGGATACCGTTCACGTCGCCTTGCTCAAAGGTGAAAAACACTCCAAATATCAGCAGTTTGACAACACGGCTGACGGCTTTGTTCAACTGAGTCAATGGCTTGAGCGACAGGGCGTGGTTCACGTCCATGGATGCTTAGAAGCCACCAGCATTTATGGTCACGCCCTCGCCCTTTATCTCCATCAACACGGACATTGTGTCAGCATCGTTAATCCGATGCGCATCAAAGGCTACGCCAAAAGCCAACTGGTTCGTACCAAAAGCGATCGCGCCGATGCCAAATTGATTGCTCAATTTTGTCGAGACCTCAAGCCTGCTCGATGGCAACCCTCAGAAGCTGAGGTCATGACCCTACAAGCCTATACCCGTCGCCTTGATGCCCTGGAGCAGATGCTGACTCAGGAAAAGAATCGACTGAAGATTACCCCAGATGAACTGACGGCCGATATCGAAGAGCATCTTGCGTTTCTCAACGCGCAAGTGACCTCAGTAAAAAAGCGATTGCTGGAGCATATTCAGACTCATGACTCCCTGAAAACCCAGCATGATCTGCTCACCACGATTGTTGGGGTAGGCGACAGCACGGCGGCTCGTGTCCTATCTGAGATTGGCTCAATTCACCATTTCAGTTCCGCTCGGCAACTGGCTGCCTTTGCTGGGGTCACCCCCCAAGAGCATGAATCGGGCACCTCAGTGCGGGGCAAAACGCGCTTATGCAAAATTGGCAATCGGCGCTTACGCAAAGCGCTTTACTTCCCGGCCCTGAATCTCATGAGGCGATGCCCACAAATGCACCCGTTTTGCGAGCGATTGCTAGCCGCAGGCAAGCCCAAGATGCAAGTCGTGGGAGCCGTGATGCACAAGCTCATGCGGGTCATCTTTGGTGTTCTGAAATCAGCTCAGCCCTTTGACCCTGACAAATTACTAGCCGCTGCTTGACAGGGCTGTCTCAAAACAGTATCTACTGGATCAACACAGCTAAAAAGGTAGATTAGAGAAATCCGAGATTCCTTGCATCGCTTGAATTATGCCAGAAATCTATTGCACTATTTTAGCTGTGTCGTAGCACTACGCAAGCAGTAAATATTTAAGGCGACCTACTTAGCTTGCGAAAGGCATCGCTTGCGAAAGGCATCGCTAAGGTCGCGTCTTCGGTCTCGCGATCGCACGTTACAGAAACTGGGCCATGCTGATGTCATCAGCACAAACCTATGGCGATCGCCACCCCTGCCATTCCCCCATATTGCTCGGCATATTGCTCTGCGACGAAGATCTAGCGCGACGCAACTGATGCCCCAATCATCTCCTAAGTATGTGGTTAAAACTAAAAGAAACGGTGTGTGCCGCTCGCCGGGGGGCACACACTCACATCGCATCGTTTCATTATGGCTACCTACTGATTACGCCTTTGTTGAGTCACGGGGCTATACTGTGTCATGTCAAAATGGATAGAACACAAATCTTTCTCTTAGCGACTCCGAAACCAAGGGTGCAACGGCCAATACTATGACGGGGGTTGTTCAAGCGCTAGCGTATGCAGACTTTCTCATTCCAAACCACAGGGTTGTCGATCTGTCTCAGCTCGATGACTCGTGCGATCGCTTGGAACTGAGAACAGAAGATGGTGCTGCCATCATCCAAGAAATTGTCTATATCCAACACTTCAATCCCTTGGCTCACGATCGGCAAGCTTGCGGCTATGCCATGGAAGCTGAAGGCTCACTCAGCGACGCTAGGCCAATGGACTTAACAGACTTAGCTAAATTGCAGACCTCACCGTATCTGTCTGTATCTGTCTCATGAGGAGGTGCGGCACATGGAGTTAGAGCAGATCTCCAGCGACATTCATGGATTCAACATGCATTAGAGCGCTTTCAACACGTCCGAGGCTTGTCTGATGTCGGCGTAGAACGCATTTAAACAGAGGTTCAACATTCTATGATGGGGCAAAGCTTTTTCCCGTTTGATTCAGAACCTGAGCCAGATTCCCAGGGCGATCGCCCCCAGCGTCTCCAGACGTATCGGCAGGCTTATGCCGATGCCGTTCGCACAAGGATTCCTATTCCGTCTGATCTTCAAGCTTCGCTAGTCCAGTTGCAGCAGAAGCTTCAGCTTAGCGAAAATGATGTGAAGCCTATCCAGCAAGAGGTTGTGCAAACGGTTCGGGCTGAAATCCAAAAGCGCCTTTGGAACCTAGACGAATATCAGCAAGCCTTTGAGCAGTCGATTGAAGAATCATTTCCCATCAGCTCTGAAGAACGAGAGCGCCTTGATTCACTGTGCTACAGCCTCGACCTCACCCCCGAAGCCGTGAAACCTATCGAGGAAATGGTTGAGCATCAGTGGCAAGCAAAAAACCGAACTACCACGGCGGCTACGGATGAGTCTTCCGAGTCTGAAGCAAACCCATCTAAAGCAAACACGCCTGAAGCAGAAACCTTGAGTGCAAGGTTGTCTCTGAACGGCTCTAGCCAAGACTCGAACAACGCCTCAGCCCAGCCTCCAAAAGAAGGGACAGAAGATCGGTCAACCGCTGCTCAACTTTCTGAACCCGATGCCGAGTCTTCTGAGTCTGTGTCGTCTGATTCTGAAGAGATGGCTCAGTCGCCAGATGCAGAAGAACTAGCCCCAGAGAGCGGCCAAAATTCGTCTGCTGATGCGTTGCTTCCAGCAGCACTGGAATCTGACCGAAATATCGATTACAAGCTGCTAGAGCAACAGCTCAAAAATAAGCAATGGCTAGAAGCGGATGAAGAAACTCGCCGTATTTTAATAGAGCTGGGCAAGAGCGATGCCCACACGGCTGACTGGCTCGATCACCGGGCGATCGACCACTTACCTGCAACTGACTTGCATACGCTCGATAGCCTTTGGATAGAACACAGTCAAGGAAAATATGGCTTTAGTGTCCAAGCCAATATTTACTTCAACAGCGATCCCGATCGTCCTGTGGTGAGCGGCAACCCGATTACCTTTGGTAAACAGGTCGAGTGGGTTCAGCTTGATCGGAGCCTGCTAGGATTCAAGTTCTACAGGCAACTCCATTTTCAAATTTTGCGGGCACCAGACGGACATTTACCTGCAAAGTGGTTTTGGGACATTCCTTGGTGGGAATCATTACGTCTGGGGGGCGTTGGTACAGGGCGCGGTGGATGCGGCAACGACGACGGGATATTGTTTACCTTTATGTCTAAATTGGTGACGTGTGGTGTGACATCCCGCCATCATCAGTCACCATAAGATACGAGTCGAATCCATCCTCTGAAAATTTAACTCGACTCTTCCCTGACTTCAGATTTGCGACTCCATCGACTCAATCGTGCCAGATCTTGAGCCACCCCCTGTTGAGCCAACACCCTTTAGCTAAGGAGAAATTGCTGTGGTGACGCTTCCGCGTGTTTTATGCTTGGGCGAAATTCTTTATGATCTGATTTCTAATGAACCCGGAGTTCCTTATGAGCAGGTCAAATCTTGGACGGCCTATCCGGGGGGAGCCCCAGCCAATGTCGCCTGTGCTGTGACCCATCTAGGAACAGCCGCAGGGTTTATCGGTTGCGTTGGAGCCGATGAGCCAGGAGACCAGTTGATTGACCTTTTAGAGCAGATCGGCGTCGATACATCGTCTATTCAACGCCATGACGCCGCTCCGACTCGCCAAATTTATGTCATTCGCACGGCTGATGGCGATCGCCAGTTTGTCGGCTTTGGCGATCGCGCCACCACAGATTTTGCTGATACTCAGCTTCAGGCTACCTGTCTTTTGCCCCCCATGTTTGACGCAGCCGAGTATCTCGTCATCGGCACGTTAGAAATGGCCTATGCTGAGACGGCAAAAACCACGCTTCAAGCCTTAGATTTAGCCGATCAGCATCAGGTGAAGGTCGTACTAGATGTCAACTGGCGACCCATGTTTTGGAGCGAGCCTGAGGCGGCTCAAGCGGTGATTCGGTCGCTGCTCCCCCGGATTGATTTTCTGAAGCTGTCTGATGAAGAAGCGTTGTGGTTGTTTGACACCACCGATCCGGGTGCGATCGCCTATCGTCTTGAAAGTGTCGAAGGTGTCATGGTCACGGCGGGTGAAAAAGGCTGTGCCTATTGTCTCTCAGGTCATGAGGGCAAAGTTCCAAGCTTCGACATTCAAGTGGTTGAAACGACGGGAGCTGGCGACAGCTTTCTGGCAGGTTTTGTTCATCAACTGTGTAAGCATGGGCTGAAAGCCCTTCAGAGCGCAGAGGGCGCGAAGGAAGTTATCACCTATGCCAGTGCGGTTGGGGCGCTAACCACGACTCGGCCAGGGGCGATCGCAGCTCAACCGACAGCCGCCGAAGTCGATACGTTTTTGCGTCAGCGCTAGGACATGGGACTCCGCAGGTCTATACAGGATAGATCCGCAGAATAGATTCGCAGAATAGATTGTTCAATTCGGCTTTGGGATCAAAACAACAAGGGTGAGGAAAAACTGTGGCGGTTGAAATCGAGCGCAAATTTCTAGTGGTAGGAGAGGCTTGGCGATCGCTCGCAACAGGAACTGTCTACCGCCAAGGCTACATTTCCACGGCAGAACTAACCACCGTGCGTGTGCGCATCGCTGGGGATCAAGGCTACCTCACCCTTAAAGGCGCAGTTGAGGGGATCACGCGCTCAGAGTTCGAATATCCCATTCCCAAAGCCGATGCCGAAGCGATGCTCTCAACCCTATGCCGTCGTCCTTTCATCGAAAAGACCCGCTATCGCATCAAGCAAAATGGCTTTTGCTGGGAGGTTGACGAATTTGCTGGCGACAATCACGGCCTTATTCTTGCCGAGGTTGAGCTAACCGATGCCGATCAGGTGGTTGATTTGCCTGACTGGGTTGGCGAAGAGGTCTCTAGCGATCCCCGCTACTTTAATTCCAACTTGGCACGATACCCCTTTAGTCGCTGGTGCCACGATTGAGGCGGTTTGGCACGAGTGCAGATTGAGATCAATAACGATGGCGATCGCCCTAGGCCGAAACGTTGAGCGCCTGGACAATTTGCTGCACAATGTCTGACGAGTCTTGGTGAATGTCAACGGTAATTGCAACCTGAGGTTCTTCCAGCGACTCAAACTGGCTGGTCAGTAAAGCTTCTGGCATGAAATGACCGTGTCGCTGAGCCATTCGCTGACGAATTTGCTGGTGCGTTCCTCGGAGATAAACGAGTTTTACGCCGTCCTCTTGGCAGCGCAACTGGTCTCGATAGTTCTGTTTGAGAGCAGAACAGGCCAGCACGACATCTTCTCCCGTCTGTCGCCAATCATCAATGGCTCTCTGAAGTTGATTTAACCAAGGTGCGCGGTCGAGATCGGTCAACGGAATGTTTTGACGCATCTTGGCAATGCTTTGAGATGAGTGCCAATCATCAGCATCTTCAAATCGCCATCCTAACTGGTGGGCGAGTTGCCAACCAATGGTTGATTTTCCTGATCCCGACACTCCCATCACGATAATGACCATAAAGCTAGGTAGTTTAGCGATTGGCTTTATTGAGGGTAATCTTTTCGATTTTTTTGTGAAAAGGTCTCAAAAAAGTAGCAATATATTTATTAAAGTAGTTCTCATGAACTATAATTTCTTGCAGGCGTTCTAGACTTAAGGCTCTCATGACTATCGGATAATCGCTCTTGGTTCAAGCTGATTTTGGGATTGCTGAATTAGCGATCGCCTTTAGAGTAACAGAGATTCTCATAAAGTAACGAAAGGATAAGAACCTGACGGATATCCGTACATCCCTTGAAATAAAGTTATATCAACCGGGGATCATAATGAGATGAAGAACAGGCATGATGTCTCTTAGTCTTTATCTGATAAAGCGTTTCATAACTTAACACTTTTTTATCAATTTCTTAGAAAAGCGCGTGAATCATATGCAAATTCAGGATGTGCAAGGTCAACAATCGAAGCTTCTGGCGTTTTTACGGACAGATATGGATGTCTCAGAGGAGGCGATCGCCATCGCAATGCGGCGCACTGAGGAGCGAGCTAATTTGCTTCCTGTGGTGCTGTGGCAATATGGCCTGATCACCTTAGACCAGTTAAACAAAGTCTTTGACTGGCTAGAGACAGCCTAGAAAAGTCATCCATTCAAGACCCTAGCAACAAATCCCACAATGAGCAGATCGAGAAACAATCGTCATCGTGGGATTTGTTTTTAGCTGTGATGCTTCGAGCTTTCCACACGTGAGTGGCTGACAGAGTATCAAAGTTACTCACGAGGGGCGCTTTTAGAGTTGAGCGAAAACGGCTTTCAGAGAAGGGCTGTATTGAGTATCGGAGATCAATACACCAGTATCTAGGCGATCGCCACCAGTTTTTCACTCAGTTCCCACAATCGCTTGGCTTTTACATCATCGCTGCCTTCACTCGAAAGCTCCTGCACAAAGGCTTCACGTCCTTGCTTTTGGCGATTTCCCCAGCTCCAGTGAACCCCAGAGGTATGGAATTCGGGGTCAGCGAGTACAGCGGCAGCTCGCTCTCCGGCCAACTCTTGGGAGACATATCCCCCCGTAACATTCTTCTGGAACCAAGGGAAAATCGTGCGGAATAGCGGATAGTGATTGCGGAACAACGGCGTATCAGCGACGCACCCCGGATAGAGCGAGCTGAAGATAATCCCGGTCGAATCATGATATCGACGGTGTAGCTCACGGGTGGTCAGCATGTTGCAGAGTTTGCTGTCTTTGTAGGCTTTGCCCGACTTAAATGGCTTGCCGTTAATCATGGTGATCGGAGCTTTGAAGCCTTGCTCAAATCCTTGCATGTCACCCAGATCGGGAGGTGCCGGAATGGGAATTTTGCCGCCTAGCTCTTTGCTATTGGCCGTCACTGTTCCAAGGATGATCAGACGCTTTTCAGCAGCCGAAGACTGTTTCAAATCGTCGAGCAGCATCTGGCACAGCAGAAAATGCCCCAGATGGTTGGTCGCAACACTCAGCTCATAACCGTCTTGACTCCGCTGGGGCTCTTTGAGCAAAGGCAGATAAACGGCTGCGTTACACAACACGCTTTCGAGCGATCGCCCCGTGGCTCGAAAATCACTGACAAACTGCCGCACACTGCCAAGGCTGGCGAGATCTAGAGGCAAGACCGTGTAGCTGTCATCGGCCATCCCAACATCTTGGGCTACTTGCTTGGCCTTTGGTAGATTGCGACATGCCATGATGACATGCCAGCCTCGCTTGGCAAGAGCCTTTGCGGCATATAAGCCAACGCCTGACGAGGCACCCGTAATGATAGCCGTTGACTGCTGATCCTGTGACATAACGCGTTTGTTAACCGTTTATTAACGTCTGCAAAAGTGATAGGGTTTCCTATCGATAGGGAAAATTTTGACAGCTCATGCCTCAGAACAAGCCTTAAAAACTCTATCTTCTGGCACACCTGAGCCCTAGGGATAATAGGATATGGCGAAAGGTTCGCTCGAACAATATGTTTTATTAGATAACAATATTTGTTTACGAATTTGAAACCTTCTGTCACATGGCGATCGCCCATTGCTGCCAATCACGTGCCGATCATGTCCACACATACCAACAAGCAAGGAGAATGAACCGCTTTCCCCTTGCTTGTTCGTCGGTATTTCGTCGGGCTAAACCTTCGACCTAAACTACCTGATAGGGCTTTGTCAGCCGCTGTAGTTGCTGCACCATAAGACTGAGGAACAGCCCCACATCGGTAACGACGCCGACAGACTCGACCGAACCGCGATCGCTCAGCTTAGTGACAACTGCGGGGTTGATGTCAACACAAACCATTTTGACTCCGGCTGGGGTCATGTTGCCGACTCCGATCGAGTGCAGCATGGTCGAAAGCATCAGGATCATATCTGCATCTTGAATCAGACGAGCATAGTCTGCCTGAGCTTTCACCAGATCCATGTGAGTGTCAGGCAGGGGGCCGTCATCTCGAATCGACCCGGCTAACGAAAAGGGCACATTGTGCTTAACACACTCATAGAAAATGCCGCTCTGGAGTACCCCTTGCTCGACAGCATTGTTGATGCTGCCGCAGCGACGAATCGTATTGATCGCTTTGAGATGATGGCGATGACCTCCTCTAACGGAGACTCCTCGCTTCATGTCCATCCCCAGGGAAGTACCCATGAGAGACTGCTCAATATCGTGAACGGCGATCGCATTTCCGCCCAGCAAAACCTGAACGTACTCCTCACGAATGAGTTGAGATAAGTGCTCACTGCCGCCCGTGTGAACGACGACAGGGCCTGCGGTCACCACGACCTTGCCGCCGCGATCGCGGATGCGACGGAGATCCCAGGCAATTTGCTCAACGACTAGCTCAACCCGACGCTCACTCGATACGCCCGATCCCATAAAGCTAAACTCTTGCGCACTCCGCAGGTCGCGTGACTCAGTCTTCCGCACTGTGCGAATGCCTTCGACCCCAACGACGATTTGATCGCCTTGCATAATGTCACGCAGGAGACGACATTCAGCCGTGACCCCTGTAGGTGATGAGTTGACGACAATGACACCATCCATCCGCTGAGCCTGCAATCGCACCCATTCTTCGTTGATCAGAACTTCTGTCGGGTAGATTGTGGTGACATAAAAGTCATCGGGAGCAACGCCATCTTTTGATGCAGTTGCAAGGAGAGCGTTGCTGACTTCTTGGGGAACGGCAACGGCTCCAAGATGAATCAGCTGGCTCATGATTTCTTCCATGACCTCATGATCTGGAGCTGAAACCTTCACCTCTGCGGCTGACACATCTTGCCGCTGCTTACCCAAATCAAAATTCAGCACCTGGAAGCTGCCGCCGCCTTCTACGACGGAATCTAGGGCGCGGTTAATCATGCCTGAATCGAGCAAGTGGCCTTGCAGCTTGATGGTGCGGCTTTCGACCGCAGCAACCGATTGAGGCTCATCTTGAAGAGGCTCAGTGACGCGCAGGGTTAGGCATTTTGCAGCCCCGCCTGCCTTCAAAAACTCATTCAGAGGAGTTTCGATCACAGTGAAGCCACAGGCTGATAGTTGCTGCTTCAAGCCATCACTGACCTGATTCATCACAACGGTGCGATCGATGTTGACGGCATTACAGGCAAAGTTAACCGCGTCTACTTCGCTGACTTCAATCCGCTTTGAGGCGGGCACTCGCATCTCAATCAGACGATTGGAATAGGCATCAAAAGCTGGAGGATAGTAAAGTAAATATCCTTCCGCTAATGGGCAAAAGCAGGTGTCGAGATGATAAAAACGCTCATCAATTAACCGAAGAGAAAGCACTTCAACGTTGAGCCACTCTGCAAGATAAGGATGGGTGTCTAGCTCGGAGCGAAATCCATACCCAGCCCACAGCATTTTTCCTTCTCGGTCTAATAGAGCATCCCCTGCTCCTTCAAAGGGCAGCCCTTCAGGAAGCTCGTGGACGGTGTAGCCCTGAGATTCAAACCATGCCTTAAAGTGGGGCTCTTCTCCCTGCCGCTCAGGATGAAAAAATTGGCTCAAGACGACTTTTTCGCCCAGCACTAAGCCTGCATTCGCGGTGAATACCATGTCGGGCCAGCCCTGCTGGGGCTTGACCAAGTCTACTTGAGCATGTTCGGTCAAAATTTGGTAAAGCTGATTCCACTGCTTTTCTGCGCGATCGCGCGAAGAACGGTGAATGTTGCCTTCCATCCAAGGGTTAATAACGTAGTCCACATTGTAATGATGTGGAGCACACATGAGGATACGAACGGAACTATTCATAACAACCTACTCAAGATGCAGCCAATGCTAGAAACGCAAACAACAAAAAGATCTTAAAAGCCAAACAAACATCCTATTACACTCTAACTATCATCTCAATACATTGTCCTATGACTTTCTATGGCAATCGTGACCTGCACTCTCTTCAATGCATGTCTGTTAGTGCCTAGAATCAAGAGCTTAGCCGTTAGACCCCAGCGATAGGATTTGCCATCATCACGTCTGGAAGTGATAACAAAAAGCAAGATAGGTGCGGGGTCAAAAGTGCGGGGTCAAAACTAAAGCGAATGGTGTGTGCTCCGCCGGGGACAGAGACTCAGATAGCGTCGTTTCATTATGGCTCTCTGCTCAGTTCAGGAAACTTGATCGTTAAAGGAACTTGAAGGCTTTTTAAGAGCAATGGGCATTCTGAGACTGCGTCCACCACTCTGACACAAGAGCTGCTTAATAAGAGCTACAAGGTCTCCAAAAGAACCCCAATAACCTCATGTTGTAAGGGGGATGAGAGCCCTGTCAGCTACAGGCTTTGTCTTCATACTCGTTATCGCTACCACGTATTGCACTGCGCCAGATTTTTAGTCGGTGGAAACAATACTTTTCCAAATGGCCGACTTCAAGCAAAAGGGGTGACACCATATCATTCACTCATCGAAAGGCAGGTTTTGCCATGAATGTCGAGCATTCATATTGGGAAGAGACTTTCTTGGCTCTAAGACAAACGATTTTAGAGGCAGACACGATTGATGTACTGATGCGTAAGGCTTTATGCATCATCAGTACGGCTTACCGTGCCGAAGGAGTGCTCTGGGTTGGCCTTGAAGCAGCGTCTCCCGAATCTTGCCGTGCCTATGCGACGACGCAGGCATGGCGTGCAGCTGGCGATCGCCATAAGTTTCTCTCTCGTCGGCCAGGTTCTGACCTGATGGTGTCGTCTTCACAAGAGCCGGGGCAGAATGGTTCAGAGATAAAGAAACCCCCTGCGATGAACACCCCTGATACTTCCTCTGAGTGCTTAGTCTCTTCAGGGTTAGTTTCTTCAGGGTTAGTTTCTTCAGGGATAGTGCGACGGTTTCGGCCTGCGGCGTTGCCACTTTGGTTACTCAACCAGCGAAGTGAACCCCAACTGATTCAACTTGAGACTGGAGATGTAATTTTACCCATTACTGAAGTCAAGGGATATTCTGCTTTGGGTGCCCGAAGTTCAGAGAGCCTCCGTCCAAGTTCTACAGCTAGAGAAGTCTCGGAGACTAAAGAAGCCTCGAATGATATTGAGCCCGACAGCAACCTTGCGAAACTTCCATATCCACAGCCCAATCAACACCTGCGGTTTGTCTTCCAGTTTTGGCGCTCAGATTCTAAGGAAATAGATTCTAAGGAAATAGATTCTAAGGAAACAGGTTCAGATGCAATAGGTAAACCGTGGTCATTTCAGAGTGCCGCGCCTTTTGAATCATCTCGAACAGAACTTCAAGACTCTCAAGTCACGACTCCAGAACCTCAACCGTTAGGATCTTCACCCATTCAGGCGCTACTGCTTTCGTCTAAGACAGATCTCGTGAGCCTCTCTCCCCTGACACCCAATCAGGCGCAGCAGAGTGCATATTCTCTTGCTGAGAGTCTGGCTGCTGAGAGTCTGGCAATTTTTAATGCGAAGCCAGAGAAACAAGGTCTGAATGCGATGCAGGGCTGGACTCCAGAAGAAATTCGTTCCCTTAGAGCATCTTGCAACCTTCTGTTATTGGCATCAGATGCTTTGTCATGGAAACGGCGTGCGGAGCAAGCCCAAGAGCATACTTCGATCTTGAGCTGTACCAGTCATCTGCTCAACTCTTCATTTCATCCCGATGTGATTGTGAGCAAGATTTTGGCGCAAATCGGGAAAAGCATTCGCTGCGATCGCGCGATTGTGGTTGATCTCCGTAACCAAATCGCTAATCTTTTGTCTCTCTGGGAGCGACCTCGCCATAGCCTTCATGGCTTTGAAGAAGGGGAGATGAGCTACTCCCTATGGCAAGATACGGTCGATTTGTTTGTGCAGGGGGGGGCGTCATATATTGAAATAACGCTCACAAATGAGGAGTCAGAGCCTCTTCAACGCTGGCTTTCAAAGAGCGGTGCAGGCTCAGCCCTAGTATTGCCAATCTTTATTCGAGATAGTTTTCTCGGCACAATTGTTTTGCTGTCTCATCGTCGAGAGCGAAATTATTTTCTAGATGAGCTGCAAATCGCAGGCCAAGGGGCAGAGCAATTGGCGATCGCCTTATCCATGATTCAAAATACCCGCAGCACCCTCATGGGCCGAGACAATAGGTCGCTTCAGGCGACTCCTTCAGGCCAAGAGCAGTTTCAAGATGGGCTCACTGGGCTCCCAAATCTCCAAGCGCTGGAACAAGAACTCAATCAGCTGAGTGCTCCGTCGATCTGGGCCTTTCACAATCCTTTTAGCTTGATCATTTGTGATTTAGATTACTTTAAGCTGGTGAATGACACCCACGGCAGCGATATTGGCGATCGCGTGTTAGAGCGCCTTGCTCAGCGTCTACAGCGACAGCTTCGCCGCAGCACGCCTCTTTACCGATATGGCGGCGAAGAGTTTGTTGTTTTTCTCGAAAATACAGAGTTAGAAAAAGCGAAAGACGTGGCTGAGCGACTGCGCCGCTCGATTCATTCGATGAACTTGAAAACAACGTCTGGGTCCCTTGAGTTGACGGCCAGTTTTGGGGTGGCTCAACAACAGCCTCGCTATGATCGCAGTGCCCTGGATGTGCTCAAACGAGCTGAAAAAGCACTTTTTGAAGCTAAACGTTTAGGGCGCGATCGCGTCTCTGCAATCTGCGCATCTTAAGCCTGAGTGTTGAGCCTTGCCCATGGTTCAGGCCAACATCATGCAGTCTTCAAATGATGAGTCTTCGAGTCGATTCTCAAGGCTACCGTTCCCACCTCTCTAGGCAGCAGATTGGGGATAAGACTTACGGTGTGCTTGGGTCGTGAGGGTAACCGAGCGATCGCCCACCACGACATCAGGAAAATGCTTCAGAAAATAGTCATGCTCTAACGTTGAGTTAACAGGGGTTTCGCCATAAATTGCTTCATAATCTTTGCTCAGCGCTATGCCCAGACGTTCAATTTCTTCGATGGCTTCTCGTGCCTCGTTTAGGAGCACATTTGCTTTTTGGGCAGCTTGCTTGAGCCGATCAAAGCCCATCAATGACGCCCGTCTATGTCGTTCTAGCTCATGCTGCATCTTTTCAGACGATAGGCGAGCCTCGTTGAGCTGCGATTGCAGTTGAGCGATTTCCTGTTGTCGCTCTTCCGACAGCTTTGACACCTGCAGCTTTTGCTTGAGAAACTCTAGCGGACTATCTTCCTTTAAAACGGTAATCTCAGGCATTTTTTGCAGATCGTTCAGCTCTGCTTCAAGCCGCTGAACTCTATCCTGCTGTTCGGAAAACTGCTGCTTTAAGTTCTTCATGATAGTGATGCCCCTTCCGTGTCTATCATCTCATTGTGCCCAGAGTAAATCATCGACGATTCATCTCCGCTCATCAATCTACGATGGCCTGATCTCATGTGAAATGCTGCCATCTAGTCAAAATCGCGAGTCAAAAACCCCAAGAATAGAATCCTGAGTATTAAATTGTTTGAAGTTTCGCTGGGTTTTGCAAAATCACATGAAACGCCTGCTGTAGACTGTTATCTATCTTGCGAGAAACCAACCTGTATATTCTCACTTTTTACGAAACGTCAACTATCGAAGGCAATTTGCAAGCGATTGTTGGCACCATGATCACAAAAACGTTTGGATAGGAGTCTCTATTCAATGTCTCATTCCGTCAAAATCTATGACACATGCATTGGGTGTACCCAGTGCGTCCGGGCTTGCCCTCTAGACGTTCTAGAGATGGTTCCCTGGGATGGCTGTAAAGCAGGCCAAATTGCATCATCGCCTCGCACCGAAGACTGTATCGGCTGCAAGCGGTGCGAAACAGCTTGTCCTACTGACTTCCTCAGCGTTAGAGTTTATCTTGGCGCTGAGACTACACGCAGTATGGGACTTGCCTACTAGAGCAACCGACTCGCATTTATAGCTTGATTGATCAAGTTAGACGTTTTTATAGTCATCCTGCGTTTCTGGAAACTCTTGAATTTAGAAAGGGGAGCATCTGCTCCCTTTTTTCTTGCTCATTTTTTGGATGTTGCGTCTAGTCAAGAATCTATATCTGGAAATTACTGTCTGGAATCAATGTCGCTGTTGAGGTTTTTTCTGATGCATCGCAGCGCGCATCCCTCTCAGGGCAGGGTTTAAGATAACCCACTCAGAAAAAGTACCCATATAATAAAAGCCCCCTAAGCCTTACGGCCCAAGGGCTGGAGTTCCTGAAAATCGTCACTGAAGATATGATGGCAATTTCTTGAAGAGAACACAAGGGGGCGTAACCCCCCACGTGGTGTGCCTGATGTACTTTTGTGGAACCTGAGTTTATGGAACCTGAGTTTATGGAACCTGAGTTTATGGAAGCTGAGAGTTTGCCAGCTCCTTTTGTTCTAGGCTGAGCGATCGCTCTTCAATTGATACGTAGGGGACATCATGCAAGCCTGTATATATCTGTGTGGGTCGGAAAATCCGGTTTTCTGCCAGTTGCTCTTTCCAGTGTGCTAGCCAGCCAGCCACACGGGCGATCGCAAAGACAGGCGTAAACAGATCTGACGGAATTCCCAATTTGCTGTAGACCAAACCAGAGTAAAAATCAACGTTTGGATAAATACCCTTGCCGCCTAGCTTCTCTTCTACAATTCGTTCCAACTCAAGAGCAATCTCGTAGTAGCGATCGCCCCCAAATTTATCAAAGAGCTTTTCAGCCAAGTCCTGCAAAATGATAGCCCTAGGGTCTTTCACCTTATAGACGCGATGCCCAAAGCCCATAATTCGACTCTTGCGCTGGAGGCAGTCGTCTACAAAGGGGCGCACATTTTCTACGGAGCCGATTTCTTCCAGCATTATTAATACTTCTTCATTGGCTCCTCCATGCAGTGGCCCTGCTAGCGTTCCTACTGCTGAAGCGATCACAGCATACGGGTCGGTGAGAGTTGAGGCTGTCACCATCGCAGAGAAGGTTGAAGCATTAATCGTATGCTCGGCGTGTAAGGTCAAGCACACGTCAAAAATGTGGGCCGCTAAAGGATCAGGCTCCTGCTCATTCAGCATGTAAAGAAAATTGGCTGAATAATCAAGATCGTCTCGTGGCTGGATGGGATCATTCCCTTTTCGCATCATTTGAAACGCGGCAACCATGGTTGGAATCTTGGCAATGAGCCGTACCACAGCCGCCCTAATATAGGCCGGATCGTCTAATGCACGCCGTGAATAAAAGAGGCCCAGAGCAGCCGCACAGGCTTGCAGAGCATCCATCGGATGCCCACTCTCAGGAAAGCACTTCATCATGTCACGGATGCGATATTTCAACCGTCGATGATATCGAATTTCATGTTCAAATGCAGTTAACTCATCCTGGGTCGGCAAATGCCCCCAAATTAGTAAAAAAGCTGTTTCTAGAAAGCTACTGCCCCTGGCAAGATCATCAATTCGGGTGCCACGGTATTCTAAAATGCCTCGTTGTCCATCAACGTAGCTAACTCCAGACTGCTTTGCAGGAATGCCCTCTAAACCTGGCCGAAACTCATACACAGACATAACGCTATTGCTCACCGTATAGGAAACCGAGATAAGACAAGATTGCCATATTCTCAGAGCCACAGACTGTTTCCTCAAGCAGTTTTTACATTCATAGAGAGCAAAATTTTGTTGAATTAAGGATGAAGCTGAGTCAGAAGTGCCGCAAAATAGGGTTAGAATAATATTCCTTGGCCATGGTGTACTAGAGATGCCATGGCCGACTGGAGAGGTGGCAGAGTGGTCGAACGCGCTCGACTTGAAATCGAGTGTGCCGAAAGGCACCGTGGGTTCGAATCCCACCCTCTCCGTTTTGCA
>JBARXP010000447.1:0-13742 GCA_049647405.1 Elainellaceae cyanobacterium | reverse complement strand
TTGCAGGCCAAATGTTCGACAACGAATACGACTTAGCCATGACTGTCATTGAGGGGATGGAGGCGCGAAGCAAAGCCGGAAATTACCTGCTGGAACGTTTTATATTTAATTCCGCCTAGCTACTTAGTGGCGATCGATAGAGAAAAGGGCAAAGTCATGCGTCGATTACCGACTTCAGTAAGCGAAGCCTTAATGCGCATTTCTCAAAATCCTTAGGCGGGTTGCCTACTGATAGCCCTACTGAGAATTGCGGTAGTTCGGATGCAAATGCCTGCCATGCCTCATCCAGACTTTTGCCCTCCCACAGAAGCGCCTTCCCCTCTACAATGAAATTTGGAAAGAATTAAGAAGTGTGTAGAAGTTCATGGCGGATCAACTGATTCGGGCGGCAGCCGCAGATGGTGGCATTCGTATAGTGGGTGTAGTAAGCACTCGACTGACTGAAGAAGCCAGACAGCGCCACAAGTTGTCCTATGTCGCCACTGCGGCTCTTGGTCGAACGATGGCCGCAGGTCTTTTGTTGGTTTCCAGCATGAAGCGGGCAGAGTCGCGGGTCAACATCCGTGTCAAGGGCAATGGCCCTTTGGGCGGCATCTTGGTTGATGCGGGTTTAGACGGCACAGTTCGTGGTTATGTCGATAACCCAGAAGTAGAGCTGCTTCCCAATGAACAAGGCAAACTTGATGTTGGGGGCGCAGTAGGAAGTGAGGGCTATCTCTATGTTGTGCGAGACGTTGGCTACGGCTACCCCTACTCCAGCACAGTAGAGCTTGTTTCGGGTGAAATTGGCGATGACATCACTCACTATTTGGTGCGGTCAGAGCAAACTCCTTCTGCTCTGGTCTTGGGCGTCTTTGTTGGGGCTCAAGGCGTGACTGCAGCCGGGGGGTTGCTGATTCAGGTGATGCCGAAAGCGGCAGAAGACGAAGAACTCGTGCAGACCCTAGAGTCTCGCATTGCTCAACTTTCTGGCTTTACGCCTCTCCTGAGATCCGGAAAGTCTCTCCCCGAAATGTTTGATCACCTGCTTGGCGATATGGGATTGACGATTTTCCCTGAGACCCAGATGCTTCGCTTTAATTGCGGCTGTACCTTCGATCGCATGTTAGGCGCGTTGAAGATTTTGGGAGAAGATGAGCTTCAAGACATGATCGAAAAAGATGACGGAGCAGAAGCGACCTGTCATTTTTGCAACGAAGTCTATCACGCTGATAGCAACGATTTAGAGCAGCTGATTATGGAATTGCGATCTGATTAGTGGTACAGCTACGGCCAGTAGCCTTAGGACAGTTTTGTGGCCGCGCGCCGCGTGCCCACAAAACTGTCTATATCCTAAATAAGCTGACTACAGCTATGGATGTGAGATTGCAATTCTAAAATAGAATCTCATCGCATATTGCAGGATCACCTGATTGCCTGACACATCTCCTGAAATGACCAAAACTCGTAGGTTGTGGTTGACGTAAGGAAACCCAAGCATGCCGTTAAAATCTGACTGTGTTGGGTTTCGCAAGCTCAACCGCAACCTACATTATTAAAAGTTCTGGCTACAAAATAAAATGTGTCAGCCAGCCAGCAGGAGGACACATTGCAGGAGTGCCCTATGTCACGGGATTGCTTCTCAAAATTGTCGTTTAAGAAGTAGCAATGACAATAATAGACGGAACGCTAAATTCCATCTGATTGAATGGTTTCCTTCAAACAATCAGGATCTACATAATGACAGGTTGCTTCGTCTTGACAAATCAACGCCCACCCTGCGTGATCGATTCCCATGAGTTTGTATGTTGTGTCTCGAACAAAAGAACCTTTATGATTCCGAGTCCCTAATTCAACTTCGACATTGTATGCGTCTGGGGCTTTCATTTTATTGTCCTTATTTTAAGAATGAGTTGTAAGTTATCAAAGCTGTTCACTATCGAACAACTTAAATCAATTGATTTATTTAGTTTTTCTCAGTGACTTTACCTTATCTTTAAAAATGGAGTCGCCACGTTAATTTACATAAAGAACAGTAACTTAAAAGAAATAACTCATTCTGATTCGCTAGCTATGCTTGCGGGTTGGAATCCTTTCATTATTTAGGGTGTGAGTTTACATAGCTCTATTAATGCAGGTCATACCCAGAGAGTGTAAGAGGTCACTGATTCCCCTCGATCTAAGGATAAAGATGACTTTACAAATATTCAAGAATATAAATTGAGGCTCAATTCTAAAGCTCATCAGTATTCTTCTCAGAGGGGTGAAACTAAGAGAACGGTTTTGTGTGATTATGCTACTGTAGTGAGTAAGAAGCTCAGATGGAAAAATCAATCGATTAAGCCTTTTCAGCATCTTTACTATCTTGTCATTGGGCATCTTTTGCTGAATTTATGTTTTTATCCGGATTTTTTAGCTTTTAATTGATTGTTTTGTTCGTTGCTTTATGAGGTACCGCACGACTGTGTGCAGAAACAAATTTTGACGAGGTTGTAGGCAACAAACTTATCCTGTGGGTCTTACGTAGGGTGGTTCATTGAATAAGCGAGTTTTGTCTCCCTTTAACTAGAAATATCTGGATCTGAAAGTTTGACTTTTGTTTGTGGGCGTTAGATGTTGGAGCTGAGGAAGTGCTCTTCGTCTTTACTCTTGACAGACCGACTTAAAGGAAAGAGTTGCCTCTTGTTTGTAAGACCCGTCTCCAGTAGCCCAGTAGCGTTGATAACGATCTCTCCGCAGAGCCATAACCGTTACGGGTAAATTGATAAGCAACCCGATATCAACTAGCAATCGAATGAAGAGACGTTCATATCAGCAATGCTGTTGATGGATTTTTTCTTCTCATTGAGATTTGCTAGGGGCTGTTTAATCCACTTTCTGCTAATTTCATTTTCAGTTTTCGTTCGTGCTAATTTATACAGGCTTAGTTGAATGACGTATCAAGAAAAACTCAATCCTTGGACTGTACAGCAGAAAGCGCCGAATGTGGAAGACCAAGTGCTTGCTCGGTTTAGACGACGGGGTGATGCCGATGCTTACCTCACCCTAATGCAGCGCGAGCGTCCGACTTCGATGCTTTCAATAATTTTTTGCGGAAATCAAAAAACATAGTCCGACTAGGCTTAAAAAGCTTTAGAGAGTTCCTTACCTTAGTGGGAAGGGACTCTTTTTTGTCTTTGATTCTCGTTGTCTTTGATACCTATAGTTTTAGGACTACAGTTTTAGGACTACAGCTCTGTTTGGGAAAAATGCCCAAATGAGGGATATGCCCAAATGAGGGATAAGGAGGATTGTCTGAAGCAATTCTCTGGAGAATGAAATCTTCTGATGAGTAGGGTGTCTGATTGAGTAGCGCGATCGCCAAAAAATAACCGTTATCTCTAGACAAAAAGCCACTTAGCCGAACCCACGGCGAAGTTTGAGGCAGAATAGAAAGAAACGTCGCAGGTTTAAGGGGTCGCTGATCACAAATTTCAGCAGACTATCGCGCTAATGCATAGATCGCGCTAATGCGTAGAAGTTCTCTTTCAAAAAAATCTCTTTCAACCTCTAGAAACGTCTAAAGGCAACCTGCTCCAAGTTCTCTACTGGGTTCATCCGCACATCCTAAAATTTTGTAGCGTGTAGGATAGAGACGTTTGTAGATGCCCTTTACTCTACCTAGCGGTTATGGTGACTCAATTAACCCAAACATCCGCCTTGCTAACTCCAAATTTTTATTCACTGAACTCTGCTGCTGCACAACTCAAACATATTTTTCAGGCGATCGCCCCTGACCACTGTCCTGCCTTGGCCAACTTTCACATGCACACCTTCTGCTCTGATGGCCAACTCGACCCTGAAGCCTTAGTGCAACAGGCGGTTTTTCTGGGGCTACGCAATCTTGCCATTACCGACCACCACACCATCAATGGCTATCGTCATGCCCATCAATGGCTGCGTCACCACGGCGCTACCGCCAACACTAGCGTCTTGCCCAAACTTTGGCCTGGGCTAGAAGTTAATGCAGGGCTGCTCGATATTGAGGTTCATATTCTTTGCTATGCCTTTGTGCCCGATCATCCAGCCCTTCAGCCCTATGTGCAGGGTGAAGCAGCAACTGGGGACGACTACGATGCAGCACAGGTGATCGACGCCATTCATCAGGCTGGAGGCTTGGCTGTTTTAGCGCACCCCGCCCGCTATAGGCGATCGCCCGCCGATTTAATTGGGGCAGCGGCAGCAATGAACCTTGATGGGGTCGAGAGCTATTACGCCTACGATAATCCGGAGCCTTGGCGACCGTCTCCAAAGCAAACGGAGATAGTCTATCAACTGGGAGAGCAGTACGGCTTGTTCCACACCTGTGGCACAGATACCCACGGTGAGAGCTTGCTCAAGCGTCTCTAAGCTCTGGTCTGTGTCTTGAGGTCTGTGTCTTGAGGTCAACGTCTTGAGGAAACTGCTAACGTGCAATTTAGTCGTGGGTCTGAGCGATTGAAGAGCTTTGGCGCAGTCAACCTGCCGCTCCCCTTAGTGGTGGCCGTGCCATTTATTGCCCAAACCATTGTTATTGTCGGGCTGATTGGGTTTCTGTCTTACCGTGCAGGTGAACGGACAGTGCTCGCCCTGGTGGATCAGCTGATGCTCGAATCGGGCGATCGCGTCTCCCTCTATGTTGATTCTTCCATTGATGAGACCCGACGCCTCAATGGGCAGGTGATCGAGGCCATTCAGCAAGGCCGCATTGACCTCAATCTCAATCAGCCCGATCTCCAGGCCAGTCTCCAGCGCGATCGCTATCTGTGGCAGCAGCTACAAGGGAACGAATCAACCCGCTGGATTGCTCTGGCAACGCCCGATGGCAGCTACCACGGCATGACCCGACAGTCGCAAGATCTCTCCCCATCTCCTGCCCATATCGTCGTTGCAAACGCAGAAACCAATGGCCAAGGCAACTACTACGCAGTCAACGAGCAGGGAGAACGGGCAGCCCTAGTAGAAACGACCCCAGACCCCTATGATGCGCGATCGCGTCCCTGGTATGAAAGCGCGGTGACAGCGGGCACAAGCATCTTGAGTGAGCCGTATGCCAGTGCTGACGAACGCATGGTGCAGGTGACCACGAGCGCTCCAGTGTATGGCGCAGCAGCCCCAGCCGATACTGACCCAGGAGCCCAGCCGCTTCAAGGAGTGGTCGCCGTTGATCTGTCTCTGCAAGGGATCAGCACTTACCTCCAGCAAAACCCCATTGGAGACTCGGGCCATCTTTTCATTGTGAATGGGCAGGGCAAGATCATTGCCTCATCAACAGAAGATGAGCCTGTTGTTGTCGATGATCAAACTGAGCCGATGCACGCGACGCTGTTTAACACGGAGCTGCCCCTGGTTCGGGCTGCGGGGCGTGCCCTTTATCCACAGGTTGCTTCAGCTCAGACAGATGAAGCCTCGGCCAGCGATAATTTGCAGGCTTCACCTCAGCCCTCTCTCAAGCCCATTCGTTTTACGGTTGAAGGAGACCGCTACTTTGTCAAAAGCCTCGCTCTAGAGCAAAACAGCGAGCTAGATTGGCTGATCGTGACCATCGTCCCGGCTTCAGAATTTGCCGACCCGATTCAGGCTAATCTTCTCCGAACGCTGCTTGTGTGCGGGGGCGCGTTGTTGAGTTCTATCGCGATCGGCTATCTCATTGTCCGTCAGACGATGTCGCCCTCTCTGCTCAAGCTTGACCAATCGACTCGGGCGATCGCCCAGGGTAATTTTGACGCCCTGGCTCCAGTGGCGGCGATCGCCAAGCGACCTGACGATCTTGGGCTGCTTGCGCGGTCATTTCATCAGATGGCTGAGCAGATCAAGCACACCATTACCTCCCTAGAGACAGATCAGCAACGGCTGTTAACTTTTTTAGATGCCCTCCCCATCGGGGTGCTGATTCATCAGGCTGACCGCAGTGTGTTTTATATCAACCGCACAGGACGTGACCTCACCGGGGCCAAAGCATCCACCGCCTCGACTGAGAATGCCTTAGCCACACCCCATCAACTGTGCCATGGCGACAGTCAGCAAGACTATCTCGAAGAGGCACTGCCGCCGCTTTTGGCGCTCAAGGGCGAGTCGGCAA
Organism: Elainellaceae cyanobacterium; assembly: GCA_049647405.1. Classification (GTDB taxonomy): domain Bacteria; phylum Cyanobacteriota; class Cyanobacteriia; order CAKZMO01; family CAKZMO01; genus CAKZMO01. The sequence continues at coordinate 7,663 of JBARXP010000447.1, read as the reverse complement.
CCATTGATGATCTAGTCATCCATCATGGAGATAAAAAGGTTGCCCTAGAAGTCAGGGCGGTGCCTGTGCTTTCTCCGAGTGGAGCGGTTGAATACACCATTACGGTGCTGCAAGACATCACAGAGCGTAAACGCAGCGAGAAGATGCTCAAGCATCGTAGCCTCGACCTCGAACACCAGGTTGCAGAAACCGTTCGCCAGTGTGAGCAAGAGCGCCAAAAATTCCAGACTGCGGCAGCAGAAATTCAGACTCTGCGTCACGAGCTGGAGTATTTGGCAAAAGTCGATGACCTGACGCAACTCGCAAACCGTCGCCGCTTTAGTGAACGGCTGATGGAAGAATGGCAGCGCCAAACGCGGGCTCAGGTGCCTCTATCACTCGTTCTAATTGAGATTGATGAGTTTCAGGCTTATCGAGACACCTACGGCCACCAGCAGAGCGATCGCTGTCTCATTTCTCTAGCGCGATCGCTCAACCAAGCCGTGAAGCGTCCGGCAGATTTGGTGGCTCGCTATGGGGCAGAAGAGTTTGCGGTGATCTTGCCCGAAACCGATCTGCAAGGGGCAATTGTAGTCGCCAATCGCATGAGGTGGATTATTCAGCGGCTCAACAGCCCTCACCGCACCTCTTCTGTGGGTTCTGCCGTCACCCTTAGCATGGGCATTGCAACCACCATTCCCGCACTGGGCATGATTCAAAATACGCTGATTACCGAAGCAGGTCGAATGCTATATCGAGCCAAAACCCTAGGGCGCGATCGCTACGAAGCCGTTGACTTTGGTCATCCTGCCGCATCATCCGACAAGACATAAGTAGGTAGCCATAATTAAACGATGCGATGTGAGTGTGTGCCCCCCGGCGGGGGGCACACACCGTTTCTTTTAGTTTTGACGACATACTTAGAGGCGAAAGTGCTTGACATCCTCACCACACAAATCAAAGATTATGCGTGGTGATTCCCCAGATTACTCCGAAGATTTCCTGCTTCAAAGCCAGATAGAAGTCACCCAGAGCAAGCGCGCTGTAGGTTGCTTCATTCAGCAGCGCACATTTAGATGCAGGACGGCTCCATTAGGTCAAACTTAATGGAAATGGGCGACCCAACTTCTGAAAGAAGGGCGAACGAGGAGATTCGAACTCCCGAATGGCGGTACCACAAACCGCTGCCTTAACCCCTTGGCTACGCTCGCCATTTAACGTTTATGAGTATAACATTTGCCTCTGCCATTGATCCACATCTTTCACTGACCTATTCAAATTCTCATCGGGAGACAGAAAACGCTACGCTTAGCATTGAACCTTGGTCTTGAATAGGGCACTGAATGGGGCATGAAAGCACTGAAGATTAGCTCATTGTTGGCGGTTGGAGCGATCGCCGCAGTCGGGGCAGCGATGGCCATTACCAATCCAGGACGCGAAGACTACGAAGACTATGCGGTGAGGCAACTTAATCAGCAGCTCAACGATCGCGTTTGCACGAAAGCTCCTATCTTTTTGAATGATATGTGCGGCTCATTTTTAGACAATAACGACGCACTATTGCGCACGGTCGTTGCCGATGGCACGCAACGTCAAAATTTTGGCGTGTTGAGCATTTACAAAACCGAAATTTCGACAGAGACAGTTCTTCAGGAGATTTTGCCCCCGAGCCTATCGCTTTCGCTTGAGAGCGCACCCGTCTATGAATTTGAAAGCGTGGGTGTCTTACAACGGTTCTTTACCTACAAAGTCAAAGGATTGTAGTGATATAACGAGTAGGGGCACAGCAATGCTGTGCCCCCAGGAAAGCGGTGCTGTGCCCCTAGTAAACCATCGGGTAACGCCCTTTAGCTAGGCATCCATATCACGGACGACAGGCTTATCGTTGTCGAGATCGCCAATCAAGACGATGTCGGCAACGCCAATAAACAGGCCGTTGTCGAGCACACCCGGAATGTTGTTGAGGATCTGCTCCAGCTCCGTCGGATTGGCGATCGCCCCAAAATCGACATCCAAAATCATGTTGCCCTGATCGGTAATCACCGGGCCGTCTTTCTTCACTCCCATACGAATTTCGGGCTTGCCGCCCAGGTTGGCGATCGCCTTCATCACAGGAGTCACGGCCATCGGCAAGACTTCGACGGGGAGCGCGAAAGTCGAGCCGAGAGCATCGACGATCTTTGACTTATCGACGACAACAATAAATTCTTTCGCGAGGGAATCGACAATCTTTTCACGGGTATGGGCTGCGCCCCCGCCTTTGATCAGGTTTTTTTGCGGATCGACCTCATCGGCTCCATCGATAGCAATATCAATGTGATCGACCTCATCAAGGGTTGTTAAGGGGATGCCATACTGCTTGGCCAGCACAGATGCCTGAAAAGAGGTGGGAATGCCCTTAATGTCTTTAAGCTCACCAGACTTGAGGCGATCGCCCAAAAACTGAATGGCGTAGGCGGTTGTAGAGCCCGTGCCCAGCCCAACAATAGAACCAGATTGAACTCGATCAGCCGCAACCTTGCCGACCTGTTGCTTCATCAGTTTGACGGGATCTTGTCCTGCTGTCATGGTGAAATCACTCCTGTGAAAATGGCCTGTGGAAGAGTAGTCTTGCTTCGCACGATTTCTAGCATGACGGAAAGTGGCTCCGATGACTAGAGCGTTGCAGAAGGCGTAGGAAGCAGAACGCAGAAGTAGAGCAGGGCAACACCCTGTTGTGGAGGGTATGCTGAGACAAAGGAGTGTATCCCAGTTTTGCGAGTTTGCCCTCATCCCCTAACCCCTTCTCCCTGGGGAGAAGGGAAACCGGAACTTCAAAGTCCCTCTCCCTGAGGACTATCCATTAGTCACAAGTCGGTGTAATCCTTATATGCTGGTCGTTTTCACTGTCGGTTGCAGTTTTGGGATCTCAAGATAAGAACCCTTTTACAGCAAGCATTTCAAGGATCGGCCTCAACGAAAAATGGGCGTTTCAGCGACTTTTGCGTAAGGGATAGCCCTGAGGAAGAGGGATTTAGGGTGAGGGGTACAAAAGTGGGATGCACCGGAGACAAGGTCTATCTGACGGATTTTTGCTGGTGTGTTCTGTTCCGATTCACCGTCTTGTCCACCCGGCTTTCTTCACAAGGTCTTTTTCACAAAATCTTTTTCACGAACTTACATCATTGAATGTCATTGAATGCCGTTGCCCACCTCTGATTTTCCCCAGTCTGAGCAGCTCAGACCCACAGATGCTTTCTCTCCACTGTCACCTGAAATAGGAACCTTACCTGAAATAGAAGCCGCAGCATTAGCCCATAGCAGCGAAGCTTCCTCACCCCTAGCACAGTGCGATCGCCATCTCTCTCGCCCCGATTTATCAACCGATGAGCGAGCCTATTGGCTATGCCTCAAAGCTCAGATGCTGACCCATAGGGGCCAGTGTTTGCGGGCGATCGCCTGTGCTAACGATGTGATGGCTCTGCGGTCTGATCTGCCTGATGGCTATGCCTACTACGCCCAAGCCCACGAAGATTTAGGCAATAATGCGATCGCGATTGAGCAATATCAGCAGGCGATCGCCCGCTTGCCTCAGGTCGTCAGCAGCTCAAAAACTGCGACGGCTCAAGCGATTTGGCTATGGAATCGGTTGGGATCAGTGCATCGCAGTCAGGGAAATTCGCCAGAGGCGATCGCCTGCTATGACCATAGTCTTGCCCTTGATGCTAATCATGGAGAAACCTTGAGCCACCGAGCAGCAGTGTTGGCTCTGACAGGCAAGCGGAAGGAAGGCTTACGGGACGGCAAAACCGCAGTAGAAATTGAGCCAAATTCGGTGGTGACCCACAACAATCTCGGCATTGTATGTCTAATTAACCGCCAGCATCAGCAGGCACTCGCTGCGTTTGAGCAAGCCTTGGTGATTCAGCCTGACTTTAACAAAGCGCTGTATAACCGAGCGATCGCCCTCTGTATGTTGGGTCGTGAGCAGGAAGCGATGGACTCGATTCAGCAGGCTCTGGCCGTTCCGACCCATCGTCAGGAGTCTTGGGTCGCCCATGCCTGGAAGCTGCTGGGCTATTGCCAGTTAAAAAAGGGGCGATTCACAGACTGTATCGCGAGCTGCGAACAAGCCCAAGAGCTGCAACCCGAGCTGTATGCCGCTGCGCTTTACAAACTCGCCAGCCTATTTGCTTCGGGGCGATGGCTGAAGCGATTGTCTAAACCTACAAGTCGCCGTGGCCTGATGCATGACTTTGGGGTGGTGCTTGGCGCAGTTAAATTTAGGCTGCTGGCGATCGCCCTTGTTTTAGGTCTGCTGCTGTTGGCTCAAGGAACGGCGTTGACCTTTTTGCGTACTGTGATTCCTATCCTCTTTTCAGTCGGCATCATCGTTCTAATTGCGGTGGATTTGTGGCTGCATAAGTCAAAGATTCGCTTTGTCTGGCAAACCTATTTCAAGTCAGGAATGCTGGTCTACGCTCGGGCGATCGCCATTGTGATGGCGACGCTGACGACCTTTACCCTGGCAGAGCAAATTGCTCCACCCTTTATGATGTGGGGCTGGGCCAACTGGGTCTTTGGGCAACCCGGCAATATTATTTTTCAGCCGTTTAATCTGATTAATCAGCTCCAGCTCGAATCTCCGGCAGGCATCCTGCGGGCATTAGGCCAGCGTTCTGATCTGCTGCTGGCGCTATTGCATCCAATCCGAGGGCTGGAAATAGTATCAAGCGGATTCAATCACGGATTCAGTCACGCATTCAATCTCGGAGAGCTTGGAGCATTCATGCAGGCTCCGGTTTATCAAGGGGTGGCGATCGCCCCTATTCTTGCCCACGCTACGATTCCGCTCAATTTCACCACAGCGTTTGCGGTTGTGTTTTGGGTGATGTTGCTGTTGGGAATTCCCTTTTGGGCTCGCCTTGAAGAACGCATCTTCCGTCAGGGAGCCAACACCTGGCGCAAAATCGGCATTCGCTCAACCCAGTTTGGCCTCGTTCACCTGATTGCCGGAATTCCTTTGCTGGGAGGGTTTGTGCTAATCGTACCGGGGTTTCTTTTCGCCTGCCGCTACAAATACGTGCGCGATCGCCATTTCAAGCGCCACGGCAGCCCGTTTGAAGCCGACACAGCAGGAATGATGGCAAGCACTGCCGATCACGCCGCCTACAATGCGATTTTGGTGACGCTGGTCGTGGTGACGCTGCTGCTGACTCCCGGCTAATGACTCCCGGCTAATGTTCCAGGCGGACAGACCGTTTTAGGATTGCGTCTATCTCGGGATTGCACCTTAACGAAACATACTGCTGACGGAGCTATCTTCGTGGATGCGCCAAATCGTTTCTCCAAGCAAGTTAGCCGCGCTTAGCGTCGTCAGTTGCTTAAATCGACGAGACTCATCCAGAGGAATCGTGTTCGTCACAATCACTTCTTCAAATATGCCGCTGGCTAACCGCTCAGTCGCGGGCGGAGAAAAGACCGCATGGGTGGCACAGGCATACACTTCTTTAGCACCTTCCTGACGCAGCAGCTTGGCCCCTTCACAGATGGTGCCTGCGGTGTCGATCATGTCATCGACCAACACAGCCGTCTTGCCTTCAACATCACCAATGACATTCATCACCTCTGCCACGTTGTGAGCCTGACGACGCTTGTCAATAATCGCCAGAGGCGCATCGTTCAGCTTTTTCGCAAACGCACGGGCACGGGCAACACCGCCCACATCTGGCGAAACCACAACCAAATCAGAAAGCTGCTTGCTGGAGAGATACTCTAAAAGCACCGGAGAACCGTAGACATGATCGAAGGGAATGTCGAAATAACCCTGAATCTGAGCCGAGTGGAGATCCATCGCGAGAATGCGACTAGCACCCGCCTGGGTAATTAAGTTGGCAACAAGTTTGGCGGTAATCGATTCTCGCCCAGCCGTTTTGCGATCGGCTCTTGCGTAGCCATAGTAAGGAATCACAGCGGTAATCTGACGTGCCGATGCCCGTCGGCAGGCATCAATCATGATTAACAGTTCCATCAGATTATCGTTGACAGGATGGCACGTAGGCTGGATCAGGTAAACATCGCACCCACGAATCGATTCCTGAATTTGAACATAGATTTCCCCATCAGCAAATCGTTTTCTGACCATTGGCCCCAGATCCATGCCCAGGTATCGGGCAACTTCTTGAGCCAGCACCGAGTTGGCTGAGCCTGAAAACAACCGCAGGCGGCTGTTGTCTGTAAGCTGCGGAATGGGAGGTTGGAGTGTCAGAGAGGCAGAGTGAATCACGACGAACCCTCGAAGCACGGTCACCGAAATCTTAGCATCTCATTTTAGAAAGACCTCTTAAGTCAATCTAGAAAGCTCCATTCGCGAGATCGGCACTCATTATCGGGCAATACAGTCCTAAAAACCCGAACGGTTGAGACAAGGCTCTCGTTTAAGAGTTCATAACAATTATCAAAACGATAACGTTCATTCATTTATGAAATCGGCAAGCCGCGCAAATGCTGACAGGCTATGTGCAGAACCCATGCCTCCATTCCAAATATTCGAATAGAAATCTAATCGGCGGGCACAAAATCGTAACCATAGCCCGATCGCCCTCCCGATGCCACCGTTACGAGCTGCATGGCCTGATTGCGATCGCCCGAGGGCAAAAATTGCACTGTTCCTGTTGCGCCGTCAACCTGAAACCCAGACTGTGAGAGCGCATTCTGAATTCCAGTGCGGCTAGGGTCTTGCTTCATGGCCTCAGCCAAGGCAAGGGTGGCATCATAGGCCATTGCAGTCCGCCAGTTGACATCGCCACCCCACAGTTGTCGAGACGACTGAGCATAGGTTGACTGAGGATTCGACAACAAAATCCAAGGCACAGCAATATCCATGCCTGCTGCGGCAGAGCCAGCCATTTCTAACAGCTTGGGATTGTAAAGGCTGTCGCCGCCGACTAACTGAAGCTGTCCGCTATTAGCCTGGATGACTTGCATGGCCTGATCTAGCGTTGCCGTGTTGGTCAATAGGGCGATCGCCTCGGCTCCTTGCTGCTGAGCCTGGGCTACGCTCCCGGCAGCATCAAACCCTGCCTCAGCAGCATTCACTTCGAGCGCGACCTGCCCTCCATCGGAATAAAGAGCCGTCGTGAACTCATTTTTGAGCGATTGGCTGTAGTCGCTCTCAGCGTTGTAATACACCGCAACTTGCTGTGCGTTTAAGTCATTAATCAGGTGACGAGACAGGGTACTGGCCGTAAAGCGATCGCTCGGCACCGTCCGAAAAACATATTCCCCAACCTCTGAGATTTGCACCGAGGTACTGGTGGGTGAAACCACAGGCAACTGCCCTTGCTCGTAAACGGCACTGGCCGCCAGGGTTGTTTCACTGCCAAAATGGCCAATCACGCCCAACACAGAAGGGGTATCGACCAGCGCCTGGGCAACTTTCTCTGCCATAGCCGGATCGTTGTCGTCACTCGCAATCCCAATTTTTAGCGGTGTGCCGTTGATGCCGCCCTGCTGGTTGATTTCTTGCTGAACCTGCGCCACGCCTCGGAGAATCTCTTGGGCTGGATTGGGATCGGTCTGGGCTGGCACTGACACCATCAGCACATAGGCATCTGCTTGACCGATGCGAGCATTGTTGAGGTAAATCAATGCTTCAGGATCATTTCGGTTTTGCTGGAGATAAGACTCCAGCGTTGAGACAGCG
>JBARXP010000446.1:0-42342 GCA_049647405.1 Elainellaceae cyanobacterium | reverse complement strand
TGGGTCGCTACCGACGCTTGAGCAAAGATTACGAATATTTACCCACGACTAGTGAGATGATGTTGTACGCAGCCATGGTCAATCTCATGATTAGGAGGCTGGCCTAAGACTTCTCAAACACCTTCTTACACAGCCGATGCTGAAAGGCGATCGCTCCCCAGAGTGGGGACAGTTTGGAGAGCGTCTTATGCTAAACGTCAGATTCTAAACGTCAGAGCTTGGAAACCCCATCACTATGCCATTTGATTTTCAATGGCCCAGCGAGCGAGTTCTGTCCGGTTGTGGAGACCTGTTTTACCCAGCATGTTGCTGACATGACTCTCAATGGTTCTCTGACTTACGTTGAGTTCTTCTGCAATCTCTCGGTTTGCCATGCCGCGAGCGACAAACTCAACGACTCGTAACTCGGTGGGGGTCAGCTCTACATCAAAAGGAACCTGAATTTTATGGGCCGATTCTGCACCGCCTTTGTTGGGCTGATGCACCATCAATCGAGACGCTTGGTTGAGCGCAGCCTCAACTTGCGCAACCAGCTCTTCTGGCTCAAAGGGTTTCACCATATACACGTCGGCTCCGGTGCTGAGACCCTTGACGCGATCTTGGATTTGCCCCTTAGCTGAGAGAAATAATACTGGAATCCAGCTTGTGCGGGCATCTTTACGGACATGCTCGACCAGTGAATAGCCATCCATTTCTGGCATCATGACATCGCAGATAATCATGTCAGGAATCTGCTTTTCGAGAATTTCTAGAGCTTCTCGGCCATTCTCAGCTGTCATCACTTCGTATCCCCGAAACTCAAGGTAATCCTTAACCAGGAGAATTAAATTGGGATCATCGTCGATCAACAGGAGCTGCTTTTGATCGCTCGAACTACTTTCCTTCATGTTTCTTTACTACCCACCACATGCCAATAAATCTAGAACTACTCGCCGTCTTAAATTTCTAATTAAGCGATGTAACAATGTTTTCAAGCCGATTCTTAAATTGACTCTAATAAAGCTATTCATCACTAAGCATATTCAGTCAGGAAATGAAACTCTAATGACTTCTTTCTGATATAGACGCTGCACCCCAACCTACATTATCTCCATTTCTCGAACTGCGATGTGATATTGCTTCAATTTTTCACAGAGTACAAAGTTACATCGACAGCATCTGTAGGCGTTAACGTCTCTTTGTTTCTCTAATTTGGCAGATTATTTATGAAATGGGTAACTAATGCCGGATTTTTTTTGATATTTCTGCAAAAAATGAGGCTTCATGCAGTCAGAGGTGATGGACTGAGTCAGGCGATACACTGTCTTAGTGAATAATCTATGAATGATTTTCATCTCTCTGTATAGCTCATGGTCAATGTATAGCTCATGGTCAATCAGGCCAAACTACAACTTCCGCTCCATCTCAGTATTTCCGAAAAACTGAGGGCACAAATTTTTGAGGGTCATTATGCCGTAGGGGAGCAACTGCCGAGTGAACATCAACTCATGGAGATGTTTGATGTGAGTCGGATTACTGTGCGACGGGCGATCGCCAATCTCAGCCACCAGGGCTTGGTCAACGCCCAGCGAGGGCGGGGGGTTTTTGTCAATGAGCGGCAAAAAATTACGCGCTCCCTTGCTAATCCGCTAACGTTTTTTGACGAAGAAAGTAAGCGTCAGGGGGTTCGTTCGTCTGTTCGAGGGGTGTCATTTGAACTGGTCGATGTGCCCGATGCGGTGCGTCAGACCCTGCGTTTAGATGCATCAGTGCAGCAGGTTTATTGTCAAGAAAAAATCATCTTGGCGAATCAGCACCCCGTGGCGATCGATATCACGTATATGCCACAGACCTGGACAGAGGGATTGATCGAGGATCTCCAATCTAATCTGCTGTATCCGACGCTGGAGCGTCATGGAATTTCTGTGGAACGAGTCGAGACGGTGATTGAATGCACCCATGCCACCTATGAAACTGCCGAGCCGCTCGACATTCCGTTAGGCGCTCCTCTGCTCGTCAATCGATACACGACTTATAGCGACGGAGAGATTCCGATTTTATGTGGAGAAACGTTGTCTCGGGGCGATCGCCTCTCTTACTCCGTCGTCTTGGTTAAACAGCCCTCTATTGCTCCGCAGCCGTAGTTTCCCGCGTGCATAGTTTCCCGCATTCATAGTTATCCCCAAGAATATCCTCAGGAGTCAGATCAAGGGGAGGTCGGCTGATCTGACTGCGATTTCGATCAGTTTGGCGTTAGCGTTTTGGTCTACACTTCAAAATGGTGAGGTTGACGTTGATGGTTCTCACCTCGATATTTTTATCTCTATGGTAAAAACGGCATTCATCGCAGCATTCATCTTGTTTGCGACGCCTCATTTCACTTTTCTTGCACAATAACCCCACTCACATTGAGGAGATATTTGATTATGGGACTGTTTGATCAAGTTGTCGGCGCTTTAAACAACCCTAACCAACAAGCCAGCACCAATCAGCTCAGCACCATTTTAAATGTGGCGCAGCAGCTTACGGGTAGCCAAGGTGCAGGCGGTGACTCAACCCAGGCTCTGATGTCGGTCGTGGGTCAATATGTGCGGTCTTCGCTGCAACAAACCAGTCAGGCTCAGGGGCGATCGCAAGCTGAATCATTGGTGGAACAGTTTGCTGGAACGGGAGCCAACGCCGATGCGCTAGGGGCTTTGTTTTCTAACAAGCAGCAGCAGCAGTTGACTGAAACTGCCGCCCAAAAAACCGGACTCAATGCGTCTACGATTCAGTCTATGCTGCCGGTCTTGGTGCCGCTGGCGCTCAACCTTCTCAAAACCGGAGCCAGCACTCAAGGCGCTACAGGCGGCAATAACTCGGTGCTAAATTCATTTCTAGATTCTGACGGCGATGGAGACGTTGATATGGGTGACGCCTTATCGATGGCGGGGCGATTTTTGAGCAAATAGTTTTTACCGCTGGCTGACACATTTTAGGCTCGTGAAAGTGTCAAACGACACAAACTCTGTGCTTGCAAACTTGTTATAACAAATTTCACAGTGAGCTGATGAATCACGGCGATCGCTTTCGTGACCATCAAGGAGGAGACGACTTTGTGCGGCATTGCAGGCATCATCTACCGTAATCCCCAGCGTTACACCCAGTTGGGAACCGATCTCGTTTCTATCATCAAACCGTTGGAAAGTCGCGGCCCTGACTCCTGCGGCATTGCTTTCTACGACGCTAGCGCCACGGAGACCGCTTCGATTAAGTTGGTGATTCGCAGCGATGACCCTCCGACGGATGCAGTTTGGGCTGAGCTTCAGCGCTGGCTGACGCAGTTTGCTCCCATCCAGTCAATGGAGACGTTGGCCGACAGCTATCGCATTCAGCTCACGTTGGCTGAAGGGCTGCGGTTTGATCTGAAGCCGTTTATGGCGGCGCTGCACCAGACTTTTCCTCGACTCCACTTCATGAGTGCGGGGCACCAGCTCGAAATCTTTAAAGAAGTGGGCGCGGTGCAAAACCTGGTCAATAAATATGGCCTCTCCACGTTTGCGGGTAGCCACGGCATTGCCCACACTCGCATGGCGACGGAGTCTATTGTCGATTTAGATCACTGTCATCCGTTTACGTCTAGCTACGACCTCGCCATTGTTCACAATGGTCAGCTCTCCAATTACTATCGCCTCCGCTTTCAGCTTGAGCGGGCAGGCATCGTGTTTGAAACCCACAACGACTCAGAGGCGATCGCCCACTATATCTACTATCAGCTCTTGCAGGGCATGGTCTTAGAAGAGGCCCTAGAAAAATTATTGAGAGAAGTCGATGGGGTCTACACCTTCTTGCTGGCAACTCCTGAAAAGGTTGCTTTGGTGCGGGATCAGTTTGCTGCCAAGCCTGCGGTGATTTACGAAACCGACGAGAAAGTGGCGATCGCCTCCGAATATCGAGCCTTCTTAGATATGCCGGGGTTTGACCCCAACGCCACCATCCGTGAACCCGACGCGGGCGAGGTCAATGTCTGGGCCGTGGGTGCTCCCCAGCGTCAGCCTCAGCTTTCAACCCTCGGAGCCAAGCCATGACCCAAGCAACAGCCCTTTCCCACGAGGTCATCGACTGCGCCGAGCTAACCACCCGCGAAATCAACCAGAAAATTAGAGCTTTAGCTGTCGAGGGAGTTCAAGCCGTTGATTTAGAAAACCCCCGTGGCCGACACAACCTGGGAGTTGGTCTCGAACACCCGATTCACCTTACCTTCCGAGGCCCGGTGGGCTATTACTGCGGAGGCTTATCAGACGGCTCCACCGTAGACGTGATCGGAACCTGCGGCTGGTCAGTGGGGGAAAACCTCATGGCGGGCCAGATCACCATTCACGGTAATGCGTCGGCCAACGCAGGCGCTTCAGCCCACGGCGGCAAAATCGCCATTCTCGGCAATGCTGGGCCGCGCACCGCCATTTCTCTCAAGGGGGGGACGGTCATTGTCGGTGGCAATGTCGGTCACAGCAGCGCCTTCATGATGCAAGACGGACGCTTCATCATCTGCGGCAACGCCGGGTCAAACCTGGGTGACTCGATCTACCAGGGTGAAATCTTTGTGGGCGGCGAGATCAATTCTCTCGGAGCAGACGCCAAGCTCACCCCCATGACCGACGCCGACTGGCATACCCTAGAAGCCGAGCTTTCACCTCTAGGTCTCACCGCCCGCGACTACGACTTCAAGAAAATCATCTGCGCCCAAGAACTCTACCACTTCAAAGCTAAAGACTTCAGCAAATGGAAAGACGCGTACTAGACACCAGCAGCACCTACTCCCCTGAAGTGATTCAGGCGATTCAAGAACGAGCCAAACTCGGTCGCTATGTGATTCGTGGTTTTGGGGCTTTTCGCAATGTGCCTCGGTTTGACGACCTTGTGTTTCTCACGGCGTCGATGACTCGGTTTCCGCTAGAGGGCTATCGCGAGCGCTGCAATACAAAGACCCTGCTGGGCACTCGATATGCCAAGCGACCCATCGAACTCGACATTCCCATCACCATTGCAGGCATGAGCTTTGGAGCCCTCTCGACCCATGCCAAGATTGCCTTGGGTCGAGCCGCGTCGTGGATGGGCACTTCGACCACCACAGGTGATGGCGGCATGTTTCCTCCAGAGCGGGAAGCCTCGACCAAGCTGGTCTATCAGTGTTTGCCTTCGCGCTATGGCTTCAACCCTAAGGATGTGAAACAGGCCGATGCCATTGAGATTGTCATCGGCCAGGGGGCAAAACCGGGCGGCGGCGGACTGTTGCTAGGTCAAAAGGTGAGCAAAGTCGTGGCCGGAATGCGCACCTTGCCGGAAGGGGTTGATCAGCGATCGCCCTGTCGTCATCCTGATTGGATCGGCCCCGACGACCTCCGCATCAAAATTGAAGAACTGCGCGAAGCGACCAACTGGGAAATTCCCATCTATATCAAAATGGGAGCCACGCGGGTCAAAGACGACGTGAAGCTGGCCGTGAAGGCCGGAGCCGATGTCATCGTTCTTGACGGCATGGAGGGAGGAACTGCCGCCACCCAAAATATTTTCCAGGAACACACCGGAATTCCGACGCTACCCGCTCTGGTGCAGGCCGTAGAAGCCCTAAAAGACATGGGCATGTATGGAGAAGTGCAGCTCGTAATTTCTGGTGGCATTCGCTCTGGGCCTGATGTGGCTAAAGCGTTGGCCCTGGGTGCCGATGCAGTCAGCATGGGCACGCCGCCTCTAATTGCCATGGGCTGCAACAAGCCCGTGTATGTGGAAGATTACCAGGCATTGGGGACTGAACCCTACCACTGCCACCACTGCCATACGGGGCGCTGTCCAGTAGGCATCGCCACCCAAGATGATGAGTTGATGGCACGGCTGCCCATCGAAGAAGCCGCAACCAATGTGGCGAATTATATTCAAGCGATGGTGATGGAGGTGCAGAGCATTGCCCGCGCTTGCGGCAACTCCGATGTTCACAACCTAGAGCGAGAAGATTTGGTTGCCCTGACCTTAGAAGCATCAGCCATGGCGCGAGTTCCCCTAGCAGGCACAGACTTTATCTTAGGTCAGTCTCAGCTTTAGATCTGAATCTATGCCGTATATCGGTTATTGTGTCTCGTTCACAGCGCTTAGACTCTACGAGTCATGACTTGAGAGAAATCGTGAATCGTCTTACAAACTTGGCAAGGAGATCGAAATCTGTGGTCTTCTAGCGACCTATCTCAGTGACTCAGGACTTACGCAGTTTGTTGAAAGGGTGGGCGCGTTGCGCCCACCCTTTCAACGAGTTTATTGATCGCAGACAAACTGTCATTAGTCTAGACTGAAACTAAGGTTAGGTAGGTGTCTCATTGTTTCGTTCAAGAAGCTCTTAGGTTTCTCGCAAAACAAGCTCATCAACTTTATCTTAAGAAAGATCGCTCTACCGCTCTTGAGTCACTCTCGCTAGATGGCATATGCAATGCTACTTTCTCTTTTTGAAAATCTTGCCTAGGTCAGATAATCAAAAAAGCAATGCAACTGTTTCAGATATTTTCTGTTAAAAGTCATTGCAAAGCTCCATAGCAATGCGCGGATGGGTTAAGACAAATATTTTTGGAGAGGTCGTGCGGTGCGCCACTTCCCCAAAAATATTGGTTTTAAATCAGCACATAGCGTCAGCACATAACGTCATATCTCTAATTTCTCGCTCTGCTCTATTGGATGTTATCAGACCTGCTAGACAAGCTTGACCGCTCTGCGTTTCAAGTAATGTCAAGTGATTGAGTTGACAGTCTAATTTTTAGCCGCCAAGTTTAATCAAGAAGATACCAAGCACAAGAAGACTTCTCATATATTTATGCATAGCCAGCCAGCTCATCCAAAGACCAAAGCATTTTTTATTGTAGGAATTGGGGCATCTGCTGGAGGAGTACAGGCATTAGAATCTTTCTTTTCTAATGTATCAGAAGATACGAACGCAGCTTTTGTAGTCGTGCAGCATCTCTCGCCGACCCACAAGAGCATGATGGCTGAGATTTTGCAGCGCCAGACCAATATCCCCGTCCAGATGGCTGAAGATGGGATGCCGTTGAAGCCAGCCAACGTTTATTTGCTGCCCCCCGGCAAAAGTATCACGGTTGAGAATGACTGTCTTCACTTGCAGGCTCGGTCAGAAAACTCTGGGGTAGACTACCCGATCAATCGCTTTTTCAAGTCTTTAGCAGAAAACTGGGGCGAACGGACGTTTGCTATCTTGCTGTCAGGCACTGGCAAAGATGGAACTGAAGGTCTTCAACTGATTAGTCGAGTGGGAGGCGTTGCCTTAGTGCAATCGCCTGAGACGGCTCAGTTTACCAGTATGCCCACAAATGCAATTCCCTCTGGGCTTGTCGATGAAGTGCTGTCTCCCAAAGACCTGGCAGAAACCGTATTTGAGCTGATTCGACTATCAGAAAACTTCCCGGCTTCTTCTTTAGAAGACAGCAACCTCATCGACTCGGCACAGCTTCAGCACATCTTAGATATTTTGGCCGAACATGAAGATATTGATTTTTCTCACTACAAGGTCAGCACGCTCAGTCGCCGGATTCATCATCGCTGTGCCCTGACGCGGCAGACCACTTTAGATAACTACACTAGTTTGTTGGCAGGCTCACAAGAAGAGCAAAAACTGTTGCGCCAAGATCTATTGATCGGGGCTACAGCATTTTTTCGCGATGCTCCCGCGTGGGCATTTCTCGAACAGGACGTGATTCCCTCAATTCTCGAACGTCTTGAGCCCAATCAGCAGTTTCGGGTCTGGGTATCGGCTTGTGCCTCAGGGGAAGAAGCCTATTCTATGGCTATTTTGATTGACGAAGCGCTACAGCGCTTTAATAAAACGATTCAGGTCAAAATCTTTGTCACCGATCTAGATAACAACGCTCTTGAAGTAGCAGCTCAAGGAAAATACTCAGATGCGATCGCCACAAGTGTCAGCCCAGAGCGCTTAGAGCGTTACTTTGAGCACCATAGCGGCTATTACCAAGTCAAGCGATCGCTGCGAGAGATGCTGATCATCGCGCCCCACAACCTGACTAAAAACGCCGGATTTTCGAAGATGAATCTGGTCAGCTGTCGTAACGTGCTGATCTACATGCAGCCCCAGCTTCAGCAGCAAGTTTTACGGCTTCTACATTTTGCATTAGGCCCACGAGGGGTTTTGTTTTTGGGCAGTTCTGAAACATTAGGTGAACTAGAGTCAGAATTTAATGTCTTGAACTCTAAGTGGAAAATTTTTAGGAAAGAGCGGGAAACATCATTTTCGACGCTGCCCATCACCCGCCACTCAATCATCCCAACCATTTCTTCACGATCTCGATCAAAGCCTCAACGCAATAAAATGAATCGCACCATGGGTGAAGCCTTTCGCTTTTGCCTCGGCGAACGAAACATCACCTGCCTTCTCGTCAATTCTGATAATCGCCTGCTGCAAGTGTTTTACAATGCGGCTCAGTTAATGGACTTTCCGGTGGGCGAGGTCGTCTTAGATGTCATAGAAATTGTTCATCCCGAACTGCGTTTGCCGCTCAGCACCGCCCTACACCGCACCAAGCATGACAAAGACCCAGTGCTTTATTCTGGCATCAAAATTCGACATCAGGGCGAAGAAAAGTCTGTCAGTGTGCGCGTTGGCATCGATGAGAGCAACCCCACCTCATCTGATGAACAGCTCATTATTGTGCTTGAAGTTGAGAAGATTTCCAGTGCCTCTCTTACAGAGCCCGCTCAGTTTCATGCAGAAAGTGAAGCCGCCCAACAAATTCTTGAACTAGAGTATGAACTCAATCAAACCCGAGAAAATCTTCAGGTCACGATTGAAGAGTTAGAAACAACCAACGAAGAACAGCAAGCCACGAATGAAGAACTGCTTGCGTCTAATGAAGAGCTGCAAAGCACCAATGAAGAACTGCAATCGGTCAATGAAGAGCTATATACCGTTAACTCAGAGTATCAGTCTAAAATTCAAGAGTTAACCCAGCTCAATAACGACATTAACAATCTTTTGCGGAGTACTAACCTGGGCGTGATTTTTCTTGATCAAGCGCTCAATATTCGTAAATTTACTCCAGCTGCAGCCCAAACGATTAATATCAAGCCCTCTGATGTCGGTCGTCCTCTCGCAGATTTGACCAATAATATTGATAATTGCCCTGAAATTTTAGAACTCCTTCACTCTGTTATAGAAACGAAAGAGCCTATCGAACAAGAAGTAAGCCTACAGGCTTCATCGCAAACATCGCCGCAAACACAGTTGATGCGCGTTAACCCTTATCTCAGAGATGGGGCCGGATATGACGGAGTGGTTCTAACATTTGTCAATATCAATGAGTTAAAACTAGCGCAAAAACGACTCCAGCAGGTCAATGCTGCATTAGAAACTTTATATGCGGCCAGTCCAGCGGGTCATTGTTTACTTGATGAAGAGTTTAGGTTTATTCGGGTCAACCAAACGCTAGCCAATATCAATGGATACTCGGTTGAAGAACATATCGGCAAACGCGTATTTGAAATGCTTCCTGAACTTGCAGAAAAGTTAGAACCCCTTCTCAATCAGGTTTTGCATGAAGGAGAAACGATTAATCAAATAGACATCAGCGGCACGACACCCAAAAATCCTGACACAGAACAAAATTGGCTGGCTAGCTACTACCCGATTGATTTTGAAGACAATAAACGCGGCATTGGAGCAGTGGTGATCAATATCACTCAACGGCTCCAAACCGAAGAAGAACTGCGCGATAAAGAAGCCAAGCTCCACGAAGCTCAGCGCCTAGCCCATATGGGAAATTGGGAAGTTGACCTAACAACCTCGCCCCAGTTAGACCAAGCCGTTGCAGAATGGTCGCTGGAGCTATATGAAATGACTGGGCTAAACCCCAACGAGCCGCCGCCGTCTGGCGATCGCCTGTTGGAATACCATCATCCTGACGATCGCCAACCGTTACGCCAAGCCTTCGAAGCCCTCATGACGGTGGGCACTCCCCAACGACTAGACCTGCGGTTTTATCGCCCCGATGGGGAAATGCGTTATTTTTATTGGCTCGGTCGAACGCTCAAAGATGAGCAAGGGCAACCCATCAAAACCTACGGGGTCGTGATGGATATCACCGATCGCAAGTCGGCTGAGGCTGAATTGATGCGTCAGAAGCAAGCCTTAGAAGATGCGATCGCCGTGGCTCAAGCCGCTGACTCAGCCAATCAGGCAAAAAGTGCATTCCTGTCCAATATGAGTCATGAAATTCGGACTCCTCTCAACGCGATTTTGGTTGGGGGCGAACTTTTAGCCCGATCTTCACTCTCAAACTCACAGCAAAAACTGATAGAAGTTTTAACTTCAAACGGCGAAAAGCTGCTCACACTCATTGACGACATTCTCAATCTTTCAAAGATTGAAGCTCAACAGATTAGTATTAACAAGCAAGAGTTTGAATTATCGGCTCTAGTTCAGCGCATCGAACAAGAATTTCTCCTCTCAGCTTCTCAAAACAACTTGCAGGTTACCTTTTTAATCGAGGAGGATGTTCCTGACATTCTCATAGGAGATGATTTTCGAATTCAGCAAGTGTTGAGCAATCTTGTAAGCAATGCAATCAAGTTTACAGAAGAAGGAGAAATCACGATTCTGATTCGTGTGTCTGACATTCAGATCACAGAAGAAGCTCAAGAGTTGACGATACCAATTAACATCAGGTTCAGTGTTCGAG
The DNA here is from genome assembly GCA_049647405.1 of Elainellaceae cyanobacterium. Taxonomy (GTDB): domain Bacteria; phylum Cyanobacteriota; class Cyanobacteriia; order CAKZMO01; family CAKZMO01; genus CAKZMO01. The sequence continues at coordinate 31,639 of JBARXP010000446.1, read as the reverse complement.
ACACCGGAATCGGAATCGATTCTGAGCGAGCCTATCAATTGTTTGAGCCGTTTACCCAAGCTGACAATTCAACCACTCGACAATATGGCGGCACAGGATTAGGGCTAACAATTTGCCGTCGCCTTGTCAATCTCATGGGAGGCGAAATTAGCGTAGAAAGTACGCCTAAACAGGGGTCAACCTTTTGGTTTACTCTTCCGCTGGCTTATCCTCCATCAAATGCAAGATTGGGCGATCGCCCGTCTTCTCCACCTCTGGATGTGACCGCAGAAACACCGCCGCATCGATTCCAGAATCGTAGAATACTCGTTGTCGAAGATTATGCAGATAGCCGTACTTTGTTAATGCAAATGCTCAGCCCCTATGGTTGCCAAGTCGAGTCGGCTGAAAATGGGCAGCAGGCGATCGAACGGTGTGCTTCCCAGGCATTCGACGTGGTGCTAATGGACTGCCAAATGCCTATTATGGATGGCTATGAAGCGACTCGCCAAATTCGGCAGCGAGAAGGTAACGACACTCACACCATTATCATTGGCGTCACGGCCCATGCCATGCCTGGCGATCGCGAAAAATGTTTGGAAGCAGGCATGGACGACTACATTACTAAACCGATTAAGAATGATTCTCTTTTACAGATGTTAGAAGACTATTTACTCCCATAGTTTATCCGCACCGTTTTTTACCCGCGTATTTTTACTCGCATAATTGTTCACCTCCATTTGGAGGGAAGAAGAGATCGCCTTTATCTCAGAGGCATCCCATTTCAGATGCATTTCTTCTCGCTCTTCTCAATCTGAAGCACTAGGTCGGCTGTGCCTCTTGACAAAGCCGACAGAGGCCAAAAAACTCCAACGTGTGATAGTAGATTTTGAACTGATAAGCCTGGTTGAGCTGATTTTCTAGCTCATGGACGGGGCATTCTTCAATCGGAATAGACGCTCCACACTGAAGACACGTGAGGTGATGGCGATCTTCCTTCACAAGACTGTAGAGCGCCTCGCCATTGGTCAAGGTGCGGACTTGAATTAGCCCTTCTAACTTAAGGGCGTCTAGCCCTCGGTAGACTGTTGCTAACCCCATACCCTTGCCATGATGGCGCAGCTCGACGAACAAATCCTGGGCAGAAATGCTGCGCTGTAGCCCCTTGAGCAGGGTCAGGATCTGTTCTTGACTGCGAGTACGTTTCATGGAATTAGCCAACAAGACGAAATAAATAGACGAAATACACAAAAATGGTTCGAGGGAGAATGATGAAAGCGCGACAGTATCTCTGCCCAACCCTAGCCCCTGCAAAACCCTAAAAACAGCCTACTTCACTTCGCAATCTCTTGTGGACTGATTTATGATGGCAGTGTTGATTGGGGCAGGGCAAAGTCTTGAGATGGCGATCGCCCTTCGTAGCCATAATCCAAGTTATATCGTGAGAGAAACGTCTTCAGCATGAATGTAGCCACTCCAATTCCTCATATTAATGCTCACGACAAAGTGATCTTATTCGATGGAGTTTGTCGCTTTTGCAGCGGCTGGAGTAACTTTATTCTCGAACAAGATAAAGCAAAAAAGTTTAAGCTGGCTCCCCTTCAATCTCCCGCAGGGCAAGATATTTTGGCTCACTTCAACTTGCCCACCGATCGCTTTGACTCGATGGTGTATGTCGAAAATAATCAGCTCTATCAACGGAGTGATGCTGCTCTTAACATTGCAAAGCATTTGCCTATTCCCTGGAATGGGTTGAGCTATTTTGAAGGGGTTCCGAAAGAACTGCGAGACTGGTTTTATAACCAGATTGCATCCAATCGATATGATTGGTTTGGAAAATATGATGAATGTGTTCTCCCCACGCCCGATCATCAAGAACGGTTCTTAGATGATGCATAAAATGAGTTTTTTGCGTATCAAGTTTGATCAAGCAATAGGTTAATCGAAAGCTGCATGACTCGTCACGAAAGGTTGTTTTTTGCTAACAGTTCATCATAAAGATAACGGGCAGGCTCTTGATCAAAATTGTCGCAACAAATGTCGTGATAGGTCTATGGATTGAGTTGGCTCACGACTCAGCCTAGAAACCTTCTACGCCGTTAGCTTGCAGAACCTGAACGGCTAAAGCCGCACATTGCACGACGCGGGGAACATGCTGAAAATCTTGAGCAATTTCTAGCACATGGGTGGCAAGGGCGATCGATTTCTCCTGATTGGGGACAGCCTCCAAGTAAAAAATGCTCAGATTAACCAGCGTCATCGCCACATTGGGCAAATAGGTGCGGGGGTTCTCCGCCGCCAGGGTGCGTCTAATCTGCAACGCTTCTTCATAGCTGGACTGGGCCCGATCGAAGTCGTGTTGAGCCGATTGCAAAACCGCCACATTGTTCAGCGTCATCGCCACATCGGGCAAATAGGTGCGGGGGTTCTCCGCCGCCAGGGTGCGATACATCTGCAACGCTTCTTCATAGCTGGACTGGGCCCGATCGAAGTCGTGTTGCTCCTGTTGCAAAACCGCCAAATTGTTCAGCGTCGTCGCCACATTGGGCAAATAGGTGCGGGGGTTCTCCGCCGCCAGGGTGCGTCTAATCTGCAACGCTTCTTCATAGCTGGCCTGGGCCCGATCGAAGTCGTGTTGATCCGATTGCAAACCCGCCACATTGTTCAGCGTCATCGCCACATTGGGCAAATAGGTGCGGGGGTTCTCCGCCGCCAGGGTGCGATACATCTGCAACGCCTCTTCATAGCTGGACTGGGCCCGATCGAAGTCGTGTTGATCCGATTGCAAAAGCCCCAAATTGTTCAGCGTCCCTGCCACATTGGGCAAATAGGTGCGGGGGTTTTCCTCCGCCAGGGTGCGTCTCACGTTTAAAGACTCTTGATACAGAGGCTTTGCCGGGTCAAAGCAGTTGTGGTTTTGCAAAAAGAGGGCATATTCAAATAGCGTTGTCGGCGTTCGCGCTGCGTTCAGAGCCGTTTCAAAATAGCAGCAGGCTCGCTCAAACCAGTCAGGCTGCCCATAGGTCAGGGTTTGCAGTCGGGCTTTGATCACAAATTCGTCAGCAATCTGGATCTTACCTTTGGCGATTTCGGCTTTTTCTTGATCGAGCTGCTGTTCTCGCTCGTTTAGGCGTTCTAGGTCTTGCCCCATCTCTTCGGCATTTAAGATGGCGTCAGCTTCGCGAAATTCGCCTTGTTCAAAATGGGCTTTGGCTTGTGCTAGGCGTTTTGTGTCGATGTCAATTTTGGAAAAAGTTTCATACAGTCGAAACACGTTTTCCTTAAACGCATCGAGCTGCTGCTCCAGTTCTGCCAGTTCCGTCCCGGCTTTGAGGGCTTTATCGGTTTTGCTCGTAGCCTGATACGCCTCAATCAGCTCTTGCTTTTCCTCAATCCGTTTCGTCAGATCTTGATAGTCAAGAGACTGATAGACAAATTGGGCAGTGCCGATATTTTCAATGTTGTAGGTTTTATCGCCCATTACATTTTGGATTAGAACTTTTGGATTGGGACTTTTGGGTTAGGATTTTTGGATTAGGACTTTTGGATTAGGGATTATTCAAACCGGGCGCTGTCGATTTTATCGATGTTGTAATTCTTGGAGCTATCGGTGATGGTGCTGTTTTGCACATCTTGGTAGGTCTTGTTATTGTCTCCACGCACGGTTGCTGATGTTCCGGAGCGATCTTGACGTTCCTCCAATTCCGTTCCATCGACAGGGTTGACTTTGATAAAGCCATTTGCGGCCAGCTTCTCTAGCTGGTTGCTAAAGTGTTCTCGCAGACCTTCGATATTGCGGTATTCCGTTTTGTAGTGCTTCAGTTCATTGAGCTTGTCTTCAAAGGCCCACAGGCTTTGGAGGTCGTTGCGGTTTGTGGTGGTGTGAGGTGTTTTAAAGTAGGTGAAAATAAACGGTTTTTGGGCTTCAGAAAACTGTCCAAACGCCTCGCCAAACTCTTCGGCAGTGTATTTTCCGACTTTGTTAAACGCCAGCAGCACAAAAATATCGCAGGTCTTGATGGCCTGGTTATATTCGCTCTGCAAGCCCCCTGCCGACATCGCATCCAAAAAATCTTCCCAGATGTCGAGATGCAAAAAGACCCCTTGATCAAACCAAGCTTTGCACTTGCGGTAAATAAAAATCTCAAACTGGTCGCGGTCTTCTTTCAGTTCTGAAGATGACGCCAAAAATAGGGTGACTTTGCGCATGGGCTGTGGTTCAAAGGGCACTGCTCTCCTTTTATAGCCCACAGCCCTAAGAATTTCTACGCGTTACGGTGCTTTGCTTTGACCATAGCAAAGCGATTTTGTCTAAAACCGTGCCCTAATTCCACGACTCTAAAAATGCGCGGACGCGGCCATCGGGCTGAAAGATCACCCGCACTTGTGCAGGTCTGCCATTTTCAGCCGCAGATACAAACGGTGCGCCCACCGTCGGTAGCCCAATTTGACCTGAATAGGTGCGTGCAGTCTGCCCTAACGGATCGATTTGCTGCACAGAACCGTTGGGATTAAGCAATAGACGATACTCAATCGAGCGGTCGAGGTCTTCTGGAGGCTGCCATTGAGACTGGAAATAATCTCGGATTTCGTTGACCTGGGGAATGGCGCTAGTTGGAGCGGCTGGAGCATCTGCCATCGCAGATTCAGGCACTGCACCAGCGGATTGAGGGGCTTCGCCTGCAAAATCTGATGCGCGGGAGAGACTAGAGCTAGATGAAGGAGCCGAGGCGATCGCCCCAGACTCTGGCTCATCTGCACTCGAAGGCGCAGATTGTGGCCTCCGAATACTCTCTCCTTGATTAATCGGCGGAATAGCCGCTAATTCTGGAGGCACCCCCCGTGAAGGAGTCGCGGTGCCGTCTGCACCTGCACCATTCGCTGTAGTTCCAGGAGCCGTTCCAGGAGCCGTTCCTGTTGCAGTGCCGTTTCCTTGTTGTTGCTGCCCCGCCGCACCAGCCTGTCCTGCCCCATTGCCATTTCCGGCGCGTTGGTTGGGGCGTTGAGGGGCAGGCTCTTGCAAGCGCCCTCGCAACCTGCCCGGAATTCCGGCATCTCGTCGAGAGCCAGGAGCCAGTTCAGAAAGGTCTTCTCGCTCAGCCGCAGATGGAGACTGGACATCGCTAGACGCTGACTCCGACGACCCCGAAGAAAACCGCTCTGACTGTAAGATCACCTGGGTTAAGGGAGCCCCGACCCCAAGCGCAAAGACAAACACCGCTGCGGCTTTAAGCCAGTTTGGCGTAGACCCCATCCAGCCTTGGCGCTGAAGCTCTGGCATGGCCAGATTGTCGGCTCGATATTGGTCGAGGGCACTGGCTAAATCAAACAGTTCGAGCGTAGAAAGGACGGTTGATGAGGATGAGTCTTCTGTCGCCAGAGCCCCAAACGATAACTTGTGCTTGAGTTTTCCTTGGGGCTGGATGGCGATCGCCCCAGAGCTTGACGCAGCCGAAGTCGGCACAGCCTGGAGATGTCGCTCGCCCGATGTCGTCGCCCGTTGGCGATCGCGCTCAATCATCACGTCAGGTGGCCCAAGCGATCGGCCCAACTCTGCGGGTTGAGGCGGGTGGTATGAACGCATGGCCTCTAAATGAGCTGACCCGTTAGAGGCTAAATGATTAGAGGCTAAATGAGACGACGGTTGCGAGGCTTCATTGAAAAAATCTGCATTAAACCGTGATGCTGACTGGGTCAACATCTGCTGCACATAGGTTTCTACCTGGTCGCACAGCGTCTCTAACTGAGTGCGATCGCCTTCAACTCTCAGGTACTCATCCAATGACCGATGAGGCCCATCCAATGCCAGCCGAAACCGGACATTTTTCAGCACCGAGCGATCGGCCCAGCGAGACAAGAGTGAAGTCTGCGCCATAATTTCTAGGGTGCAGGTCGGTGGTGTATATCGACGGAGAGCGGAAACAGCCATAGGGTATGAGCGGCAAAGTAGAAAATCAAACGAGGGGCAGTCAGTTGCAGAAGAGCCCGTCAGACTAGGGAGACTTGGGGGTAGCTCGATCGAGCAGCGTCATCCACAAACGGCGCACGCCCTGTGGTGAGCTATAGAAAAAGAGATCGATCAGCAGTTTTAACGCCAGGTTCGATAAATCTTGAGTCGAGGTCTGATCGCCTGCTTCCATCCTTTCTTGATATAGGTTACTAAAATTATCGAGATAGTCACCCAGCAATGCCGTGCGGTGGGGTTCTTGCCCTTGTTCGGCCATTTGCTCAAGCAGTGCGACACCCCGCCGCACCAACTCCTGATGCTCAGTGGCGAGATGGCAGATGATCAAAACGAGCGATCGCGCTTCTTCTACATCTAGCCGTTTTCGCCCCTGCCCCTTGCGCAGCGGACTCGACTGCCGCAATCGCCACAGGGCAACGCGATCGGCCACAATATGCGACAAGTTGAGCTGAGCTGCTGCCTGAAGCATGGCTTCAGACCCTATTCCCGTGAGTGACTCTAGCGCCAGTAAGACTAAATCGAGCTGTGCCTTGATGTCATCAAGCTGCTGCGGATCAGGCTGCGCCCCTAGGGCAAGCTGATCCCAGTCTTTTGGCTGGTGCTGTTGAACAGGAGTACGGACAGTCGGCGGCATAGGTTAAGGATAAGCAAAAGTGGAAGAAAACAACAGTCAGTTACCAGTCTTGAAACGAAGGACTAACCGAAGAACAAGGCCGAAGCAAAAGCACCCGCTCTCAACGGTCATGAATGACACATTTTACTGTTTCCTTCTCAGGATACTTTAGCCGATCCCTTTCATTCATCTGTCATTGTCCAATCTATAAAATGTCCTACCTCATCAGTCTGGCTCAGAGTTCTCCTCGAAGCAAAAAGCGACCGTGCTGAACAGGTAGAGGAGTGAACGGGTACTTTTATTTAAGAAATGTATCGATTAAGATGACTGAAAAAATTGATCTCGTGCGAAGGATGAATCGTCAGCATAGACACAACACGATTCTTCCAGGCCACCATAATAGATACTAAATGAGTATAAAAACTCAATTAATGATGTAAAACCCTAAATGACGGCCCCCCTTGGCGGGTGTGAGTCGTTTCTAGAATCTAGGCTGTGCGATTTTGCGTAGTCCATACATTTATTGCATTAAGGAGCTTTCATCCATGTCGAGTCGCACATCGTCAGCCCATCATGTAGTGATTGTGGGTGGAGGTTTTGGAGGCTTGTATGCCGCCAAGTCTCTCAGTGATCCGTCGATACGGGTCACGCTGATCGATAAACGTAATTTTCATCTGTTCCAGCCCTTGCTTTATCAAGTGGCTACCGGAAATTTGTCGCCTGCCGATATTTCTTCGCCGCTGCGCGTCGTTTTGAGCCGAAATCAAAACGCCACGGTGATGCTAGACGAGGTGCAAGACATTGACCCTGAAGCCAAGCAAATCATTTTGCGCGATGAGCGGTTAGACTATGACACCCTCATCATTGCGACAGGAGTGAGTCACCACTATTTTGGCAATGACGACTGGGCTCACTCTGCCCCCGGCCTCAAGACCGTTGAAGATGCCCTAGAAATTCGGCGGCGCATTTTTCTCGCGTTTGAAGCGGCTGAGCGAGAGTCTGACCCCGAGAAGCGACGGGCGTGGCTCAACTTTGTCATCGTCGGCGGTGGCCCCACCGGAGTCGAGCTAGCTGGAGCCCTTGCAGAGCTGGCCTATCACACGCTGCGTAAAGATTTTCGCCGCATCGACACGGCTGAGGCTCAGATTTTGCTGATTGAAGGCATGGATCGAGTGTTGCCGCCTTACCCGGCTGAGCTATCTGCCAAGGCTCAAGACGACCTGGAGACACTGGGAGTCACGGTCAAAACAGGAACCATGGTGACTCGCATCGGTGACCATCAGGTTCAGACGAAGCAGGGCGATCGCACCGAAGTCATCGAGGCTCGCACGATTCTTTGGGCGGCTGGAGTGAAAGCCTCTGTTATGGGCAAGGTGCTGTCAGAGCGCACCGGAGCCGAACTCGATCGGGCAGGCCGCGTCATGGTCAACCCTGATCTATCAGTGCCTAACTATCCTAATATCTTTGTCGTCGGAGATCTGGCGGTTTACACCCATCAAACAGGCAAGCCCCTACCCGGAATTGGAGCCGTTGCAATGCAGCAAGGCAGCTATATCGCCAAGCTGTTGCAAAGACGGGTAAAGGGCCAGAATCTGCCCGCCTTCCGCTACGCTGATGGCGGCAACTTGGCCGTCATTGGCACCAATAAAGCCGTGGCAGATTTAAAGTTCACCAAGATGTCGGGCTTTCCTGCTTGGCTGATCTGGATCTTTGTCCATATTTACTACCTGGTTGAGTTTGACAACAAACTCGTGGTCATGACCCAGTGGATGTGGAATTATCTGACCCGCAGCCAGGGCGCACGACTGATTACAGGGCTGGGCGTGCTTCCTCCCATTCCGATGCCCCAAGAGGATGAGTCGAATGATTCGGGCAACGGAGCAGCGAGCAGTCCCGAATCTCCAGAAATGGTCGCCGCTGCTAAGTCCTCAGAAGGCTAAGGAACAGGGATTCAACACCCAAAATTCTCGGTAAGGGCGCACAGATTCCGGGTAGGGGCGCACAGCTGTGCGCCCCTACCGAGAGGAAATTGTAAATCAATCCGTTCATGATCCTAAGCCTGAGCACTCAGGGTCACTCTAAAGTCGGCAGGATTTTGATCTCGCCGATGTTGCGTCGGAATGAGAGGCCCTTGGCGATCGCCCACCAAAGCAGCCGTTTCTTCGAGCGACTGGCGCAGTCGCTTAGCCGCATAGATCGACATATCGCGGGGCACATTGATGCGATCGCGCAGATATCGCAGGGCGGCATCGGTTTCCGCTGGGGGCTGACAGGTTTCACCCGTCATCAGGTGGGTGAGGGCACAGCGCAGAGCTTCATCAAACCGAGCATCATCGGCAGGATTAACGCGAATCAGGTTGGCCCGGTGTTTCAGCACCCGCTGCAACGCTTCTGCACGAGAGGTTTCTGGCTCTGGATACCCCACATCGGGCAGCCCAACCCAGGGGCCCTGATCGACACGCGTTTGATTCACCGCCGCTTGTGGCTCATCGTTTTCGTAGCAGCCCCCCATCTGAGGCGGCAAATCATGAACATGGGTATGAAAGTCACTCTGGGTGCCGCGATAGGTAGAGCGACTTTCCATCGCGTCAAACCAGGCCGCCCACGCAGCACTTTCTTGCCGCAAAGAATAGCCCTTGTAGTAAAACAGGCTGGCATTCATCCGCTCTACATAGGGCGTAAAGATGACATCGACGGTTCCAAATTCGTCAAGAAAGTAAGGCCCAGGGGTGCGGCTCAACGCCTCTTCGGTCTTGGCAACCACTTCCTGAAACTGCTCCCGACTGCGCTGATCGTGCTGGGGCGATCGCGCCGGATAGCACAGCCACATGCACCACACCCGAAACAGCAGCCGCTCCAGATGCCGCAGCTTTAATACGGTCGAGTCTTTTAGCTTGTGATTGAGCGGGCCAAAGGCTTTTTCCAGCGCCGCCAAAATCTCGTCGCTCTCGGTAATCAAGCGCCCGTCTAACTCCACGGCAGGCAACATGCCAGACGGCACGATGCGCTTATACCAGCGCTCCTTTTCCCCATAGCAAAACATCGTCACTTTTTCGATGCGGTAAGGAATCTGTTTTTCCTCTAGCCACAGCCAAACCTTTTGACAATACGGGCACCAGGCATGGTTGTCGCGATAGAGCGTGACGCGCACGTCAGATTCGGCATGGCCAAAAAGGCGCAGGCGAGCCTGGGCATTGGTCGGCCCGTTGACGGTATCGATCTGAAACTCGGTCAGGGCTTCGAGTTCAGTCCAAGTGAGGGGTGCGGTGAGGGGTGCGGTGGTCATAGGAATTAGCGAGTCGAATCCAAAACGTCTACCTACTCGCTATTGTAAAGTTTTGTCAGCAACATGCTGGCAACGAGTTCGATCCATCCGAAAACGCAAGCTGCGCTGTGAACATGCGCTTTGAACTATGGCTGTTTTGATTTCGGCAGTGTTGCCCATCGCTCTGATTGCGTTAGTCGGAGCCTGTCTCGGACGCATGTTTGAACTCGACTTAAGAACGCTGGCACGGATGAGTATCTACGCCATGCTGCCTGCACTCGTGCTGTCGAGCCTTGCAGAAAGTACTCTGGCCTTTGACCGGGCGATCGCCCTCGTCGCAGCGTTTTTACTCACCACCGCCCTGCTGTATCTAATTTCTGTGGGGTTGGGATGCAGCCTCAAGCTTTCATCCGACGAACAAAAGAGCCTGATCGCCACCAGCATTTTCGCCAATGTCGGCAACATGGGACTGCCGTTTATCCTATTCGCCTTAGGAGAAGCCGGACTAGAGCGGGCGATCGTCTATCTGGTCGGGTCAAGTTTGATGATTGCCAGCGTCTTCCCCATCTTGCTCAAGGGCGATGGCATTCGGGCCGGAATCAGTCTGACACTCAAACTGCCTGTGTTTTGGGCGGCGATCGCTGGCATTTCCCTGCAAGCCTTTGGCGTAGACTTACCCGCAGCCATCAATCGAGGCGTCTCGCTGCTGGGAAATGGCGCTATTCCTCTCGCCTTGCTGACCCTGGGCATTCAGCTATCGCATACCCAACCTATATTTGGCAGGTATGAACTGCTCGGCACAGGCGTCCGATTGATCCTCTCTCCACTCTTAGCCTACGGCGTCGGAACTCTACTGGGATTGAGTGGCTTAGATCTGCAAGTTCTGCTCCTCCAGTCCGCCATGCCTGTAGCCGTCAACTCTCTCATCTGGGTCACAGAACTAGGCGGAGACACCGTACGCGTCGCAAGAACGATTGTGCTCTCGACAGGCTTGAGCTTTCTCACCCTGCCGCTCATCCTTTGGCTCAGTCGCACGGTTTAACGCCAATTAAGAGGGGGGCAAAACTAAACGTAGTAGATGTAGGTTGTGGCTGAGGAACGAAGATTAGGGCGTTTCCCATTCGACGAATGATTTTGATAAGGGCATCGCATCCCCTACAGCAGGTGATCCATGAGTTAAACATTTCTGCCTATGCTGTGCAGCGCCACGATTAGGCTACAACCCTCTCCTTTATCCGTAGATCTCCAATCCAAACCCAAAAAAATTTGGGTGCTCCAAGCGCAAATCTGACGCTCAAAACACCCAATCATCAGCGAGCAAACCAACTCTTCGGTTTGGCTAACGCTGAGTTCTTATCTGAAATCTGAAATCTGAACGTTTACTTGTTTGGCTGAGGCGTTGTGCGCAGATAGGGCTTCACCTGGATATAGCCCTTAGGAAACTTCTGCTTCAGCTCTTCAGGATCTTTGATAGCGGGAGAAATCACACAGTCTTCGCCATCTTTCCAGTCAACTGGAGTCGCCACGCTGTAGTTGTCCGTCAGTTGCAGGGAATCGATCACGCGCAAGATTTCCTCAAAGTTGCGCCCCGTGCTAGGAGGATAGGTCAGAGTCAGGCGCAGCTTTCTGTTGGGGTCAATCACAAACACCGTCCGCACGGTCAGAGACGGATTGGAGTTGGGATGAATCATGTCATATAGCTCAGCCACCTTTTTATCCTCATCCGCAATGATGGGATAGTTAACCGTAGTGGACTGAGTTTCGTTGATATCGCTTATCCAGCCGCCGTGAGAGTCTACACCATCGACGCTGAGAGCAATGACTTTTGCGCCCCGCTTGTCAAATTCGGGCTTCAGCTTCGCCACCGCACCCAATTCTGTCGTGCAGACGGGGGTGTAGTCAGCAGGATGGGAAAACAAAACCACCCAGCTCTCGCCAGCCCAAGCATAGAAATCAATTTCGCCCTCAGATGTCTTCTGAGTAAAGTTTGGAACGACATCGCCGAGTCTAAGTGCCATAAATATGCCCCCTTTAGTGGTGCAAAAAGAATAATGTTAGCCATGAACATCTTGTTGTCTATGATGACACAAACTCCGGTTACCCGATCGGATATTAGATATTTATTGCAGACCTGCTAGATATAAAAGTTTACAGAATCGAGATTTTGACTCGTGCCCGGTTTCATCTGTACTTCAGGGTTCTCTGAGCTTGGGGGGCGATCGCCAGCGCGACAATCACTCCAGCATCAAACCCCCAGACATCATCCGCAAGTTCCCCTTTATCTCTGGGAACACTAGCGACATCAGCTCAAGTCAGTGCCTACGCTTACAGGCAGATCTCCTTTTTGTACATAGCAGTCTCACATAAATTGTGAAATAGATTATGGGAGGTGGGGCGGGTCGTACTCGCCCCACCTCTCACAAGTCATTTAGGATCGCGATATGCGAATCGGGTGCAGTCTGGGTGCCCTTGTCTGGGTGCCCTTGTCTGGATGCCTTTGCAAACCTAGTCGAGATTTCAACCGCCAGTCTCCCAGTCTTTTATGAGTTCATATTGAAGCTGAACCCAGAAAGTTGAAGAGATATGCATTAAATGGGTGTGGTTTATGTAAGTTGGATGAATCCTAAGCCATGAATTCGGCTTTCTTCGTTCAAGCCCTTACAATAAGTAATTGAAACATATCTATCAGCACTTTGCTGTCAAAGGTGTGGGCGGCATGTGTTTTCAAAACGATTGCACTGCCAAACTAATTTGATCCCGATCTTCTGATATTTACGGATCTTCTGATACGCAGTAAAGATTCTTAGCAACAGAAACTTTTGATAAGAATTAGCGTCTTCTAAATTAGCATCTTCCATGTCAAGAGCCGAGAAAACTAATATTGACTCGGGTCTTAGCATCTACCCCAATGCTGCAAATGTCTGCCCAACGCGCAGAATCTAAACTCACGGCTCAAACATTTCCGTGTGTCTACCGCCACAATCATTCCAATAGATTCTGCTCTCAAATCTGTAGTTAACACTGCTATTTGCAAATCGACTTTGTGTCGATGAAATCTGAGTGTTTTTGACATAAATTTTAGATCATTAATACCAATTCTCTAAAATAGGGATACAGAATAGATCCTATTTTTATAGGGTTGACTTGCGTTTTCATCGGGTCTCGGCATGATAAGCCGCCCCTGGCCTAGGCGTTATGCTTGACCTGAATTTGGAGAATGGGTATAAAACAATCGGATTCTCAATTGTTGGAGTTTAGACGAGTTCAAAACCTGTTGTCTGTGGGGCTTTGAAATCTTGTATGTGCTCTATTGACAGCAAAAATTAAAATTTAGCTCAAACTCCAATAGATTTTCAAACCGACTCATTCCACTTTTGAATGAAGGTTGACTATTTAAGTTTGATTTGAAATGTTCGAGATATTAGCTTTCCCCTATGTAAGAGCAACCCATCGTTAGGTTGAATAGCTGCGTAGCCGCGCAGCCTCACTCTGAAAAGGAAATCGGTGCATCTTGCTTTTTTAAAGCTGTTATTCTAATGACCCTGCGATGTATACTTCCCAACCGGTGTGTCATTCTCCATCTTCTCGGACAACCACCTCACTACGGATGATTGACGCTACAGTTTTACAGAAAAGGTATGGGTCAGGTCAACGCGAATTCAGCAAAATTGACTTGCCGCGTGTCGATCTGATTAATCTCGATCTCAACGGAATTAAACTAACTCGAGCTGACTTAAACTGGGCCAATCTTAGCGGCACAAACTTGAGTAATAGTCGTCTATGCCGCATTGATTTAAGCCATGCTCGGCTAATTGGAGCAAACCTCTCTGGTGCCGATCTGAGCGGAGCTGATTTAGTCGGGGCAGATCTAAGCTGGGCTAATTTGACGGGCGCAAATCTGAGTCGCACTAATCTTAAAGATGCGAATCTCAGTCAAGCTCAACTGACGATGGTGAATCTGTCAGGCGCAAATATGCATGGCGTTATCTTGCGCAGCACAAACCTAACTGGAGCTAATCTCAACCGGGCTAACCTGAGCAAAGTCAATCTATCAAATGCGGATTTGTCGAGCGCTAACCTCAATAAGGCCGACTTGAGTCAGTGCAAGCTAGACTATGCAGACATGACTGAGGCGGTGTTGCAAGGGTCAAACCTGATGCAGGCTAGCCTTCGAGGGGCACAATTGACCGGGGCGATTCTGAGAGATGTCAAGTTAAGCGAGATAACCTTGTCTGAGTTGCATCGACAAAATATTTCCATGGGCAGCAAAATTGCGATGAATTTGGTAGATCTAGGCGGTGCGGATCTATCTGGAGCAGTGTTGATAGGAGCAGATTTGCGCTATGCGTTCCTGCGAGAGGCTAACCTATCGAATGTCAAGCTCTCTGGTGCGAGCATGATTGATGTCAACTTTCGGAGTGCTGATATGAAGTGGGCGTGCTTGAAAAATAGTATTCTGAGCCGGGTCAACTTTAGAGAAACTACGATGCCTGACGGTTCAATGCGAAACTAGCGGGCGCTGCAACACCAGAACTTGATGCTGCACCGACATGCTCAGACTGTTAAGGAATGCAGCCTTTAATCACAAAATCTTACTGGGCGATCGCCACGTCAAAGCTCTGTGAAAAAGTGAAATATGGAATTGCTTCATTGCAATGAGTGCTTGTCCGGTGGCTTTGCCGGACTTTTTTATGCCTATTTTTAGCCATCAGCCTTGAGGGTCATTGCACCTCTTTGCAAAGGTCGGGTCAAAGATCGGGAATAGCCTCTGAACGATGCTCTAGCCAGTCATTGAAACTGTCTCTATTTTAATTTTGGGTTGAGCTGGGTTGTTATGGTATTGACTCTGAGACGGCTATTTTTTGAACGGAGCAGAGTAGATGACGTTCCTCAGTCGGATACTAGCGCTTTTTCCGACGATCGCCATCCTGCTCGATTTGGCGGCGGTGGGTTGGTTTTGTGCTCGTCCTAGCTTCTGGAGTGCGATCGCCATTCCGCTTGCCGTCTATGGCTTTCCGGTGATCATCTATCGGCTGCATCAGTGGCGATATCCGATTGAGAGCGGCATTAGCTATCTCCAGACCGACACCTATTCGCCCTGGTGGGGCAGCCATCAGATGCAGGTGATTTTCATCGCAATGCCTGCGCTGGAATCCATCTTGCGGCTCGTCCCAGGATTTTTTTCAGCTTGGCTGCGGCTGTGGGGGGCCAAAGTCGGCACTCAGGTGTACTGGACGCCGGGGCTAGAAATTGCCGATCGGGGCTTGCTAGAAGTGGGCGATCGCGTCGTCTTTGGTCATCAGGTTGAACTCTACGCCCACGTCATTAAGCCTAAGAAAAATGATCTCATGCTCTATGTCAAACCCATCATCATTGGCGATGATGCCTTTATTGGTGCAGCATCTCGCATCTCCGCCGGAACAGTGATTGCCAATGGAACCTATGTTCCTGCAAAAACGGATGTGCATCCCAACAGCACGCTCGATCATTCATCCGTTGCTGCCCGCGAGTCTCAATAATTCGAAGCTAGTTCGAAGCGAGTTCAAAGCTCAACGGTTCAAATTTGGTTCTATTCATTGGTTCTATTCAAGGGTTCTGATCGCACGGCTCATCCTTATGCGTCCTATTATTCAAGGCTTTGGCTATCTTTTAAGTTCTAGGGTTCAGCGATTTCATCGCGCCCTCGACCATCCGCAAAAAGCACAGCAAGCCGTGCAGTCAAAATTGTGCGATCGCCTCCGAGCCACAGCTTACGGTCAAGCCCATGGCATTGAGTCGCCCCAAGACTGGCAGCGATTGCCGATTGTAGACTATGACAATCTCCAACCTTGGATTGCCGATCAGATTCGCAATCCGCAGTCTTCAATCTTGACCCCAGAGCCGATTTTGTTTTGTGAGAAAACGTCGGGTAGCCGGGGTGCGGCGAAGCAGATTCCCTACACGCGATCGCTGAGACAATCGTTTAGCCATCTCTTTTGCATCTGGGCGCATGACCTGATTCGTTATGGGCCAAGCTTTTCAACCGGAAAAGTCTATTTCTGCGTATCGCCAAAATTAGCGGAACTCCATGATTCTCCGTCCAGCGATTCCAGCGCAGCCCCCGCATTGCAATCTCTTCAAGACGATTCTGAATACCTTGACCCTTGGCTACAGAGGCTTTTGAGTCCTTTTTTAGTCTCGTTGCCCCAGCTTGAACGCCTCCGCACAGCAGACGAGTTTAAATTTGCTCTCGCTTTCAAATTGCTGTCAGAACCTCGGCTAGAAATTATTTCAGTCTGGAGTCCTAGCTTTTTGACCGTACTGCTCGATTTTATTGAGATTCATCGAGAAAATTTGGATCAGCATCTGGGCGATCGCCTCTCTTCATCTCGCCGCTCTGCCCTGGCTGCGTCTCCGCCCGTATGGACAGACCTGTGGCCCCATCTCAAACTGATTTCCTGCTGGGACAGCGCCCGTGCAGCTGATTCGGCAGAGACGGTGCGATCGCTCTTTCCTACCGTTCTGGTGCAAGGGAAGGGATTGCTAGCCACGGAAGCCCCCATCACAGTTCCGCTGGTTGCAGCTCAGGGTCAGGTGCCTCTGCTCGACGAGGTTTTCTTTGAGTTTGAAGCCGATGATGGAACTCTCTATCAGCTCCACGAATTAGCGCTAGGTGCAGAATACAGCGTGATTCTGTCTCAGACAGGCGGACTGTATCGCTATCGCATGGGCGATCGCGTCCGAGTCACCCGCCGCTATCGCCAAACTCCATGCCTAGAATTTTTGGGTCGCACCCATGCCGTCAGCGATTTAGTGGGAGAAAAACTCCACGAAGACTTTGTGGCTGAGGCGCTGCAACAGCTCAAGCGGTGTGGAGGTCTGGAGCAGACTAGATTCATGAGCCTAGTGCCGACCCTTGAACCACGACCGGGCTATGTCTTGCTGCTCGACCATGCCGAGGGTAAACCAGGGGCGATCGCCACTGCCCTAGACTCTGCTCTATCTCAGGCGCATCACTACAATCACGCTCGCCTGCTGGGACAGCTCGCCCCAGCGAAAGTCATCGCCACCCCTCAGATCATTGAACGCCTGAGCCAGCACCGCATTCAAAACGGTCAGGTTTGGGGAGATTTGAAATATGGCTGTCTCGAAACTCGCCCCTTGTCTGCTTCACTACTGGAGAAATGTGCAGAGATTGAATCTCATGGTTGAGCCTGATCACCCCTGGCGGTTGCGAGCTTCTCGTGCGATCGCCATCAGGTTTCGCTTCATGTTCTTGATGTAGACGGCTTCAAACGCGCCTTCCAGTAAAGGATTACCGACCTCTACCCGCACAGCTTGCTTGATGACAGCTATGGGTTGCGAGTCTTGCCCCTTTAACTCATCGTTTTTGACAGGAATCAGTTGCCAGTGACCTTCCATCATTTTTAAGTCGCCTTCGAGCAACCGGAAGTCAATACGCTCTTTTGGGGTTTTGATATTTTCAGTGCAAACGCGCGACTTCATGTCGGCAAACAAAACCTTGAGCCCTGCAATCTGCTCAACGACGGCGCGATCGCCCTCAGACTCAAGCACCCGACTCGACTCGACCGATGGCAAAAACTGAGCGAAGTTATCGTAATCGGTCAACACAGACCAAGCCTGATCGACATTGGCATGAGCCACCACATAGCTCACATAGCGATCGCCCACCACATGAACGACGGCATTACCGAAGTTCAAATACTGCTGCTCTGTGGGAGACAAATGGCCGATAACGTCGCTCAGGGGCTTAAGTTGCTCTGTGGATAAGACCATGAATAAAATTCCTCATTCTGCTATTCAAAAGCCCACGTGAGGGGCGTTTGAGTGATAGTTTGTTCATATAAGTTAACAAACTTTTGTTGACACAATAGCAGCTTATTCAACTAAATTCGTCTATCGATCAACCGATTTGTGCATTTGACTGGATCAAATATCTGGGCTTTGGATGGGGGTAAGGGCTGTCTGGGGTAAGGTTCTGGACGATATGGGTTGAGGTTCTGGACGATGGTGATTCGATGATAGTCATTCGATGGTTACAGGCTCAGCTCTGGCGTGGTCTTGCCAATTGGCGATCGCCCTCTGCCGTTTGATGCACTACTGCACATCGAGTCAAATCGGTTTAGAATCTTATGGACTTGCGCGGCTCCAGATTTGGATGGCTTCAGATTTGGATGGCTTCAGATTTGGATGGCTCCAGCGCAAATGACGAGGTGCAAGACTCAAGAAACCTATGGCTAGCGATCAGCAAATTGACATATTTGGCAGCGGCTCAGCAGTACCTCTTGCTGAAAACTTTGATGCAGAGAAGATTCCGACCAGCGCGACCATTTCGATTCCGTCTGGCATCTACGAAAATTTAGATGCCCTCAAAGCCCATTGCAGCCGCTGCCAGCGCTGCGACCTAGGCGCAACCCGCATCAACGTTGTCGTCAGTCGTGGTAACCCCAAGGCTGACATTTTGATTGTGGGAGAAGGGCCGGGTCAAAATGAGGATGAAACCGGGCTGCCTTTTGTGGGCAAAGCCGGACAGCTATTAGAAAAAATTCTTGAGTCGGTCAAGCTAGACAGTGAGCAAGATGTCTACATTTGCAACATCGTCAAGTGCCGCCCCCCCAACAATCGCACCCCCACGACTCAAGAAATGGATGCCTGTCGTCCCTACTTGCTAGAGCAGATTCGGATGGTCGATCCCAAAATCATTCTGCTCACGGGAGCCTCTTCGGTAAAAGGGCTGATTGGCGACAAGCGCGGTATCACCAAAATTCGCGGCACCTGGATGGAGTGGGAAGATCGCCTTTGCATGCCGATTTTTCATCCGGCCTATCTGCTGCGGAACCAGTCGCGCCAAAAGGGCAGTCCCAAATGGCTGATGTGGCAAGACATTCAAGAAGTGCGCGCCAAATATGATGAGCTGCGTGGTGCGGTCAGCGCTTCCTCTTAAAAACTTTTGCATCCGTGATTTTAAGCCCTGCTATCTATGCCGAGCCTCACCGATACACAGTCATCGACAGAACTCGTGATTATTGCGGCATTCACGGCATCAGGTCGCGTCATTGGGCAAAACGGCAAGATTCCTTGGCATTTGCCAGAAGACCTCAAACGATTCCGGCAGATCACCACAGGTTATCCCATCATCATGGGGCGCAAGACCTGGGAAACCTGCTTAGACGGGCGATCGCTGCCGCAGCGCCACAGCATTGTTGTTTCCCGCGCATTACCTGCATCCCCACCGCAAGCCCAAGCAAACCCTGACACGACCCTCTGTGTAGTCTCGTCGTTAGATGAAGCGATCGCCCAGGTGCAATCGGCAGACTGTGCGTTCATCATCGGTGGTGCCTCGATCTATGCCCAAACCTTGGCGATCGCCGATCGCTTAGAACTAAGCCTGGTGCAGCAAGAGGTTGAGGGAGATGCTTTTTTTCCGGCTGACCCATCTTGGATCAATCAGCATTTTTGCCAGGTAGACACTTCTGAATATCCGGGCTTTTGGACAGAAACCTATCAACGTCTGACCTAGCTGCCATACGTAGGGAGCCATAACAAAAAGGTCTGCGACAAAAAACTATTCCCATGAAACGGCACTCACATGAAACGGCACTCATGGGTTACACACTTTGTCCCTCAATCGCGGTCAAGACGCATCCGTCAATTCGCCAGCTCTCGTCAGGCTGAATCTGCATCATGTAGAACGCATTAAATAATGAACCATCGGGTGCCATCAGAATGACGCGCTGAGTCACCTTGCCTTCGACACGCGCAATGTTTTCAAACATGACCGAACGGGGACGATAAACGGCAGGGTATAAAGACTCGACCATCACCATAAAGCGTTCTGCGGTCTCAAATTGAGCTTGAATAGCAGGACTTGCGTAGGAAAACGCCAGCTCTGCATTCTCCTGCTGAAAGGCTTGGAGCTGATGTTCAATCACAGTACGGATTTCAGCACGGTCAGTATTCGTCAATTCCATGATTGAAGAGTCGGAGAAGGGCTTTGTGGGGAGAGAATCAGGAGAAGAAGACGGCGTCGCGGTATGTTGCTGCTGTGTTGAGTTAACCCAGCCTGCAAGCGCCAAAGTCGCCAGAGTCACCGCAAACAAAGGGAGGGAACGAAGCAGGCGATCGCGCATAGCCATAAACGAAATCGTGAGATGCGTTAATGCAGGATACGTTTAAGTTGTGGGTTGAAACTATGTCTGAAACGAGTATTGATAATTAAATCTTAGAATTAATTTTTTTGGGTGGGAGATGCTAAGCAGGATACTCAGAAAAAAGGTATCTTGCACTTCACCCTATCTGAAAGGATAACAGCGATCGCCAGACGAGTTCGTGATCCAGATATCAGTATTACACGTCTTCAGGCTCAGAAGCTTTTGCTTATATCAGGCCGCACGCTGTCCTTGAGCACGCTGTCCTTGAGCGCGCTGTCCTTGAGCGCGCTGTCCTTCAGCATTATTCCCTGAGTATTATTCCTTGGACACTATTTAAGCACACTATTCTCGAACACTATTCTCAAACACGGTTTGAAACCTGTTTGAAAACGGCAATCACCCAAATCACCCAGTTGTGGAGTTGACTCCCCTAAAAAAGTCTGTTATCAACAAGGTAGGCAAAATAAAAGTAGCTGCCCAAAAATTATTACTTCGAGAAATCTATGACTTGCGCACTCTACTATTTTGGATTTTGGTTTATGGGGGTTCACCGGGTGTGAATGCGATATCGCATGGAACCTCAGGTGAACCGCAGACCGCAAGGCTGCGGTTTTTGTTTTAGGAAATTTGTTGCACGGGATGCTCCCATCGCCATTTTCCAGTAGCAATCTCTTGATAGCCATTTCTCAATCGTCATTCTTAATCACCGTCTCTCAAGCGCCTTTAATCTCATGCATACATCTTTGACAGCCCGCTCTTTTTACGGATATTTCTTTTTTTGGCCCCAAGTCGCTACCGGGTAAGAAGATGCTGCATGTGCAATCTCAAAAGCCCGGAACTGATGGTTTCGGGCTTTTTTCATGGCCATTTGAGCGCATTAGTCCAAGCCAGTCCAAGCGCATTACCCCAAGCCAGTCCAAGCGCATTACCCATCGGTGTCTTTCAACGCGGTAACCGCCAGTTCATTTCTAACCTTCATTATTCACAAGGAGAACTCCAATGCAGAACGCTAAACTTGCCGCCAAAGCCTCATCCCAGAAGCACTCCGTCATTCATCTCACGGAGTCCGTTTCTGTCGGTGGCGAAGATCTGCTGATCATCGCTGGGCCTTGCTCGGTTGAGAGTCAAGAACAAATGGATACGGTAGCTCAACAGATTTCTGGTTCTGTACAGGCGTTGCGGGGTGGAGTTTACAAGCCTCGCACATCGCCTTACGCTTTCCAGGGGATGGGCCAAGACGGGTTGGAGATTCTTAATAACATTCGCCATCGCTACGACATTCCTGTTGTCACTGAAGTGATGGCTATCTCTCAGATCGAAGCGGTGGCTGACCATGCTGACGTTTTGCAGGTCGGCAGCCGTAATATGCAAAACTTCGATCTGCTCAAGGCTCTGGGTCAAATCGATAAGCCCGTTGTGCTAAAGCGAGGACTCGCCGCCACGGTCGAAGAGTTTGTCATGGCTGCCGAGTACATCTTGGCGCACGGTAACTCGAATGTGATTTTGTGTGAGCGGGGCATTCGCAGCTTCGACACCTACACGCGCAACATTCTAGATTTGGGAGCGGTGGTTGCGCTCAAGCAAATTACCCATCTGCCTGTTGTGGTTGATCCGAGCCATGCAACGGGCAAGCGAGAACTAGTGCCTGACCTAGCGCGAGCGGCGATCGCCTGTGGAGCCGATGGGTTGCTGATTGAGTGCCATCCTGTGCCGGAAGAATCTGTCTCTGATGCCCGCCAAACCCTTTCTCTAGACGACATGAATGCCCTCGTCCGCAGCCTTAAACCCATTGCGGTAGCGGTGGGGCGCTCATTGCCTGTCGGGTCTCGTTATTCTAAGGAAAACGCGTCAGTAGCGATATGAGAAAACCTTGGACATGGCTCTGGGTCGGGGTAGCGATCGCCACGACAACCTGTAGCTCAGCCCCTGAAGCCGCTCAGACTTCTGTTCAAACTTCCGTTCAAACTTCTGTTCAGGCTTCTAACTACAGTTTGTTTATTCAAGATCCGTTCAACCGACCGAGCACCTATCCTCGCGTTCCGGTAGCCCATGCCTATAGCGAATACTATCAACCTGTTGCGACCTGGTCGGGGCGGCTGATTCTACCCCAGAGATCGCAGCGTCACGAGGAAGACTTTGTCTGGTTTGAGATTCAGAATGCCGCCCCTGGCTATCGCGATCGAGTGGGGCAATGGGCCAAGCTGACCTGGAGCGATCGCCCCGACGTACAGGAGTATGTGCGGCTCGTCACCACTGATCTTCAGTTCACGACGGCAGCTCGCGACAGCCAGCGCAACGGCCAGGTTCATCCCACACGGCTCAATGGCTGGACAAACGTGAAACCCCTAGAGTCTCTGGCGGGGGCTCGCCCTGGAGATGATGTTGTTGTGACGCTGAGCCGTCCTCAGGTGGAGGTGACACCTGACGGGCAACTGGTGCTAAACATTGCCGACTCTCCGGTGCAGATGACCGGGCGATCGCAGGCACTGGTGCAAATTCTTAACCCTGTAGATGCTCCTCCGGCGATGGGTGCGGCCCTTGCTGGGCATCCGTCTGCCCAGTGGTTTCAGGTGCGTCATTTTAATAAGGCGACCCAGCAGTTTGACGGGCCAACAGAGCAGGTCATCATTCCTCAAGGAGTTCCGACTCGCGATGGCATTCAGCGCTTTACCACGGATGCCATTCAAGACTCTCCTCTCAACGCCGAGGGCTGGTATATTTATGGCGATCGCACAACCAGCGGCATCTTTGTCGTGCGTGCTGTTGAGCCCCGTCGCCTAATGCAGCTTCAGCCCGATCAGGTCATTCTCAAGACCCAAGGCGGCATCGACTACATTGCCCAAAAAAATTGGGCGAATACAGCGCAGAGGAAAGGCTCTGCCCAAGCCGTGCTACTCGCGCCTGACGCTGCCTCTAGGGAAGAGGCGATCGCCCCCTGGCGCAAGCTTGAAGCACCTCACCAGCGGGCGATCGTGCTGCATACGTTTGGCGGCATCGGCGGCGAAAAGGGCGAATCTCAGATACTGGGGACAACGACCGGGCACTTTTCCTACGGCATTGTCGATGTAATGACCGACCCGCTCACCGATCAGCCCCGATTTTGGATTACCCATTATCAGGTCTATGCCCACGGCCCCGATGGCATTATTTCAGGTGCTGTTCACTGGGCCGACTACAGCGGCAACCTCCAGCGAGGTTGGTTAGGCACCCGCCCCATGTCAGAGGTGATGATCGATTTTGATGTGGTGACTCAGCCCTACGATTTTGGCGGCATCCAGCTTGCTCCCCTCGATACCTTCATTCGTCAGCTCCAAATCATGACGGCACGCTATCGGACTGGCGATGGAACAGGAGCCGCTATCGTCACGCCTGCAACCTCCTGCGTGCAAGACTCAAACCAGGCTCTCTACGCCACAGTTAAATCAGTGGAATATCAGGTCAGCCAAAGTTCAGACATTCAGACGTGGCTGGCGGCCAATCCCCAAAATCCTGAAGCCTTGAGATTTCGGCGATTAGTCCAGCTAGGTCAGCAGCTCGAAGCTCAGCTTGCGCCCCTGGGCATCGTCCGATCAGACTGGGCCGCCAATGTTGAAAATCTCTCAGGACTCACTCCCAACAATCACTGGACGAGTCGCAGCCAAATCACCACGGCCCTGAGAAGCTGGCGCACTCTACTGCCGCGCCGCGCCCACGATGAGGTCAGCACGCTAATGTTGCTCGAAGGTGCAAACCTCTGGTTTTTGCGCACCAACCAAATCGGTGGATATGATCCGGCGATCGCTCCCCGTGCTCCCAACACGTTTCTCGGATTCTGAGCTTGGATTCTATCGCTACAGCCAGCAGCCTGACGACATTGTGTGGGCGCGCGGTGCGCGCCCACACAATGTCTATGTCTTCGATAAATTGACTACAGCTATAACCAGTGGTGGCGAATACACCGTACGAAGAATATCGTGGAGTCTAACGACGGGAGCGTTTTGATGGCGCTGGTCAGGCGGACGAGAGGTGCGCCTGACCCGTCAGGCAATCCCCCGATTATCCGTGCCTTTTACCGATTGGAATCCCTATGGTTGATACAATTCTGCAAAATAGAGACTACACCGTTATCTTTGCGAAAACAGCCGTCAAGTCAGAGGTGCCGCCCCCAGGCTACGAGCAGCGATGGGCAAATGCTCAGACCTCAATTCTGAATTTGCTGAAAGCCTGTGAAGACTTTGCTCCCGATGGCATCACCCTATACGTAGCCTGCGAATCCACAGATATGAACTGTGAGTTCAAATGGTACGAACACGTGACCTCTGAGCAGCTGCCTGAATTTCTTGCAACCCATATTCCGCCCCAGGCCATTAGCCTGAAGCAAGTGCTGCAAGCATCGCTCGACAACTACTTTGCCCGCAAAGCTCAGGGTCGCACGAAGGCCAATGGCGAAATCATCTTAGTGATCTTGGATGGAGAACCCCAAGACCGGATGGCGATCGCCAAGGTCATCGTCAATGCCACCCAGCAGATGGATAAGAACGAAGAATTGGGCATTGGGCTAGTGCAGGTCGGCGACGACCCCATTGCGAGAGGATTTTTCACCCTGCTCGATGATCACTTGCAAGAGGCGGGAGCCCAGTTCGATATCGTGACAACGGAGATTCTAGATACGATTCCTCCCGATGCCCTAACCAAATTCCTAATTGACACGTTGATGAATTGAGGGTTTGGCATCAGTCGGTGCCGCCGCTTGATGATTCAGATAATGATTCAAACTCCACAACATCCCACCAGATTTCAGGCACGAAATTTGAGCCCCCATATGTCACTATCAGGACTTACGTAGTTTGTTGAAAGGGTGGGCGCGACGCGCCCACCCTTTCAACGAGTGTATTCAGGCTTAGGCGAGTTGTGCGTAAGTCCTAACTATTTCCATGTGTCACTTATTGCTTGAGATTGCGCCTCTTCGAGTGATACTGTACGTCAGGTAAAAAACTCGGGTTACCTAAAGAAGCGGTTATCTCCTGAAGCGTCCACTATGACTTTGAGAACTGATAAGAGAAAACTGAAGCTAGATTCGCTTTGGGCATCCGTATGGATTCGCAACTTTGTTGTGATTCTTTTGCTCTTGGGAATCGCGTTTCGGTTTTACAATATTGACCAAAAGGTGTATTGGCATGACGAAACCATGACCTCTCTGCGAATCTCGGGGCACACCCAGGCAGAGATGGTCGAGCAGGTTTATGACGGAAGCGTGATTCAAGTGGGTGAGCTGCTTGACACCTACCAGTACCCCAATGCGGAGTACACCTTAGAAGACAGTCTGGAGGCCCTTCGCGAGCACCCCGAACATTCGCCTTTGTACTACCTGATTGCGCGATTTTGGATGCTGAATCTGCCCGCTTCAGTGCTTTCAATTCGGATGCTGTCGGTTGTGTTTGGGCTGCTGGCTCTGCCCTGCATGTATTGGCTGTGTATGGAGCTGTTTGGCTCATCTCTCGTGAGTTGGGTGTCTACAGCCCTGTTTGCGGTGTCGCCCTTTCATGTGCTTTACGCCCAAGAAGCACGGGAATATAGCTTTTGGACGCTGACTATTTTGCTGTCGAGTGCGGCTTGCTTATGGGCGCTGCGAGTAAACAAGCCCTTGCCGTGGACGATTTATGGACTCTCGATCGCCATAGGACTGTATGTGCACCCGTTTACCGGGTTTGTGGCGATCAGTCATGGGCTCTATGTGCTGATCACGGAAGGGGTTCCGCTGGGGCGAAAGCACGGGTCTTATTTAGCCTCATCGGCTCTGGCCTTGCTGCTGTTTTCGCCATGGCTCTGGGTGGTAATTACCCGATTTGACCAGTTTGTCGGCAACACCCAGTCAGTGAACCTCGATCGATCGGGTTCGCTGCCGCTGTTTTGGCTACTCAATTTGAGTCGGGTCTTCTTCGATCTCAACCAGGGGCCGAGTGCGATTAACCCGGCTCACTATTTGTTGGCGATTTTGGCGATCGCCTCGCTATTCTTTTTGTGGCGTCGGGGCTCGATGGAGTCGGCGCTGTTTATCACGACCTTAATTGGGGTCACCGGGCTAGCCATCATCGGCCCTGATCTGCTGATTGAGGGACGCCGATCGAGCATTACTCGCTATGCGATTCCCTGCTACCTGGGCTTGGAAATCGCGATCGCCTATCTGTTGTCGGTCAAACTGGCGACCCGTCCGTTTTCTAGCCGTGCTAAGCAGCGATCGCGCCGACAGTGGCGCATGGTCGCCGTCTCGTTAGCAGCGTTGGGCATTGTCTCCTGTGCAGTGAGTTCTCAGATTCCGGTGTGGTGGCACAAGAGCTATGCCAAGAGCCGTCGCATCCCCGATGCGGCAGCCTGGATCAACCAGCAAACCGATGTGCTTTTGGTGAGTGATGCCCAGCCCGCAGGCCGGATTTTGTCTCTCAGCCATGCCCTAAATCGAGACGTGTCGTTGCAGTTGGGCGATCGCCCTGCGGCCATTGATGTGCCTGACGACTACAGCACGGTGTATCTCTACCTCCCCTCCAACCCACTCCGCAATCGCCTAGAGCGGCAACAAGCCATCGTCAGCCAGCCGATTACCCTGCAAGAAGACGAAAAAGACGATTGGCTGTGGGAGACCACTCGCTCAGAAGAAGCTGCCCCCCAAGCCTCCTAATACGTAGGATTGGGTCAGCACATAGGATTGAGATTGCATGGCGATCGCTCGGCTTTATACCCTCATCACAACACCCAGACCCCCAGGGCTAACGGCCAAAACTGGAGGCTGGTTTGGCCTGAGTCTGGCGATCGCGCTCTTGTTTGCTGCGATGGCGCTTCACCAGGGGTTGAGTGGCGATCGCCTGGTACAAGACGACGCTCGCCAATTTCTGTTTTGGATGCAGCGATTTCAAGATCCGCAGCTATTTCCCGACGATTTGATTGCTGACTATTTTCAGTCGGTGACGCCGTTGGGGTTTATCGCGGTTTATCGTCTAGGAGCAGCTCTGGGCGTTGATCCTTTTACGCTCAACTTATTTATTCCGCTGGTGTTGAGCCTGGTTACGACGGCCTATTTTTTCTGGCTAGTGATGGCGATCGTGCCGCTGCCGTTTACCAGCTTTTTGGCCTGCCTCCTGCTCAATCAGACTCTGTGGATGAAAGACGATTTGGTTTCGGCCACCCCTCGCTCATTCGTCTATCCGCTATTTCTAGCGTTTCTTTATTATTTACTAGATGTTGAACAGGGACTAGATGTTAAATCGAGGCAACCCCAGTGGCGATCGCCCCTGTTGGGCGGACTAGCCCTGGCCCTGCTGGGGGTCTTTTATCCGCAGTATGTGCTGGTGGCTGGTGGCATGGTGGTCTTGATGCTGCTCAGACGACTGTGGCAGCGCTGGCAAAGGACGAGCACATCTCCCAAAGAAAAGAGCGATCGCCTTCCTACTGCTCTTGTGCTCTACCTGGGAATAATTCTTGCCGTGCTGGCCTTTTATGGGTTGACCTCGTCAGACTATGGCCCGGTCATCACCGTGGAACAAGCGCGATCGCTGCCCGAGTTTTGGCCGGGAGGTCGCAGCTTTTTCTTCAGCGATAATCTCTGGTGGTTCTATGCGGTGGGCGATCGCAGCGGATTTTTGCACGTGGGTCTGGTGCGTCCGGCAAGTTTATGTTTTGGGGTGTTTTTGCCGATTATTTTGTGGCGGCAGGCTGTGGCTCCCCCGATGGCTGCCAATCCGATTCTCCGGGCGCTCACTCCCCAGGTGAAGATCTTGGGAACTCTGCTGCTCAGCGCCAGCGGTCTTTTTGTCTTGGCTCATCTGCTGCTGTTTCGGCTGCATCTGCCTAGTCGCTATACCGACCACAGCTTACGGATTATTCTGGCGATCGCCGCTGCAATTGTGTTAACCCTGATCATAGAGTGGCTACTACGGGAAAGTGTGCTACCCGTCGCACTAGTTCGTAGCAGGAGTGTTAGCGTGAAACGGGCGATCGCGCTCGGCACAGCGGCCTTGCTGGTGCTGCTGGTAATCCTCTATCCTGCGTTCGTCGAAGATTTTCCTTTGACAAAGTATAAGCAGGGCAATGCTCCCCGCCTGTATGCCTTTTTCCAACAGCAGCAGCCAGCAACTCTGGTGGCGTCTTTATCTGAGGAGGCAAACAATATCCCTGTATTTGCCCAGCGCTCTATTCTAGTCGGGCGAGAATATGCAATTCCCTACCATTTGGGATACTACCGTGAATTTCGCGATCGCGCCCTTGCCTTGATTCACGCCCAATACAGCCCCGATGCAGCCGATGTCGAGAGGTTTATTCATACCTATGGCATCGACTTTTGGATGCTCGATGCAGACGCTTTTGATGCAGACTACCTGACCCAGCAGTGGACTCATCAATATCTCGATGCAGTCGAGTCCACATTTGGCGCATCGGCCAATCTCAATCTGGCGCGATCGCCTGCCCTAGAGTCTGTGATTCAGCCTTGCACCGTTGCCCGCGAGGGGCCGCGTCGAGTACTAGATGCACGCTGCATTTCTGACCGTCTCTAACGTCGGAGAATGACGAAACAGAGAGTTACGAAAAAAGACGCAACCGTAGTACGAATCTAAAAAATAACGCATAGGTCTTAACCGTGCGTTATGATCCACCTCTTAGGCTCTATCTTAACGAGGGTTCGTTATCTTAGATTGCTTCATCGTCTTATTCATCCAGTCTTATCCATCCGTGAGGATATTTTGCACCCATGACCGATCGGTCTACTAACGGAGACTCCATCGTCCAGTCTATGGCTCTAGCGGCAGCTTTATTGCGCCACTATAACTTTGACATGGACGGCCAAACCGTTGGTGAGATGATTACAACCTGGGTTCAAGACTATCCATCTCCTTGGCTGCGGGCGGCAGTCATTGAAGCCCTCTATCAGGGGCGATATAAAGCCGTGTCTGTACAGCAAATTTTGACGATCTGGCAGCGGCGATCGCTTGTCCTGTGTCACTTCAACGGAGAGTTTGAGCGGATGGTGTGCAGCCCGATTTTGGAGGGATATTCGCTTGAGTCGGTTGCGGAAGAATTAGCGGCGATCGCTGAATCAGAACATCTAAGCCATCCAGCACCCTCAGCTCCATTGCCAGAATTAGAGCATGGGCAGACGCAAATCAATCACGCTGACTCCGCATCACAGGCAGGGTTCCACCGCTCGATTCCATCTCTTCGTCCGTTTACGCAACAGCCCAAGGCACAACAGTCCAATGCTCTCCAAAGGGGCGATCGCCCTTCTATGGGGCGACATAAGCCTGCCATCGATCAGTTTATACCTAAGCCTGACTCTTCGTTTTGCCAGCGACTCCAGGCGATGGCGACTCCCCAAGTCGCCGTAGACCATGAGCCATTGAATGAGTCATTACATGGCGAAAATCGAGTAATGGAATCTTCATCTCATCTCTCCATACCTACGAATTCCACAGATACAGCGGCGGCAAGACTCGACGATTGGACAGAAGCCAACACGCAGATCAACCCAGAAGAAATTAATCCAGAAGAAGTTCATACAAACGAGATCAAGACAAACGAGATCAAAACAGGCGGGGGCGGCGATGAAGCAGCAGCACCAGACGCGACCTTTCAGACCGATCTTCGATCGCTGACCAATACCGGATTCGACCTGTGAGAATGGCTAGAGATTGACCGCTAGGCTTGACAAAGAGCCTCTCCTCGCAGCGTGACCCAATGGATCGGCATTTTGCCTTCACCGAGAGGACTATCGCGCCAAATCATATCGATGTTTTGCCAGCCGTGCTCAAGTTCTCGTGCTTGGGCTGGCCCATTCAGGGCAAAGGTATGCCCTGCTCCTTGCAGAGTCACAACTTTAACGGTGTAGCTGCCTGTCTGCGCTTGCTCACAAGCCAACTCACCATCAATGACAAACGGCCAATGCTCAGCACCAAAGTCAATCTGGGTTAATCGCTCGTCGTCTTCTGATGGCAGCAGCAGAGATTTTTTGCCCGCCTTTGATTGGGCGTAGCTAAAATTTTCGGGATACGCTTCGGTAGCTCGTTGCTGGGCGATCGCATATTGGGAATGCTGCTCTGGCACTGCTTTCATCATTTCGATTGCAGTTTGCCAGTGCTGGGCGACAACACGCCAATCTGACTCGGTGGCGGCAACTTGGGTCAGTTCTGCGGCTTCCATCGCAACATTCACGGCATCACGGAATGGCTCAAAGACTTGGGCTTCGGGCACATCTGCGATCGCATCTGACTCGCTAGTGCCATTGGGTAGATTGGCAGAACAACTACCGATCCCCATGCTGATGAAGGCGATCGCCAGTAGCTCAACCTTAATGATCCAGCAATTGATCCATCGATTGTTCATACCCCTTGAAACTCCCTCTCCGAGACGAATTTGGCTGCTGAACTTACTAGCCCTGCCCTTCAATATCCAGCTTCTCGATGCTAATTCAGGAACATCACGCCATGATGGCGCTTCATTATGACCAACAACTCTGCTGTAAAGTTCTTGAAAATTATGATCATTACCAAAAAAACATTGAAAGCAAAAGATCCGTCTAAGCTGTGTCTGGTGATCCAACTTGAAGATGGCATTAAACTGCAATATCCCGTGGTGAGCGAAGCAGACGCGATCGCTAAATATGCTGATTTTCTTCAGCAAAATGAAAGCGTTGACACCGTGGAGAGTTCAAATCTTTTAGTTGCTTACGATACATTTTCTAGGGCTTATTGATATTGTTTTAGATCAGAAACATAACTGAAAGCAACACCCTAACGAAAATTGAGATATGAGCGGTTTGGGGTGAGCTATTGGCAGACTAGAAACGGTGATCTTGATAGGAACAAGTCTGTGATCAGAAACACAATTACAGCTCCTACTTCAGAAAGATTGTCTCTATTTCTAGGGATAGAGAGAGTTCAGAAATCCTTCTCTACCGACATCCTCGGAACTCTGAAAATGAATAGCTGTATAAGTTTGATTCATTCATCGAGTATGCAATGTGCCTTAGTACACGAAAGCCCAGAGGTTTTTGAGCTAGTCTCCCTAAGTGCTAGTCGATTGGGCTCTTCACCGATAAGACTGACTCGTCATTATAATTTCGATTTTGATCTCGGCCTAGGCATCTCTAGTTTATCTGAGGCTCTAAAGTAGGGAGGAGAAAACCGTATCATTTGCAACAAGATTAACTAGATTGCCCTCGATTTCTATCTCCTTATAAATACGTATGAAAGAGGCAAATATCCCTCATCAAGCAGTTGGAACTATAAGAATCTACTGAGCAACTCTGCCGAAGATAGACAAAAGCTGAGTTTGTTTGAAATGTTTCACAAAAGCTTTAGAAAAAAAGACCTTTTTCTCTCATTTTCTTCAAGGAACTGCCTTAAAAAGTTTGTATCCTTTCTATAGGCACGAAACTAAATCAGTTGATCGATCGATCGCTGAATAATTATGTACTCTTCAACTTCTAACCTGAACCACACTTCGTCACTTCAGTCAGAAAATATGCACTCTAGCCAAGGGCGATCGCGCTTTGACCTCCTCAGCCCCCTGCGCAACTGGATTGATACTGTCGAGATTCGCGATCGCCGCACAGCCCACCTCATTTCTCGCCTGATCCCGGCTCAATGCCCGTTTGAACGAGACATCAAAGTCTTTGGCAAAGTCGTTGCTCACATTCCCCC
>JBARXP010000445.1:0-2485 GCA_049647405.1 Elainellaceae cyanobacterium | reverse complement strand
TGCGCTTGCTCCGCTCCCCGATAAACGGTGCCTTGATAAACTATGTCACACTGAACGGACTAGCCTGCTTTATTTTGCAGCCATGAGCTACTGTATTAATCCTGATTGTCCAAACCCAGCAGAGCAGAAGACACCCGATCCGTCGCGGGCAAAGTTTTGCTCAAACTGCGGGGCTTCTCTTCAATTGAGCGGTCGCTACCGAACCCTCACACTCCTGGGCAAAGGCGATCTAGGTCGGACATTTCTCGCCGTTGATGAACATAAACCCTCAAAACCGCCTTGTGTTCTCAAACAATTGGTCGGGCTACCCTCCCAGGGGCTAGAACCAGGTACTGACGAATCAACTCTTTTTCGCCGAGAAGCATTGCGGTTAGAAAAGTTGGGTCAGCATCCTCAAATTCCTGCCTTAATGGCCTTTTTTGAACAGGGTCGTCATCGCTATTTAGTCCAAGAATTCATCGATGGAGTTAGCCTAGATCAACAGCTTCAAGAGCAAGGCACATTTACAGAAATCCAGATTCGCAGCACCCTAAACGACATTCTCCCGGTGCTCCAGTTTGTTCATATTCACCAAATTATCCATCGAGATATTAAACCCAGGAATTTAATTCGAATTCTTGGTGCAGATAGCACCGAAGCCAATCAGAAATCTGGGACATTATTTCTTGTTGATTTTGGCACGGCTAAATTTGCAACTACGACTAACCTCTTACAAACCGGAACCAAAATTAACAGCCAGAGATATGGCCCCCCAGAATTAGCGGCAGGGCGTGCAACGTTCTCCAGTGATTTGTATCAGTTGGGCGTGACCTGTATTCAACTGCTAACCCACAAGCCTTTATCTGAGCTGTTTGATCAGCGCAGATGTGTGTGGGACTGGGAAAACCACCTCGATCAACCCGTGAGTGAAGATTTGATTCACGTGCTCAATCAAATGGTTGAGCAAGAGCTGCGTAAGCGCTACAAAGCAGCAAATGAGGTGCTTGATGATTTAAACCGGAGTGCGTCCGCTATTGGCGATCGCCCGACTTTTGTGCCCACGCCTGTCAATCGTCGCAAAGGCGAAACTAGCAAGCCTCCAGTCTCATTAGGGGCTGACCAGCCAAAGACTCTAGCCTGGGAATGCACTCATATTTTGAAAGGCCATCAGGCTTGGGTGCGATCGGTCGCCCTCAGTGCAGACGGCAAAATACTGGTAAGCGGCAGCGGTGATAAAACCGTACGCATTTGGTCGGTGACGCGAGGGCAACTGCTGCATACTCTTTCAGGCCACTCGTCATGGGTTCGGGCTGTAAACATTAGCCCTGACCAGCGGTTGATTGCCAGCGTCAGCAACGACAAAACGATTCGCCTCTGGCATCTCCAAACAGGAGTTCATCAATGCACCTTAACAGGACATCAAGACTCCATTCGCACGGTTGCTTTCTCACCCGTGCAGAAGATCTCTTCGGCTCAGCAAACTGAAGGGCTTCTGGCCACAGGTGGCCAAGATAAACTGATTCATCTCTGGGATATTAACCACGGCAAAATTCTGCGGACTCTAGCAGGGCATGAGCACTGGGTTGTCGCGCTGGCTTTTCATCCCAACGGCCAATTGTTGTTTAGCAGTAGTCGCGATCGCACGATTCGCCTGTGGGATGTATCGACTGGACAATGTCTGGGTATGTTGCTCGGGCACACGGCTGAGGTTACAGGTCTGGCGATCAGTCCGGATGGTCGATCGTTAATCAGCTGCAGTGCCGACCAAACAATTCGTATTTGGGATACTAAATCGAGACAGTTAACGCAAACGCTTCAAGGCCATGCTGGCACAGTCAATAGCGTCGTCATGCACCCCAATGGCAAAGAACTAGCCTCTGGCAGTAATGACAAAAGTATTAAGCTTTGGTCACTCGACGGCGAACTCATCGCGACACTATTGGGTCACACAGGCTGGGTATGGACTCTAGCCTTCGCAACTGAAAAAGCCGCAGATCAGCCTCACACTATTCTCGCTAGCGGCTGCTGGGATGGCAATATTCATATCTGGCAGCGATCGCCCCGGTCAGCCCCATAGCCCTCACTCGTCGATCTTACGGTGCAACAGCCAAGGAACACGAGATCCATGGAGTCCTGCGAGCATACGAATCATTACATTGCATTGAGGTCAGCGACGCCCTCACGAGATACTGCTCGCAAGTACGCCATCATCCGTACGACAAAAAAGCGTAACCCCGTTCATGAGTTGCTCAAAAAAGTTGCTCAAAACGGCTCAATCGCGGTCATTCGTGCAGATTGAGAACTAAGACTTACTCCGCCTATTGTTAAGCAATGTAACATTATTGACGTCATGACGTCATTCGGTCTTGACAGCATCCGGTGATGGCGACTATTCTGACAACCATACCCGGGTATCACCTATATCTGTCTGATATATGAGAGACAAGCAAAAAGTTACGCTGTATGTTCCACCTAATCTTCACCGCAAGCTGAAGATACAGGCAGC
>JBARXP010000444.1:0-16599 GCA_049647405.1 Elainellaceae cyanobacterium | reverse complement strand
CTGCTGCGCTCCTGGGCGATTTCGATATTTCGCAAAGCCGGACATCCCTCCCTCACAAAAGCGATACGCGGGTTCCGCCATGATTTGCCCACCCTTATTTCCTTTCTCTAGAGAATCAGCCCTACCCAGAAGGGGAGGCTGCAGTCATGGGTAACCACAGGGTGAACACTGACCCCTGGTTTGGCATGCTGTCTACTGTTACGCCGCCGCCCATCATGTGGCAAAACTTTTGGGTAATCACCAGTCCTAATCCTGTGCCGCCATATTTGCGGGTGGTTGTGGCATCGGCCTGAGTAAACGGCTGAAAGAGTCGCTGCATCTGCTCGTGAGACATGCCAATACCCGTGTCTACAACCGTAAAACTCACCCAGGATGGCTTTGAATGTGGGTTTATCCTGCTTGTGAGAAGACCTTCGGGGGGTGTTTCTCGACGTTCGACTCGTAGCGTAACGGTGCCGTTTTCGGTGAACTTGCTGGCATTGCTCAGCAGGTTGAAGAGGCTCTGACGGAGCTTTAGCTCATCGGTGTGGAGGATGCCGATAGGCTCAGGACAATCGACAATGAATCGATTGTGATTGCGTTCCATCAAGGGTTGTATCGTCGCCCGAATATCTTCAATCAGGGTGGCGATCGCAACCGTACTCAGGGCTAACTCCATGCGATTGGCCTCAATTTTGGACAGATCCAAAATGTCGTTAATCATGGCGAGCAAGTGCTTTCCGGCAAACTGAATTTTGGTTAGATCGGGCAGCAAATCTTGATAGCTCTGTTCGCCCGCCTCTTCATGCAGCATTTCGCTATAGCCAATGATGGCGTTGAGCGGCGTCCGCAGTTCATGACTCATGTTTGCCAAAAACATGCTCTTGGCTTGATTAGCCGATTCAGCCGATTCTTTCGCGGCAATCAGCTCTTGCTCGGCCTGCTGCCGCTCACGAATCGCTTGCCGAATGTGCTCAAACATCAGGTGAAAGGCTCCAATCACCTCTCCTAGCTCATCGCGCAGTTGAGCTTTAGCCTCAAACTGAGGAGCCTGATCGTTGCTAGCGGCCTCTCCCGCCTTCAGCATGTCTCGCCGTAGCCGCAAGATAGGCGCGATCACCAATGGGCCTAACGCAATGATGGTGGTTGCCGTGACAAAGATTGAAATCAGCACTACAATTCCGGTGATGCGAATGACGAAATTGCGTAAGTCTTGTTGAATGGGCTCTGCATCATGCTGTAGCACCAGCAGAGGAGCCGTCTCATTAGGAGTAACGGCTTCGGCAAACTGCCAAATCAGCCAATAGCGATCGCCTTCTCGGTAGACAACGGGGCCAGCCCATACGAGACTTGAGTCAGGCTGAACCGACCCTTGCTCTAATCGAGCTAGCACCGATGGCGGAATAGAAACTCCGGCATTGTCTAGCTCAGTTTTTAGCGCAGCCTCCGATTGATAAAGCGTTGATGCTTGCAGATGAGGTGTCAGGCCTTCCTGCATTAGCTGCTGGAGCGTCTCAGCCCAATCTTGAGGTGCGAGATGCGGCTGTCTGCGTCCAATCCATTGCAGTTGGGTTTCATAGCGTTCAATGGCTTGTCCGAGCTGTTCTTGTTCGCGCCGCCTGACCGAAGGCACAAGGATGATGGCCTCAATCAAGACAATACTAATGAAAACCCACAACGCAACCCGACGAGAGAGTCGAGCAGAGATCACCCCTCGCAGCTCTGCTAGGGTCAGGGGAATAGAATTGGGCGATCGCTTTCTCATTAGCCGAGTCCCCCGACTACAGACCAATCCACGCAACACAAACTGAATGGATTGAAGACTTTTTTAGTTTCAGACAAAGTATTAGGAAAGGCCAGCCAAGATTAGCAAGTTAAGTCAAAAAACTTGTAACGAAACGTGAACCGACGGGCAAAGCATGTCTACACAACGTCCCAAACGCATTCGTGGTGTCCAGTTAACGGCCATTGGCTACGACCGCTTTTATCGAGCGAAGCAAGCGGCAGAAGACGTTGAGAAAAATGGCGATCGCCTCACCTTAGAAGAACTCAACGAACGCACAGGCTTGTCTCTCGGCACGTTGACACGGGTGCTCAACCGCGATGGCGTCGTAGATAAACGCACCTTGACTCTTGCCTTTCGAGCCTTTGGGCTTGACCTCGCGCCGGAAGATTTTGTGAAACCCCAGGTCATCGAATCTGTTTTGCCGCCAACGCAGACCCTAGCTGAAGCGGTTGCAGATGTGTCCCCCACTGTTCTCAACCGTTCCCGATACGACTGGGGCAGCGCTGTCGATATCTCGCAGTTTCAGCATCGTCAAGACGAGTTGCAGGCGCTGCACCAGTGGATTGAGGGCGATCGCTGCCGCTTGGTCGCGCTGCTGGGTTTGGGCGGCATGGGCAAAACCTATCTGTCGGTGAAGCTAGGCCGACAGATTCAGGGCAACTTCGACCGGGTGATTTGGCGATCGCTGCGTCACAGCCCGTCCGTTGAAAGTCTATTAGAAGATGTGGTGACGTTTCTCACAGGCCAGCCTGTGCCCAACGCCAGCCTCAATCAGCTGATATCTGCCCTCCAAGCCGAGCGGTGTCTGATGATTTTGGACAATCTAGAATCGGTGCTCCAACCTGACCCACGAGTTGGAACTTGGCAACCGGGCTATGAAGGCTATGGAGAACTGCTGCGACAGCTCGGCACAGCATCTCATCAGAGTTGTCTACTGCTGACCAGTCGAGAAAAACCCCCTGAGATTGCCTCTCTGGCAGGTCACGCATCCGTTCAGTCGCTGACTCTGCGAGGCTGCAGCGATGTGTCGCTGGCCATCTTGCAAACGAGAGGGTTAAACGGCAGCCTCAGCCAATTTCACCAGCTTTGTAAACGCTACGGCGGGGTGCCGCTGGCTCTCACGATTACGGCAACTCTGATTCAAGATCTGTTTGGGGGCGATGTTGGGCAGTTTCTCGCCCAGCAGACCTGGATATTGGGCGACCTGAATCATCTCCTAGCCGAGCAGTTTAACCGTCTCAATAGCTTAGAACGGGCGATCGCCTACTGGCTGGCGATCAACGGCGAACCCACGACCATTGCTGATTTGGAGCGCGATCTCACTCCATCTGTACCGCGTGGCCAGCTATTAGAGAGTTTAGAATCCCTGCGTCGCCGTTCGCTGATGGAATCTCAGCAAGGCTGCTTTACCCTTCAGTCTGTGGTGATGGACTATGTCAGCAATCAATGGTTAGACGAGGCGTGCAAGATTCTGACCCTGTTGCCTAACGAGCCAGTCCCCGATGTGACCTGCCTGCACACCCATGCACTGCTCAAGGCACAAGCATCGAGCCAGGTGCAGATGGCTCAGCGCACGAGGTTTGTGCAACCCCTGCTGCACCGACTGCTTGAAAACACCAGTGTTCGCTATCTTACCCATCGTCTCAAGGCTCGACTGACGACTCCAGGCACGGCTCAAACCTATTGGGCGGGCAATCTTGTTAATCTTCTGATTCAGTTGCAGGCTGACCTGAGCGGACAGTCGTTTGCCAACCTGACCCTGTGGCAGGTCGATTTTCACAACGTCAACCTGGCTCAAACGAGTTTTCATCATGCTGATTTATCTCGATGTTGCTTTAGCCATACCTTTGGGCCAGTCTATGACCTCGCGTTCAGCCGCGACGGCAGCACGCTCGTCACAGGGCACGGCGATGGCACGTTGCGGCAGTGGGCTTTAGATGGGCGGCTCCGCCAGCAATATCAGCATTCCAGCTCCATTAGCACGCTGGCCTTTAGCTTCGACGGGGCAACCTTGGCTATCGGAACGTTTGATGGCAGCATTCATTTATATGATGGTGCAGAAGAGCTTAAACCCAGGCGATCGCTCTGTCTTCATGACGACTGGGTCTATGACCTCGACTTTTTGCCTGATGGCGATCGCCTCGCCAGTGGCAGCAGCGACGGTACTCTGCTGATTTGGGATCACCAGACCGAAGCGGAGCATCAGCACTTTGAAATGGGGCCGATTACGGCTCTATCGGTGAGTCAAGATGGCTGGCTGGTCAGCAGCGACGAAAATGGCCTGCTGCAACTGTGGCACGAAGACCAGGCCAACCCGTGGCAGTCTGAGCAAGGCAGCTCTTTGGTGAGCGTCACCCTCAGCCCCGATGGTAACCTGGCTGCGAGCGCAGACACCCAAGCCCTCTATCTTTGGCAGCGTCAGGGCAATACCCTCCAGCCGCTTTGGCAAGCTTCCCTCAGTTCTGCATGGACGATGGCCTTCAGCCCTGATGGGCAAACTCTGGCTGTGACCGACGGTGCCACTATTCAGATCTTCGATGCTCTGACGAGTTGCCCTATTCATACCCTTGCCGCCCACGCGAGTCAGGTCTGGTCGCTTGCGTTTGACCCCAGCGGCGCGCTGTTAGCCAGCGGTAGCGATGACCAGATTGTCTTGTGGCAGGTCAGCTCGGGGCAAATTTGGCGAACCTGGAAAACGGCAACGACATCAGATAGTCCGATTCTTGCGGCCAGATTTAGCTCTGATGGGCGATTGCTCGTCAGCGGCGATGGCCAAGGTGATGTGCGTCTGTGGGACAGCCAGACCCATCATTGTCTCGACAAACTGTCAGGCCACACGACTCCTGTAAGGGCTGTCGCGATCGCTGCGCTCCATTCCACCGACGACGATGGCTCCCCTGCCCAACCTCAATGGGTTGCTAGTGGCAGCGACCAGGGTGTCGTCTCTCTCTGGGATCTCAAGACCCGCACCCATCGCGTTGTTCTCAACCATACCGCAGGGGTTACGGCTCTCGCGTTTAGTGAAAATGGAGAGTGGCTGGCTAGCGGCAGTCTTGATGGCTGTCTATATCTGTGGGATGTCAGGCAAAATCGGCTCCATGCTTCGTTTGCTGGTCATGAAGGACGAGTGCTGGCGATCGCCTTTAGCCCAGACGGCCAGTGGATCGCCACAGGCAGCAGTGATTACAACGTCCGACTCTGGCATCGGCAGCAAACCTCTCCGGTGGTAACCTTCACAGGACATCAGGGTTGGATCTGGGCAGTGGCCTTTAGCCCTGACGGTCAGTATTTAGCGAGTGGCAGTGGCGATCGCACGATCAAACTGTGGGATGTCTCCAAACAAACCTGCATCCAGACCTTACAAAACCACGAAAAACTCGTGTGGACCGTGGCGTTTTGGCCTGATGTTAAGGGTGAAACCTCTCGCCTTGTCAGCGGCAGCCTTGACCAGACGATCAAGGTTTGGGATATTGTCTCTGGCGAAGTTCTCGATACTCTACAGGCTAAAACTGATTTACTATGGGCGATCCAACCTGTTGATGAGCGCCTGACGATTGCGGGTACTCAGGCCAACACCCTCCAGCTCTGGTCAATGGATCAGCAAGAACCGCGAGCTTGCCTTGCTCCGCAATTGCTCTATGAGGGGATGGATATTACTCAGGTTCGTGGACTTGCGCCTGCCACCCTAAAAAGTCTGGAGGAGTTAGGCGCAAGGGTAACGCCCTACTTAAAACCGCCGGAGAGCGAGGAGGAAATTGGTGCCATGCGAGATAACATTCACATTGAGATTGACCGGGCTAAACTCGCTCGCTAGGTCAGCGATATTGTTCAATCCAGCTATTTCCAAGAGTTGAAAGACGAATTAGCTGCCATCCGCCGA
The DNA here is from genome assembly GCA_049647405.1 of Elainellaceae cyanobacterium. Taxonomy (GTDB): domain Bacteria; phylum Cyanobacteriota; class Cyanobacteriia; order CAKZMO01; family CAKZMO01; genus CAKZMO01. The sequence goes on along the minus strand of JBARXP010000444.1, from coordinate 10,954 downwards.
GAAGAAGAGTTCTAAGGTTGGGTTAGAATTCTAAGACTGTTTTACAGATCATCGCAGGGGGCGGTTTGCGTTGCCCCAGAGTTTCAGAAGGGGGGCTGTGACTGACTTGCATCAAGAAAACTTGCAACAAAAAAGGGAAGTAGCACTGCTACCTCCCCGATGATTCCAATGAAGCTTAATGAAGCTTTGACGTGATCAGTTTCAGACACCAATCCAAAATTTTTAGGTCTGGATCTGTCTGTCGGATCTAGTGAAGATTGCTCTCAAAACGATCTGCAACTACAACGTCGATCGCTTTTCCGCGATACTTACCGTTCACGTTGTGAGCCTGAGATGTAGAAGGGTTTTGAGGATTGTACTTGATGCCGCGATATGTGAGTTTCATGAGGTTCGCCTCCAAAAGTGTGTGTCGGTTACAAGAGGCGCGTTCCTTCGGGTGATTCCCTACTTCCGTTTCTCAAGCGCTGATTTCTTATCTAGGAAATAAACTTTGAGAAATGAACGTTCTTTGTTTCTGTATTCATTGTTACCGTTTTTACCCTATATGTCAAGCGACTTCCCCCAATAATCCCATTGATTCCTGACATTTGCCCAAAGGTGCAGTCGTAGCCCAATCCAGAAATCGCGCAGACCCTTTAGCAATGGCGATCGCCTTCAGCTCTTTGGCTCAATAATTTTCTGGGGTTGCTTGGCTGAGCATCATCTTGCCAAGCGCGTGCGATCGCCTCAACGATAAAACTAAATTTTTTGTGGAGAGAGTCTCGGTTTTCTCGCATTAGCCCTGACAATCAGTACAGAACTCTTCAATAAAAGCGTGCCCGTCCATTTGGTTTGAGAGAGTCCTAAAGATAGAGAAGTAAGGAGTCCATTATGCGCTGGCAGTTGGGTCGTAGAAGCGAAAATGTTGAAGATCGACGCGGATCTGGAGGGGGTCGCACCGTTGCCGCAGGCGGCGGACTGGGAGTGCTTGTGCTGGCTGTGATTGTTATGCTGCTGGGGGGTGACCCGACTGTCGTGCTTCAGCAAGGGGCATCGGTCAATTCGCAGTCCCCATCTTCTTCCACCAATCCAACGTCGTCAGAACAAGATCAGCTCGCTGATTTTATTTCTGTGGTTTTAGCTGACACAGAAGATACCTGGAACCCAATTTTCCAAGAGCTTGGGGGAGAGTATCAAGAGCCAACTCTGGTCTTGTTTTCGGACGCTGTTGACTCAGCCTGTGGGTTTGCCCAGGCTGCCGTAGGGCCTTTTTACTGCCCTGCCGATCAAAAGGTTTATATCGATCTCAGCTTTTACGACGATCTAAAAACTCGTCACCAAGCTCCAGGAGACTTTGCCCAAGCCTATGTTATTGCCCACGAAGTCGGACACCATGTGCAAAACCTGACCGGAATTTCAAGGCAAGTTCGCCAAGCCCAGCAGCAGGCGAGTGAGGCTCAGGCCAATCAGCTTTCAGTGCGGCTCGAACTCCAGGCTGATTGCTTTGCGGGCATTTGGGCCAACCGTGCTGACGAAGCTCGGCAAATCCTTGAGAAAGGAGATGTCCAAGAAGCCCTCAATGCAGCGAGTGCGATCGGAGACGATCGGCTACAACGGCAATCTCGCGGCTATGTTGCGCCCGACTCGTTTACCCACGGGTCATCAGAGCAGCGAGTGCGGTGGTTTACCCGTGGGTTAGAGACAGGCGAATTAGCCGAGTGCGACACGTTTTCTGCGAATAATCTCTAGAGGCTCGCCTTCAGCGCTTCTAGAACTCAGTGCCTCTAGAAAATTACTCACCCGTCACCGATAGGTTTTCTACCCAGACGCGGGGAGAAATGCCGCCGGGGGTGATTTCGGCTTCCTGCTCAACGTAAATAATCGCTTTCATCAAGTCGCGAATATCTCCTGCGATCGTAGCCGAATCAATGCTCACCTTTTCTCCCTTGTTGACCAACCAGCCATCAAAGGGCAGCGAGAAAGATCCCTGTAGGGAGTTAACACCCGCATGGAGGGCACTCAGGTCATCAATGAAAATCACGTTTTCAGCGGTGTCGAGGCTGAGAGTTTGGTCTGCCGCCTGCCCCGGAGTGACATGGAAGAAGTTGGGGCTGACCGAGACTTTTGCGCCGATGCCAGCATTTCCCGTCGGTTGAGTGTTTAGACGTTTGGCTGTACCTGCACTGTGAACAAAACTAGTCAGCACGCCGTTGGTGATCAGCGGCACGCGACGAGTGGGGGTGCCTTCACCATCAAACGTCTCGATCGCCACATTGTCAGCATGAAGCGCATCGTCGAACACAGAAATCAGAGGAGAGGCTAACTGCTGGCCGATGGAGTCAGGGGTCGAAAGACTCTGCTTATCGAGAATGCTTTGAGCATTAAACAGATTTGAAAAAGCTCCCAACAAGCCGAGAAACGCTTCGGCAGAAAACACGACTGAATAGCGCCCAGTTTTTACTTTTTGGTAGTTGAGGTGGCTAATGGTCTTCTCAGCCGCTTCGTTCAAACATTTCTCAATGTCGAGTTTTTCAAGGCTGTGATTGATGGTGTAAGCTCCGGCACTGCGGGGCTTTTTCCCCTCTTGCTCAGTCTTGCTATAGAGATAAAGGGAGGTGTAAGAGTTGGCCTCGTGGCGCAAGGCTCCTTCACTGTTGAGATAAAACTTGTCGATATCGCGTTGAGAAAGGCCATTGTAAGGCACTCCGGCGATCGCCGGATGAGCATCTAGCAAGCGTCGCTCTACATCGATCAGCGTTTCAATCAGCTTAGAAACAGGAGCCTGAGGCGTTCTCGCAAATTCTTTCGATTCAATCGGCTTTTGGGCTTCTGGGCTAAAGTCAGGCACATTTTCTTTTGGCCCAAAGGCACTAGCTTCTGATGCGGTTTTGAGGGCTAGTTCGATACCTTGGGCATCGACATCAGTGGTCGAGGTGACGCCAATGGTGTCATCGCTGTTCCAGACACGAACGATGACGCTGGCTCGGTTAGAGGCTTTGACTTGCTTGGGTTCGCCGCTATCGACTTGAACGCTGGTGTCATCTACGGTGGAGCCATAGATATCGTATTTTTGGATGCCGAGCGATCGCGCACTGGTTTCGGCGTAGGTTGAGATGTCTTGAATGGTGGGCATAGGTTCTGTTTGATGAGAGGGTGGGGAGAATGGGTGGGTTAGTTCAGCCGGAACCCACCCTAGGTCATGACATGCAGTGCTGGAAGTATCCGGTGATTACCGTCCACCGACCGTGATCGAATCAACCTTGAGATGGGGTTGACCGACTGTGACGTAAATACTGCCGCTGACAGAGCCGCAAAATCCAGCCGCCAAGCCTAAGTCATTGGAACACATAGAAATCTTGTTCATGATTTCCTTCGCTTCTCCAATCAAAATCGCGCCTTTGAGGGGCTTAGTGATTTTGCCGTTTTCAATTAGGTAGGCTTCATCGACACCGAAGTTAAATTCTCCGGTGGGGCCGACACTGCCGCCGCCCATTTTCTTGCAGTAAATGCCTTTCTCGACGGAGTTAAACAAGTCGTCGATGGAGTAGTTCCCCGGAGCGATATAAGTATTGCGCATGCGGCTAGCAGCGGCGTGGGTATAGCCCTGACGACGACCGCTACCCGTGCGAGGGTGCCCGGTGCGCACTGACCCAGCTCGATCAGACAGGAAGTTTTTGAGGATACCGTTTTCGATCAGCAGAGTCCGCTGAGCAGGCATTCCTTCGTCATCCATATCGATCGTGCCAAACTCTTTTTCAGAAAGCCCTTCATCCCAAGCGGTAAGGCTCTCATGGGCAATCTTTTCGCCCTTTTTGTCCATGAAAGGAGTCGTCTTGCGTTCGATTTGGGTGGTTTCGAGCAAGTGACCGCAGGCTTCATGGAAAATCACGCCGCCAAACTGGTTGGCCATGATAACGGGGTAGGTGCCCGATTCGACATAGTCGGCATAGAGCATCTTGCCTGCCGAATCTGCCACTTCTTCAGCGGTGTCGGCGTAGTCCCAGGTGCGCAAGAAAGCCGGGTCGCTCGTGCTGCCCAAACGCTTGCTAATAGAAGATCGGTTGTCGCCATCGGCGCACAGTAGGTTAAACCCTAAAGACTGGGTGAGGCGAATATCGCGGGCAAAGGTACCGTCGCTAGAGGCAACCAGCACTTCCTGCCAGTCACGGAAATAGGACGCGCGGCGAGACTGGGTATGAGTCGCTTTTTTCTCAAGGGTGCTGTTGGCGCTTAGCAACACATCGCCCATTTCTTGCATCGAGCTAGAGTCTGCCAGCCAAGATTCTTTTTGGCGTGCCGTGGCGTAGTCGCGCAGCAGTTCTAGGTTAATTTCGGGCACAAAGGCGTTAGGGCCAGGTATGGTGAGCCCTAAGATAGAAAGCGCTTTTTCGAGGGCATCTTTGAGACCTTTAAATGTCAGGTCGTTGGTGCTGACATAACAGTCGTGCTTCCCCCAAAAGACACGCACCCCTGCACCTGTGGAGAGACGAGGAGAAATGCTGGTAATGGCGTCATCTTCAGCGAGGCAGCTAATAAAGTTGACCCGCTCCATAAAAAATTCGACAAAGTCAGCTCCTGCTGCGCGCCCCAGCCCCAATAGAGTCGATAGGGGTTGCCTCCAACTCTCATCGAAGCGATCGCGCGTCGCACTGTATGTCAAAGTTGGGAGTTCATGAGAAACGAGTAAGGTTGGCGGCATATATCAATCCTCGGTGAGAGCAATTCTCAAAAGCATAATCAAGCGATGGATTCCATCGCGCCTCTCATTTCAGCCTATAGGAGCCTCTGTGTAGAAGTTTCCTCAGGAATGTAAATGAGCGTTACATTTTTTCAGTTTAACAGTGAAGCTTTTGAGTGGGGGAGTGAGAATTGCCGTAATTCTGCCCTTCCAGCGATGCGCGCCCACAACCCATAGACATTAACCGATTCAGAAACAGGAGAGTATTGAACAGGAGAGCATTGCTTCTGTAAAAATTAATCTTGTGCTTCATCGGCATTCAGCTATTTCTCATGAATGTAAGGTCTAATGGCGTCAACTGCACAACATTGATAAAACTGCCTGTAAGTTTGTGTCAAGAATTTTAGAAAGGAATAGATTCATATGAAAGTGAAGTATTTGGCAAGTCTGGCGATCGCGTCCACTCTAGTTTTGGGTCTCGGGGCCTGTTCTAGCAGTACTCCTAGCGATCCTGCTGCGGACACTCAGACCGAAAGCGCCGACCCTTGTGCTGCTGCCGATCCCTGTGCGGCAGTTGATCCCTGTGCAGGCGCTGACCCTTGCGCGGCTGATCCTTGCGCCGCTGACCCCTGTGCAGGCGGCTAGGTTATCTCCCTGTAATGTTGACTGGAGTTCGTCTCACTGGAGCTAGAAATGTTGTCATGAGTATCTCTTACTGGGCGAGTCTGGCGATCGCCACTACTCTCACGATGGGCTTGGCGTCTTGCTCGGAGTCTAAAACACCCGATGCAATCGGGTCTGCCTCGTCTAGCACAGACGCTCAGGTCAGTGCCGCTGATCCTTGTGCAGGCGCTGATCCTTGTGCAGGTAGTGTAGAGGTCAGCTACTTTGCCGAAGATGGCGTCGCCATTCGTGGAGCCGACCCCGTCGCCTATTTCAGAGAGGGTCAGGTAGCCATCGGCAGTGCTGAGTTCGAGCATGAGTGGAACGGTGTCACCTGGCGGTTTGCCAGTGCTGAGCATCGCGACCTGTTTGCTGAAGCTCCAGAAAGTTATGCCCCTCAGTATGGAGGGTATTGCGCTTGGGCTGTGAGTCAAGGAGATACCGCTCCCATTGAGCCAGAAGCATGGCGTATCGTAGATGGAAAACTCTATCTCAACTACGATCAGCGCATTCAAGAAAGGTGGGTGCAAGATATTGAAGGGAACATCGCTAAAGCCGATGAAAATTGGCCTGGAGTTTTGACTCCATAAGTCGATTCCCTTGTGAGATGCAGCCTTAGAGCAGTATTTCACTCAGAGTCGCTCAGTTTGTGAGGCTCTCAGTGTCAGGAATGAAAAGGGCGCGGCAATGCCGTGCCCTTCGTCTTTTTGCTTCAAATGCACAGTAGGGGCGATCGCCACGCAAGATCCACGACTCATCTCATCCTGCGTGGTTATGCCGATATTTTCTTCTCCAGCAAAATGCCCTGCATATCTTTTAGCTCGAAGACTTTCATATCGCTCAAATCATCTGGAATCTCAAGCCCAGGGGTGGCGATCGCCACCTGCCACTCGCTCAGATCGAGCTGAAGCCAGTCGGCGATCGGCACCTCAACCGGATCACCACCCATGTGAGTCACCATCACCAGAGATTCGGGTTCGGTCGCAGCTTCACCCTCTACAGGGGGTCGGTGCTGAGTTCGCAAGCCATAGAACACTGTGTAGTTTTCATCGGTGAGGCGGTTAAAGCGATCAAGTCCGCCCAGATTTTCACGCACCCAGGGATGAGCCAGTCGATATCGTCGCAATTGCAGATTAAACTCCGCCCTGACCGGATCAACGTTGTCGAAAACATATTGAACGTTGCTCAGATCGTGCATGTCTTCCATAAATGCTTTGGCAAACAGTTTGAGAGACGATACATCTAGCTGCCTCGTGAACTTAGGGCGATCGGGAAAATTCAGCGCTCCCATTGACGGCAACTCACACAGGCTCAAGTCATCTCCCAAACAGCGCTGACAGATCCGTGCCACTAGTTCTAAGTCGTAGTCGCTATGCTCTAGTGCTGCCGAGACCGCATGGCAAAACTGTCGCAAAAATTCTAAATCATCAAACCCCAACAGCTTAAGACGCTTAAAGACATACGTTTCCTGATACCGCTCAGGGGTCATTTGCCAGTCTAAAAATCCAATTTCTTCCGATGCGACTTTAACACCATAGCGATCGTCTGTGTTGCGGAAAAAGCCCCAGGTCGCATGCATCAGCGCATTGATGAAGTCCATCGGCAATCCTGGACTGAACCCATAAACCCATAGTTTCACCGCAGGGTGATCGTAGGCATTGTTTAGCGCTTCTGGCAGGGTTTTGCCCAAGTTCCAGTTAATGTCTTTGTCGAGATCAATCTGGTTACCCCGACGCACCGTGTCATGGTTGGCGCATCCAGTAATCCAGCGATCGCCCTGCACCATCACTTCGGTCACCCGCCGCCACTTCAGATCCCAAAACCCTTTGAGCACCGGAGTATTGTGAGCAAAGATCAGCGGCCCCCACTGATAAGACTCGGGGCGCAGGTCAACTAAGTCACGATAGGTTGAGGTTTCTTCCCAGCCTTCTTGGGGCCAAGGACGACCGTCTTCAAAAATAGTGAACAGCAATCGCTGATAGCCGCCAATTTCTTGCACGACATCGCTCATGGCTAGCAAGTATGCATCATCTTGCTCAACCCGTCCCGATAGCGGATTGAAAAACCGAAAATCTTGGCCTCCATCGACCCGAATTCCGTCGGCTCCGGTATCCACTTTGCGGCGCTGCATTTCGAGCAAAATAGCCCGCACCGCTGGCAACTGGTGGTTTAAGTCTTGCCCATACATATTTGGGCCTTTTAGAAACTGTCGCCCAATCAGTTGCTGAGCCTGGTTATCAGCATGGCCATACACCAAGTCATAAATGACCTGAATGGGGCCTTGGGAAAAGTTGTGGAATGCCGCCAGACAGTCGATCATTTCATCAGGACGGAGACTTCCTAAATTGGCAGGGTTAGTGGCCGAAGAACTCAAGATAGGAATGTCGTAGCCCCAATTTTGGGTATCGGGTTTGCGAAGAGTGATCGCGATATCGCGGCTATCATCAGGAGAAGAGTCTTCACCCATCGCAGCGCGCAGATCGATGGCCTCTTGTTCCATCGCGGTGACGAGATCTGAGGGAAGCGCGAAAAATTCGGTATCGGTGTTGTCGCCGTCGTGGCGATATTCAATGGTTGGTTCCACCGGAAGAAACTGAACCCCGTCATAGCCAATGTAGTTTTTCTCAGCGGAAGTCAGCTCTTCGCCTCGCTCAAGCTTGTCTGAAATCTGCTGAATCAGCCGCGTCAAGCCCTCAATCGTACCTTCGGGAGAGGCCGTTGCAATATGCAACTGGAGTAGATTGACGGGGGCGGGCATTCGAGGGATGTCTGCTAAATCATCCTGAGCCGTATCTTGAGCCTCAGCCGCCGTGGCAGAACTCGGTGGTGGGCTTTGCATGGCAATGGTTGAGCCTCCGCCCGTAGTCGTCATCGTCCCAATCAACGGGCCTGCCGTAGTCGAGACCGTTGACTCAACTGGGGGAGCATCTTCTACCTCCGGTAACTCTGAAGGTTCGGGCTTCTTCCGTCCTGTGGCCTGAAAGTAGTGTAAATCGGTGCGCTCTTGCTCCAGTTTGGCCATATCGTAGACTTCAGCCGGCCCAAACACCCCGTAGGGCACAGAATACGCAACGACATCTCGTACGGTTTGCAACCTATTGCGACCATCGAGATAGCGCAACCAGTAGAGAGAGCCAAGCTGATCGCGCGTACCGGGCTGAATTCCTTCTAAGACGCCCCAAATATATTCGCCTTGCTGAGGCAGCGGCAGGCGATCGCACCGAAACTGAGTCACCTGCTCTTTCGCTCGAAAATCGACGGGCACTACAGGGGTAAAGATCTCCAAATAGATACAGCGTTCTGACTGAATCACTTCACCCGCTAGTTCTGGAGTCCAAAACCCAATCTCGGTCAGCCCATCTTCTCGATAATGAGCGCCCAGGCGACGAGACAGCTCTTGGCCTCGCTCAAAATAGGTTGCGTCTGAATCACTCACGTTCGCAGCCCATTCCATAAGCTCTTGGGTCGCATCTTCAACCAAGCGAATCTTTGAGGCAGATGATGATGCAATGTTCACGGTGTCTGTTGGCTCCCTCTAAAAACCTGTAAAAGTCTTGACTGGGTCATGAAATGAGTAATCTAGCGAATCAACTGTGGTGAAATAGCGATGCGGTGGAATGGCGATGCGGTGGAATGGCGATCGCCCCTTCGACTTTGCCTCTGTTGTTTAGATATTGCTTTGAACTAGATATTGCTTTGAACGGCGGCAGTTGAGAACAGCAGTTTGCTCAGTTTCAAAAGCATAGATCTTCAAAAGCATAGATCTCAAAGGCATAGATCAAGATGCGCCGCAGCAGAGTTTGCACTCGCCTCACAAAGGGTTTGCACTCGCCTCACAAAGAATCTGATCAAGCCGCACCATTGAAGTCGCACCATCAATGGCCAGCTCGGCTGCAATATCAGCGCTCAGATGCCACGATATCAGCGTCTCATTTGCAGGGCTTACACATGCAGTCTAGATCGCAGTCTAAATCAATGCCAATTTGATCAAGTCCAATTCGATCAAGGCCAATAATGCCAATTCACAATGTCAGCTCAATGTAGCCAGATTAAGAGCAAAAATATTTCATGACCCATCCAGTTCTATCCTTGGAATGAGCCATCGTCCAGAGTCAATGGGTTAAGGATTCTATACTTATGATTCTGATTGGGCAGATAAAACCTGCGCTGAGGCAAAATTTCAGCATCAATGCCGCCCTATATGACTCCATATCAATAGTAAGGAGCCGCCTGTGAGCTGCCCCCTGCTGCATTCTTGCCTCAGATCAATAAATGCGCACTCATTACTGCGCACTCGTTACCGCGCACTTGTCATGGCGCACTAATTCTCTGGCCAACTGGCATCGATATTAGACAACACCGTGTCTAGGTCAGAGCCTCCCACATAATCCACCATGCCCGTCCAAAATGCTCCAGTGCCCACAGACCCTGGCATCATGTCTGACCCATCAAAGCGAATCGTATCGGCACTAAGCAAAATCTCCGCCTGTTGCTGACTCACCGGATCAGGATAGACCTCGACGCTGACGTTTTTGTGGGGAGAAATAAAGCCACCGAGACCCGCCCAAATCTCATGGGGTTCTGGAGTCGTTAGATATTCCATAAATTGACGCGCTTCTGGCGTGTCGTTAAACATGCTGAACACGTCTCCTGCCACAAGTACAGGCAACCCATAGGCGTCGTCAATCGGCGGCAAGGGAAACACCGCTACGTCTTCACCAGGCACGATATTTTCTGGGAAAAAAGAGGCAATAAAATTGGCCTGACGATGCATGTAGCACCCCGGCGGATCAGCAAAGAGTGGGGTTGGCGAATCGCCAAACGGCGTGCTGATGGCTCCAACCGTGCCCCCAACCACATAGTCAGGATTGAGCACAATTTCCCCAAATTGGTCGAAGGCTTGTTTCACCTCTGGCGTATCAAAGGGAATGTCGTGGGTAATCCACTGGTCATAGACCTGAGGCCCTTGGGTGCGCAACATAATGTCTTCGACCCAGTCGGTGCCGACCCAGCCCGTGGCGTTACCGCTCTCCATGCCCAAACACCAGGGCACCCCGCCATCAGCGACAATCTGATCCGACAACGCCATCATGTCGTCCCAAGTTTCAGGAATGGTGTAGTCTGCTTGTTCAAACGCGCCGGGGCTGTACCACACCAAGCTTTTGACAGAGACTCGATACCAAAGGCCGTAGATTTGGTCGTCTACAGTACCGAGAGTAATCCAATCTTCAGGATAGGCTTCTGCCAAGATGTCTTTGGGTAAAAACTCATCGAGAGAAATAAGCTGCCCTTCTTGAGCAAAGTCTGCCATCAGTCCGGGTTGAGGAAACATGGCAACGTCGGGGGCATTGCCAGAGTCAACCCTAACTGGAAGCAGCGTCGCGAAGGCATCGGTGCCTTCGTAGACCACATCAATCCCGGTGGCTTCTTCAAAAGGGGCGATCGCCTGCTCAAATTTTTCTTGCTGTTCGCCAATGATGACGCCCAAAACTGTGACGGTAGGCTGATCAGAGCTGGCACTGTCGCCTCCGGCTGTCTCAGGATTACAGCCCGAGACAAAAGCAGAGAGTAGCGCCAGTGAAGCCACTGACCATCGAGCTGTAGGAGTGCTCAAAGATTGCGATCGCTTATATG
>JBARXP010000443.1:0-1550 GCA_049647405.1 Elainellaceae cyanobacterium | reverse complement strand
CGATTAACCCGACCTACAAGAAAAACTACGCCATGACGGGGAAACTCAGCACCCAAGACTACCCGAACAGACCTCAATGCATCTCAGCTAACCCACCCTTTTGGAGGGAGTCTGAGGGACGCAACCGTCCCTCAGCGGGGGTTTGGGGGCAAGCGCGCCCAAGTCCGATGGTTCCAACTCATCTCCAACGTTCCACTAGCAAAAGACCTGTCCGATGAGATAATGATCGGGTGCATTTTAGTTTTGCAAGTTTACCCCCATCCCCTAACCCCTTCTCCCTAGGGTAGAAGGGGAACCCTCACCCTAATAGTCAACCTAGCCAACATCACCCCATCCCCAGTTCCATCCTGCGGTCATACCCATGAAAGTCTCCGTCATCACCGTCTGCCGCAATGCCGAATCCACCATTGCCAAGACCATTGAAGGCGTTCTTTCCCAGACCTACCCCCAGATCGAACACCTAATCATCGACGGAGCCTCCACCGATCGCACCCTAGAGATCATTGAACGCCATCGCCAAAAAGCGAGCGATCGCCTCACCACCGTCATCAGCGAACCCGACGACGGCATCTACCAAGCCATGAACAAAGGCATTCGCCACGCCACCGGAGACTGGCTCTACTTTGCCAACGCCGACGACTACCTCTTCGACGAAAATGTGATTCAAGATTTGGTCGAGTTCGTCCAACAGCACCCCGACAGTGACCTGATTTATGGCGACCACGAAGCCCGCTTTACCAACGGCGGCTCCAACATTTATCAGCCCGTAGCGGGCGATCGCCTGCTCGAAGAAATGATCTGCCTCGGTGACGATCGCATTCATCAGCCCGCCAGCTTCTTCCGCGCCTCTCTTTTTACAGATAAAGGACTGTACTTCAACGAGTCCTATCGCATTGCCGCCGACTACGAGTGGTTTCTCAAAGTTCTGCAAGCTTCCCAATTCACCGTCTATTACTATCCGCGTACGGTAGTGTCTTACGCCCATGGAGGCGCATCGGGTGATTTTGAATCCCTATTCCACGAAGTATTTGAGATTCAGCGCCAAGACGCCCTCTGCTCCTCCCCCGAATGGCTAAGCAAACGTCTAGAGCGGATGCAAGAGCTGTATGTGTTCAAATCAACCCGGCTCGAACGCAGTCACAGTTTGGCGATCGCCCGTCTGAGGCAAATCAAAGAGCTGACCCCCATCGCCACCCGTGTGCCGGGGTTAGAAGAGCAGATTCGGCTCCTCACCAGCGACTACGAATCCCAAATCTCAACCCTCAATACTCGCATCGCCGCCATGGAGAGCAGCAAGTTTTGGCAACTGCGCAGCCAATGGTTTACTCTCAAACGAAAACTCGGCCTTCCCACTGATGATGGCTAACCAACGACTAGTCAACAGCTAACCGACGACTCATCTTCGCTCTTTTCACCCCTTCAGGATTCATGGATATAACCTGGCACGCGGTCAAACCCTACGACGACATTCTCTACCACAAGGCCGACGGCATCGCCAAAATCACCATCAACCGCCCCCACAAGCGCAACGCCTTTCGCCCCAAAACCGT
>JBARXP010000442.1:0-1828 GCA_049647405.1 Elainellaceae cyanobacterium | reverse complement strand
CTTGCACCTCAGATTCGATCAGGTCATGGTCGCGAGTGAGGGTCACCTCTGCGCCAATAACGCTGCCATCTTCATTGACCGTGAAGGCTGTCTGAGAAAACTCAACCGATGCTGGAACAGCAAGTTGTTGAGCAAAAACGCCATCCCGGTCGCCGTCTTGACCAAAGCTTTCCCACACAACGACGGCATTGCCCTCTGGAGTCATGGCAACAGCGATGTCATCCTGAGAACCTTCAGTAAAGGTGTTGATCTGAAATTCGTCTCCTTGTTTAGCCCCCGTATTGTCGAAATATTGCCCGAATATTCCTCGATCATCACCATCTTGCTCATCACTTTCCCACGTGATGAGGAAGTTACCATCAGCATCAATGGCAACAGAGGGTTGTGCCTGATCCTCAGCAGTCGTTGTGTTAACGGCAATTTCGTCGCCAATCCTTTCTCCCGCACTGTTGTATCGCTGGGCAAAAACACCATCGCTATCGCTATCGCCCTCTTGACCAAAGCTTGCCCATGTAATCACGAACTCTCCGTCGGCGTTCATGGCAATTTCGGGCGTACTTTGATCCTCATCCGTTGTTGTATTGACAACAAAGCTATCGCCAATTGGATTTCCGGCACTATCAAACCGACGGGCATTAATCTCTGCACTGTCAGTACTTTCGTCTTCCCAGGCAATCACAAAATTACCACTGTCATCAATGCCTACAACGGGGTCACCTTGAGAACCATTGGTGATGTTATTGACCGCAATTTCGCCTCCGACGAGATTCCCTGCGGCGTCATAAACCTGCGCAAAGACTCCATTGCTATCGCCATCTTGTCCGAAGCTTTCCCAAGTGATGACAAACTGCCCGTTGGCGTTCATCGCGATGTTGGGCGTGTCCTGGTTCCCCGCGGTTTCGGTATTCACCAAAAAAGTATCACCAAGGGCATTGCCGTCACTGTCAAATCGGCGAGCCCTGACATCGTCGTCACCTCCCCCATCGTCAGACCAGGTCACCACAAAATTCCCGTTCGCATCCATGCCCACAACGGGGTCGGATTCATCGCGGGTGGCGTCTGCTGCGATTTCAATTTCGCCTCCGATCGCAGTGCCAAATCGGTCGTAGCGCTGCGCAAAAATACCGCCATTGCCGCTATCTGGATCGTCGCTTTCCCAAACCACAACATAGTTGCCTTGAGCATCGACGGCAATATTGGAATCATTTTGATTATCAATGGTGGTCGTGTTGACCTGAAACTCGTTTCCTACAGGAATTCCAACCATGACTCTTTCTCCTTATGTGTTGATGTGAATCGTGAATCGTCGTCGCAGATATTGACGCTAGTGAGTGCATCGTCGTTGAATGGCCAGAATTCGATTGGCACTGCATGTCGTTGTTCTATAAGAGATACAACTGCCAACTGATATTGGATTTAAATCATGGAAAAAAAGTTTTTGACTCTACTGTGCTGGCTCACTAGCTTTAATGCGCAGCGAAAGACCAGCATTTGGAAGGAGGCTAGCGGCCTGAGGCGATACTCTGGGGCGACAAGAGCTTGGCGATCGCCATCTTCTGCACGGCTGCTGGCGTTGTCGTCTGTGTCGATGAGGCGATCGCTGTCGTTAACCCCGCCGATCTCTTCTATTGGTAGGCCAAATGGCAGGATTTCTTGTCTCTCATTCATGGGTTGCATCTCCTTTGGTGTTGTGTGCTGGAATCATCTTTTCTCTAGGCCGATGGGCTGCGGAAGAAACACATGGTGTCTGGTTAAAGACAGTGTGTGTCGGCCAAACTTACCCGACTTAGATGTAGATGTGCCTAAGCATCAGTCGTTACTTCTGATT